>CAJXZV010000110.1 GCA_913063835.1 uncultured Eubacteriales bacterium
AGCCCTGGAGTCCTACTTCGGTACCGGGCATTCCGCCTACCTGGTGGTGGTGTCGGCCTTCTCGGGCAACTACGGCAACATCCTTGAGGACGGCGACTGGACCTGTGCCGTGGCGGTCATCTCGGGGACGATGGCCAAGCGCCTTTCCGGCGGGGAACTCTCTTCGGCGCTCTGGAGCCTGACCGTTCACGAGTGGAGCCACACTCTCGTCAGGCACGCCTTCGACGCCCACGAAGAACTGATTGCCTCCTACTCTCACCTCTACCGTCCCATAGCCCGAGCGATGAGCGAACTGGCTTACAGTTCGTGGCGCTGCGCTCTGGAGGAGCACGTCATCAGGGCCGTGGAAGCCAGGCTGGCCCTGCTCTACAAGGGGCCGGACGAGGCGGAGAGGATCCTCTCACGACACGAGAGTCAAGGCTTCAGATACATCCGCGTCCTCTACGACCGCCTGGCTGACTACGAGGCCGACCGGGAGACCTACCCCCGCTTCGAGGATTTCCTGCCCGACCTCCTCTCCGCCCTGGACGGCGCGTAGCCGTTCCCCTGTCCGTGGTATTCTGGTTGGAGAGGTTCGGGCGAGAGGCAGAACCGCCCGGGAGGTGGCAGGCATGCAAGCGGAGGTCGAGTGGTGGCTGAAGGCGGGAGAGCGCGACCTCGAAGCCGGCTGCCAGGTGCCGCAAGCGGTCGCCACGGCCTGCAGGAAGCTCGACCCCCACTACCTGAACGCCCGGTACCCGAACGGCGTGGGCGGTGCACCAGAGGAGTTCTATGACGAGCATATCACCTCTGAAGCCATCGAGAACGCGGAGACGGTGAGAACGTTCGTGCTGGAGCGGCTCTATGAAGGACGGTAGCGGTCGTGGCCCCTCCAAGGGCCCGGAAGACTTCGAGGAACTCGCCCCCTTCGTGCGGCACTTGATGGCCGGCCTCCGCCTGCGGGCCGTGGCCGTCTTCGGTTCCAGGGCCAGGGGCGACGACCTCAGGGAGAGCGATTACGACCTGGCCGTGGTCTCCGACGACTTCAAGGGGCTCAACTCCTACGAGCGGCGGGTGAGACTCAACGAGGCCTGGCACCAGGCCGGCCCTACCGCCCCGGCGGACTTCTTCGGCCTGACATCCCATGAGCTGCTGAGGATGGACCGTCTGGTCGTCTGGGACATGCTCGAGGACGGCCGTCCCCTTCACGACGACGGCATCTGGGAGCAGGCCCGGCGGGAGTTCCGCCGGCTCAAGGCCGCCGGTCGGATAACCGCGGTCCCGGGCGGGTGGAAGGTGGCCGAGGGCCCCGGGGACGCTCAGAAGACCTGAGAGCCAAGGTTCCCACAGGCCGCGCCGAGGCGCCTGGGCGGTGCCCGCCCCGTCTTTTCGGACAATTCGGGCAGGTCAGGCGCTTCCCCGCAGCGAACCAAACCCCCACTACTTCACAGGGCCCTCCGCTTACAGGGCTCTCCGCACCGAGCGCCTTCACAGGGGGTTGTGGAGAATCATGCCGCTGGCCGCTCAAATCGTCTTCGCTCTCCTGATGCCCGCCCTCATCCTCTACGGCGTGAGGCGGGTGAAAGTCCTGGAGTTCGTAGGGGCCACACTGCTGTGCTACATCGTGGGCATCCTCCTGGCCAACCTTCCCGTGCCCATCGATGAGGCCGTCTCCATACGGACCTCCGAGGCGGCCGTGCTGCTGGCCATCCCCCTCCTCCTCTTCTCCACGGACTTCGTGCGTTGGCTCAGGCTGGCCCGGCCGACGGTCCTCTCCTTCATCCTGGCCCTGGCCAGCGTGCTGGTGGTGGCCGCGGCCGGATCGGTCGTCTTCGCCGCTCATGTCCCCGAGGCGCAGAAGCTCGCCGGGATGTTCGTTGGCGTCTACACGGGCGGGACGGCCAACATGAGCGCCATCGGGCTTGCCCTCGGCGTGGAGGAAGAGGTGTTCATCATGGTCAACGCCGCCGACGTGGTCATGGGCGGCCTCTACCTCATCTTCCTCTTTACCGTGGCCCAGCGCCTCCTCCTCAAGTTCGCCCCGCCCTTCAAACCGGCCCCCGCCAACGAGGCCCCTCAGCAGTCACAGGAGGGCGCGAAAGCCCGGCCGGCCGTCGAGGCGGGTGACGTGGGCCGACCGGCCGCCGAGGCCGGTGACGTGGGCCGGCCGTCCACCGGCGGAATCCTGTCCCGGGCCGGGCAGGCGGGAGCGGCCCTGGCCCTGTCCGCAGCCGTCGTGGCCGTGAGCGTCGGCGTCTCCCTGGCCGTCACCGGAGGTCTCGACCAAACCCTCATCCTGCTCCTCCTGACCACCTTGAGCATCGCTGGCTCCTTCGTGAGCCGCATACGCAACCTCCGCGGGGCCTTCGAGACCGGCAACTACCTTCTCCTGGTCTTCTGTGTGGCCATCGGGACCATCGCCGACCTCGGCCGGCTCGGCGGCACGCCCTACATCTTCGGCTACTGCGCCTTCGTGCTCGTGGGCACGGTGATCCTCCATTACGCCCTGGCGGCGCGCCTTGGCATCGATGCCGACACCATCATCATCACCTCGACGGCGGCCGTCTACAGTCCGGCCTTCGTGGGGCCGGTGGCCGCAGCCCTCAAGAACCGGGAGGTCATCGTCTCGGGCATCACCACGGGCCTGGTGGGTTTCGCCGTGGGGAACTACCTCGGCCTGGCCCTGGCCTATCTTCTCATGGGCTGAGTCTCCGTTCCGGCGGCAGAGCCGGCGACCTCACCCGCGGTCCGGACGACTCGGTGGCCCGGCCGGGACCGGCGGCGCCCGCAGCCGCTACTCCACCCGGGTCCAGTCGTCCATCACCTCGGCCAGGAAGTCGCGGACCAGGCCGCGGTCGGGCATCTTGGCCATCCCGCCGTAGATGGCGGCCATCCCCTCCGGCTGGTGGTCCGGCCCCAGGGCGGCCACCTCCCGGACCGCCTCCTCGAGGTCGCCGAGGAAGCGGTCGGCCACACCGGCGTGGGCGGGGGTGACCATCATGTGCAGGCTGGGCGGAAGCTGCTGACGGTCCATGTGCCAGCCCTTCTTCTCCATGACCTCGGCCAGGGTGTAGACGTCTATCTCGTCGGAGGTGAAGGCGAAGACGGTCATGTCGGGGCGGCCCATGACCCTGAGCTCGGGTATGGCCTCGATCCCGTCTATCAGACGGCGCGCGGTCTCCATGGAGATGCGGGCCAATTCCAGGTAGCCTTCCTCCCCCAGGTGGTTCATGACCGCCCAGGCGGCGGCGATGGCCCCGCCCGGCCGGGTGCCGGTCATGGTCGGAGAGGCGTAGAGCCCGCCGCACCAGTCGGCGAAGGTGAAGTACTGGTGACGCCGGAGACCGGTATCGCGGTAGAGGATGACCGAGGCACCCTTGGCCGCGAACCCGTACTTGTGGACGTCGGCCGAGATGGAGGTGACCCCGGGCACGGAGAGGTCGAAGTCGGGGACCCGGTAGCCCAGGCGCCGAACGAAGGGCAGGATGAAGCCGCCCAGGCAGGAGTCGACGTGGCAGAGGACGCCCCGCTCGGCGGCCAGCGCCGCTATCTCCGGGATGGGGTCGACCGTCCCCTGAGGGTAGGCGGGCGCCGAACCGACGAGGAGGATGGTGCTCCTGGTCACGGCCCGGCGCATGGCCTCCGGGTCGGCCCGCCAGTCACAGGTCACGGGCGTGCGGACCGCCTTGACGCCGAAGTAGTGGGCGGCCTTGAGGAAGGCCGGGTGGGCCGTCTCCGGCAGGACCATCTCCGGCTCGGTTATCTCGGGGCGCTCGGCCCGGGCCCAGTCCCGGGCGGTCTTCACGGCCATCATGATGCTCTCGGAGCCGCCCGAGGTCATGTTCCCCACGGTCCGGTCGTCACCGCCGAGGAGAGCAGCGGTCATGGCCACCACTTCGGCCTCGAAGCGCTTCAGGCTCGGGAAGGCCATGGGGTTCAGAGCGTTCTCGGAGAAGAACCTGGTGTAGGCCTCTTTCAGGAGCGCCGTTATCTCCGGGCCTCCGAAATAGACGAGGCTCCAGGTCCGCCCCTCGCGCCACTTGGCGTCGCCCGAGCGGGCGGTCTCCATCCGGGCCAGGACCTCCTCACGGGGGAGGCCTTTCTTCGGCAGTGTCTTGGCTGGGGTGCCCAAGGGTGACTACCTCCTTCGGTCGCTCCTGCATCCATGTGTGGGCCGACGGGAGTTGTCTCACTGTTCTACCAAGCAGGGCTCTGGTCCTCGGCCGCGGCGTGAGCCCGTCAGGTCCCTCCGCCAGGTAGCGGGCCCTCCACCGGTAGAACAAGGTGCGCGAGAGGCCCGCTTCCCGGCAGGCCTGGCTCACGTTGCCAATTCTTGCGCCCGACGGATGACGTTCAAGCGAAACCGTTGTACACTGTCCTCGAGGGTCACGGCACGGTACTCCTCTCTCTGGTTTGGTCACCAAGAAAAGTACTCCGTGGCCCTCTCTCTTTCCTGGCTCGAGCCAGGGCTAAGTTGTCAACACGAAGCGTAGATACGACAGTCTAGGTACGGAAGGAAGACCTCACTCAAATCCGACCCCATCGGAACAAGGAGTGAGCTCCCCGATGTGCGGTTTCAGTCTACTGTGTGGAGGATTTCAACACCCTGGAGGAGATTGTCCACCTGGTGACGGGGCGGGATGGGTCAAGACGGCCCTGGACTACTTCCCGTCAGCGGCCATGGCAGCTGTGCCGGTTCCACCTGACGCGGTGAATCAGAAGGTGCCTGGGTTGGTGTAAGGAGAGGCTGCGAAGGGCCCTGGCGGCCAACCAGGACGGCCTCGCCGACTACCGGAGCCTGGTGAAGGTCGAGGGTGTGACGCTCCGCGGCCTGGGGGCCACAGAGGGCAACGTCGACAAGAAGATAGCCTTGAGGATGAAGAAGAGAGGCAGGGCCTGGACCAGGCGCGGTGCGGCGAACATGCTGGCCCTTCTGGGCCTTGAGGCCAGCGGCATGCCGCTCCCGGCGGTTTGGAGGAAGGCCGCCGCTCAAGGAGAGGGTGTCGAACCGGTGCACATCCTGGACTCAGGCTGGCCTCTGGCCAAGGCCCTGAGGCGTCTTGTGGCCCCCCAGTGGCGGCTCTAGTGCGCACTTTCCATGTGAAGGGCTGGGGGCGGGCGGTCCGGCAATGCTCCGCCTTGACCGGTGACGGTCCGGGCCGTGTGCTGGAGGGCCAGACAGCGGCCTCGGCCTCGCGAACCTGTGGCCAGGTTCTGGAAAACCAAGGCCGATGGGGCCCTACCCACGTTTGCTTGACAGCTACTTTTCGGTAGCCATGTCGTGACAGCCATGGGAGAGTCTGATATCCTCTCGTCGGAGTGAACTACGCGGCCATTACCAGTATGGAAGGAGGTGGGTCCCGTGAGGCTGGTCAGAACTGTTGCAGTAGGCGTAGGTCGCTCGTTGCCGTGACGTTTGTCTCTGCGCCAGCGTATGCTTGGGACTGGTACACTCCCCACGATGGCTATACTTTCGCCGATGAGGACTACTATTACTTGAGAGGCGTGTGGTCGTCGACCTCCGTGGACAAGTATAGCTGGTGGGATGCATGGGAAGGTGAGTTACGGGGAACATCCCAGGCCATCAGCGCGTACTATTCGGGTCTCGGCAGTTCCTGGGGCGGCAGTTTCCCCGGGAGATATCGCGAGTACGACAGCAATGATGTAATGCTGGGCATGGCCTCCCCGCACCTGATGAGTGCCAACACCACCTATTATGCGTACACGTATACGACCCCGTCGAGTGGACAACCAGGTTCGTTCAGCGTCCTTCTAGAATCGGAACTGTGTTACGACTACGGTGGCCTGCCCGATCCTGTCCCTCGGGACTGGGAGACAATCACAACCTTCACCATTCCAGGCAGTGCTAGCTGGTGAGGAAGTGGCAAGATGAGACGGTTCCTGTTAGCCGCTTGTGTGTTGGGGCTGGCCATCGTTGTGTGGATGGTCTGGCAGCCCAGCCTTTCAGCGAACTCCCGAGTCGAAGGCGAGAAGGTCGTTGTTTACGTCGGAGGACCCGTGACAGGCTCGGTTATCGACTACGTCACTGGCCGCACTTCCGTCCTGAAAGAACTCGCCGCTCGCGAGCCCGATCGTGTTCTTGACGCGATTATAGTCCTAGATCGATTTGTGTCTCCGCGTGACGCCGACGCAATGACCGCTCAATGGGCCGTGCAGCCGCGAGAGGTATACCTAGCCCTACCCGGTGAGGACTATAGCGGGGGAACCCTGGTTGAGAGTTCCGTTCAGAACGCGTGCCAGGCCCATCTCCGGGACTTCCTGGCCATGGCTGAGGAGATGGCCCTTCGAGACCCGGAGAATGAGGAACTACAGCGTCACGCTGAACTGGCGCGCAAGGGAGGCCTGAAAGTCTATGCCGTCCAGGTTCGAGGCCCTGTGGCGCAGCTAGCTCTGATTGCTGAAGCTGATGGAGTCCTTCTCGTTGATTCATTTTACGATGCCAAGGCACAGAACTATGCGGCCAGACGAGGGCTTGCACTGACGTGGCGGGTCGTTCCCCTGCGGCCAGATGGTGGACCCTAGCAGGCCCACCCATGTTGATTGCGGGTAACCGAACAGAGCCAACAGAGCCGAGGAACCAGTTGGGTTTCCTCGGCTCTGCGCACTCGAGTGGCTGAGGTGGATTGTCAAGTCTCGCTCGGTTCTTCGTTTGACGTTCTTGCCCCCATTGCCTTCCGCATGGACTCGCCCTTCAGGGAGATTTTGTAGGCGTTATGGACGATCCTGTCCGACGATCCTGTCCAGCGAGCACAAGGATGTCCGTCCGACCAGGAGCCTTCAAGACGGCGCCGGAGACGCGTGAGAGTAAACCGCACCCGCTCAGCGCCTATAAATCGACGTGATGGTATGAGCCTCATGCCGGGTGTCACGGCCGGTTGTAAACTGACCCGGTAGGGCCGGCCAAGAATTGACCCACCC
>CAJXZV010000111.1 GCA_913063835.1 uncultured Eubacteriales bacterium
CGGGCGGCGGCCGTCGAGGGGCCGCCGCCCGCCTCACTTTTCTCCGGTCGGCGGGGACCACGTTGGAGACGGCCTGCCCGCCGCCTCCGGCCGCGCTCCTAGCGGGTGGCGGCGAAGATGAGGAGGACGGCCAGGAGGATGAGGCCGAGTCTCCCGAAGGACAGCTTGTCGGCGATGCCGACCACGCCGACGAGGGTGACGAAGATGAGGATGAGGGGGCCGACGAGGCCGAGGAGGGCGTTGACGCGCAGGGCATCCTTCACCTGGAAGCGGTGAAGGATGTAGACGGCTGCGGCGCACTCGATCAGGGCCGAGATGAACCGCAGGGCGGCCATGACACGGATGGTTCGGAGCTCCAGGTCCAGCGGAGGTCACCTCTAGCCCGGACAGCCTGTCCCGTGGGTGCAGGGGGAGGTCGTCTCGGGGACGGAACTACAATATGAGCGATGGAGGCCGGGTAGAAGGGGGTGGAAGAGGGTGAGGAGGCCGGCTTGTCCGGAGACCGACCCGGGGCCCGGCATTTCGTCCGGGCGGGAGGAATAGCCTTCGGGACGGGGGCTTGACCGTGAACCGCGAAGTCCTTATCCTTCTCCTGGTCCTCGGTCTGGGTCTGGCCGGCAGGAACCCCCTGGTGACCTGGGCCGCCGTGATGCTCCTCGGGCTCAAGCTGATGGGGCTGGACCAGGTCTTGGAGCTGCTCGACGTGTGGGGCATCCAGGTCGGACTGACCGTCCTGACCGTGACGGTGCTCGTTCCCTTCGCGACCGGGGAGTCGGGGCCGGCGGACATCAACCGGGTCCTGACCGGGATGAAGGGGCTCACGGCCGCGGCGGCCGGCGCCCTGGCCGCCTGGCTCGGGTCCCGGGGTCTGGAGGCCCTGTCCACCAGCCCCGAGATCATCACCGGGGTCCTGGTGGGGACCATCCTCGGCACCGTGTTCCTCAAGGGTGTCCCGGTCGGGCCGTTGGTGGCCGTCGGCATGGCCGTGGTCCTCTCCGAGTTCGTCGGCTGAGGGGGGTGGGATCCCTGGAGTCTCCACCGCGCCCGGCGGAGAGGGTGGTCGACGTCGTCCCGACCCTGCAGGCCCTCAGGCCGCGGGACGTGTCGGGCCGCGTGGCCGTGGTCATCGACGTCCTGCGGGCGACGAGCACTCTTGTCACCGCCCTGGCGGCCGGAGCCCGGGAGGTGCGCCCGGCGGCCACCCCCAGGGAGGCCCGGGTCCGCTACGACCGTCTGGCGGCGGCCAGGGGCGGGACGGAGGGGCTCCTCCTCGGCGGTGAGCGCATGGGCCTTCGCATCGAGGGCTTCGACCTCGGCAACTCGCCCTTGGAGTACACCCCGGAGCGGGTCTCCGGGAAGACCATCTTCTTCACCACGACCAACGGCACCCGGACCCTGCGCCGGGCCGCCGGGACGAGGACCGGCGGGGGAGGCGCCCGGCGCGTCCTCGTCGCCGCCTTCCTGAACGCGACGGCCGTAGCCAAAGAGGTCCTCTCCGCGGAGGGAGACGTCGTGCTGTGCTGCGCCGGGACGCGCGGCGGCTTCTCGCTCGAGGACATCCTGCTGGCCGGCTTCATCGCCGCCCACCTCGAACGGAACGCCCCTTTCGTCTTCCGCGACCTCGCCCGGGCGGCGGCCGCCCTCTACCGGTCCATGGCCGGTGAGGACGGCCGGGACCTCGCGCGGGCCGTCGCGGCCGCCGACCACGCCCGCCACCTGACGGCCCTGGGGTTCGGAGATGATATCGTCCTCTGCGCCACTCTGGACACGACCGATATCGTCCCCGAGTACCGCCGGGGTCGGGTCGTCGTCCCCTGAGCCCTCCTCCGTGATACGGGCCCTCCGCCCAGAAGAACGGGCCCTCCGCCCAGTACGGCGGTCGGCGACGCCGTCTATGATATAGCGCAGCTGGCCCTGCGCGGCCCCCCCAATCCTCTGGGACGCGAGGCGACCTCGCCCTCGCGTCCGCTTTCCTTTCGTCGGGGGCCGCGCCGGCATAGGATGGTCCCGGGCCCCGCGGCGGCCCGGGAACCTGCCCGGCGGGAGGAGGGACAGAGGACACTTGCCCGGTCAGCGCGGCGGGCGGCGGGAGACGGACTACCGGGTCATCCGGGCGCAGGAGGAAGAGAGGAAGCGCCTGGCCCGGGACCTTCACGACGGCCTGATGCAGTCCCTCGCCGGAATCGGGCTGAGTCTCGAGCTGGTGGAGCGATGCATCGAGGCCGACCCTGTCCGCAAGCCGGAGGCCCTCGCCATCCTCAAGGACCTCCGCGAGACGGTCGCCGGCTGCCTGGAGGAAGGGCGGCGCATCCTCAACGACCTTCGGCCCCTCGAGCTCAAGGGACGCAGTCTCGCCCGGGCCCTCAAGGACTACGCCGAGCGCGTCTCCTCGACGGCGGGCCTCAAGGTGACCGTCGTCATCTCCGGCCAGGAGCAGAGGCTCCACCCGTCACTCGAGGCCGGTCTCTTCCGCATCTTCCAGGAGGTCCTGGGGAACGTGACAGAGCACGCCCGAGCGAGGGAAGTGGCTCTGAAGCTGCGCTTTCTGCCCCGGGCGGTCTCCCTCGACATCGCCGATGACGGGCAGGGCTTCGAGCCGCCCGAAGACCTCCGCGAACTGGCCCGCCGCGGCTGTTTCGGCCTCGTGGGCGTGGACGAGCGGGTGAGGCTCCTGGGCGGGACCTGGCGGATAAGCTCACGTCCAGGCGAGGGGACGGAGGTCAGGGTCAGGCTCCCGGTGGCCCGGAGGAGCCGGTTCTGGAGTCTCCTGGCCGGGCTCGGGGCGTCCGGCCGGACGGGGCCGGAGGCCCGGCCTGCGGACGCACCTCCCGTCCGGGTCCTCCTCGCCGACGACCACGGTGTCGTCCGCGAGGGGCTCAAGATGGTCTTCGACCTCGCGCCTGATGTCGAGGTGGTCGGGGAGGCCCCCGACGGGGAGGAGGCTGTGCGTCTGGCCCGCGAGCTGGCCCCGGATGTGGTCCTTCTTGACCTGTTCATGCCCGGCCCTCCCTCGGTCGAGGTCATCCGCGACATCCTGCGGCACAACCCGAGGACGGCGGTCGTGGTGCTGACCGCGCACCACGAGCCGGAGCGGGTCCCCGGGCTTCTCGAAGCCGGGGCGAGGGGCTACCTCCTGAAGACGGCCGACCCTCAGGAGATCGTCGGCGCCGTCCGGGCCGCCCACGGCGGCATGAGCACCCTCGCCCCGGAGGCCTTGACGGCCCTTTCCTCCGGCGGCGGTCCGGCCGGCGGGGCCGGGGCGCTCGGCCGCGGCCGCGGGGAGGGGGGTGCGCACGAGCCGGAGGTCCGGATGAGGCAGGCTCCCACCTTCGACGACGCGGACCTGACCCTCCGGGAACGGGAGGTCCTGGCCCTGGTCGGCGAGGGCCTGACCAACGAGGAGATCGCCCGGAAGCTCTTCATAAGCGAGAAGACGGTGCGGAACCATCTGGGGGCGATAATCCGCAAACTGGGCCTCAGGGACAGGACCCAGGCGGCCCTGGCGGCGAGAGGCTTCAGACCCGCGAGACCGGAGCCGGAGTAGGTCGAATGACCGGCCGGTCCGCCCCTACACGGAACCCCCGGCGTCCTTGACGACCGAGACGACGGCCGGGACGTCCTCCTCCCGTGTCACCACCGTGAGCAGGACCCTGCCCGGGCGCGGCCGCCGCGCCAGGAGGTTGGCCGGGGACTCCCCCAGCGCGTCGACGACCATGTCCATGTCCGGCCCCACGAGCGGTTCCAGGAGGGACTCTGCGGCGAACCTTTGGTCTCCGGTGTGGCCGGCCAGGACGTCGACCCGCGCGTGGCCGAGCCCTTCGCGGCGGATGCGGCGCTCGGCCTCCCTCGCCTGGGCGAGGCTGGCGAAGTCGGCCAGGACCGTTCTGCCGTGCACGCGTTGCACGGTGCCTTCACTCCTCTCGGCGCCTCAGGAAGGTGCCTCAGGAGCCGCCACGGCCGCGGCCGCCGCCGTCCGGGTGCGCGCCGCCTTCGCCCTCCGTGCCACCGCCACCGGGCCGTTCTCCGAGACCTGCCGGGCGCGGAGCGGATGGGGGACGTCCCCTGCGCTTCATGTCGAGGTGCCGGGCGGCTATGTCGAGCATGCGGGTGACCATCGGGCCTTCCCCCGACGGGCCCCTGCGGCCCGTCCCGCGGACCTGCCCGCGCGCTCCCGGACCGCGGGGGGCCAGGCTCGCGGCTATGTCACGCTTCAGTCTGTCCAGGGCCGCCTGGACTTCGGGCGGCCGCCGGCGACGGCGGCGGGCCATCCGCGCCCACTCCTCCTCTGACGGGTAATATGCCCGGTGCGAAGTGACGCTAAGTGCCCGCGCGACGCTCGGGGTCGGGCAGGAGACTCCGGGTGGCGGGAGAGAACAGAAAGAGCCCGATGCGGCCCGGACACCGTTATGTCCGTGGGGGCCGGCGCGGGGCGGACGGTCTGTGCCCCGCGAGCCCCCCTGAGGCCCGTAGAGGAGGGAAGGTCGAACCTTGACGAGCGGCGACGACACGGGCGCACGGCCGGAGGACGGCGGCGGCAGGGGAGAGTCTCTCACCGCGGTGCCCCTGCTGGCCCTGGACACCAAGGCGCTCGTCCTCTGGTTCTCCGGGGTGCTCGCCACAAGGGCGTGGATGGACCTCGGGCTCCTGGCCGACCCCGTGCATGGCGGCGTCTCGAAGAACATCGAGGACGCCCGGGTGGCCATCGACGGTGTGGGGTCCCTCCTCGAGGTCCTGCGCGGGAAGGTCGACCCAGGGGAGGTCAGGGAGCTCGAGAGGGTCCTCGCCGACCTGAGGCTGAACTTCGTCCGGCAGGCCGGGGAAGAGACCGGGGGAGAGGCCCCGACGGACACCAAGACGGGCGGTGAGACCGGGACCGGGGCCGGCGGCGAGACGTCGACCGACTGACACGGTGGCCGGCCGTCGGCCCTCCCACGCCGACGGCCCCGGTCAGTCCGGCTTCAGCTCCTCGCCTTCCTTTCTCCCCGAGGGGTCCGCCGCCTCGAGGTCCTTCAGGGCCCTGGCCATGTTCTGCGCGTTGCGGTGGATGAGGTTCAACGTGAGCCAGAGGAGAGCCGCGCTCAGGACGGTGTGGAGGGTGTTGCCCAGCCGCAGGCTGAGAGCCAGTGAGAGGGTGAGGACACCGGCCAGGGCGAAGCCGCACAGGATGAGCGTCCTGAAGCTGGCGACGGAGGCGGGTTGTCTGGTCATGGCTGTAGCTTGCGCCGGCGGACGCCGGTCCATCCACAGGTCGGAGGGTCAGCCGGTGACGGACGTGCGGCCGTTCATCTCCTCGGTGACGCCCGCCTGGTCCTGATCCGGTCAAGGCCGGCGACCACGAAGCAGGAGAGCAGGTAGAAATCGACTACGGAGAGCTGATTCAGGAGACCTCCGAGGCTGCGGCGGAAATT
The DNA here is from genome assembly GCA_913063835.1 of uncultured Eubacteriales bacterium. Lineage (GTDB taxonomy): Bacteria > Bacillota > Sulfobacillia > UBA995 > UBA9673 > UBA9673. The sequence goes on from CAJXZV010000111.1 coordinate 5,409, forward strand.
AGCCTCAAACACAAAGTTGTGCTCGGCGATGAGGGAGACCCCCGGGACCTCTGGCCCGGCAGGGCTTCCGGGTCGCCGGGCTGACCGGGGTTTGGGACGAGGAGGCCTGAGTGGGGCTCCAGGCCTGCGGCCCGCCACCGCTCAGCGTCGAGTTCGTCGACCACCCCGAGGAGCTTGTCGCCCAGGTGCGGGGCGGCTCCCTTCACACCGTCGGCGGTCTGACCGTCGTCCGCGTATCGGGAGGACCCTACGAGAGGGGGCGGCAGTACGGAACACTGCTGAAGGACGAAATAGCCGAGATGCCGGCGTTTCTCGTCTCGGGGTTGGAGCACTTGCCGGGGAGAGACCCCGAAGTGATTTACGGGAAGGCCCTGGCGCTGGCCGCCCATCTGCCCGAGGAGTACCTCGAGGAGGTCCGCGGAGTCGCAGACGGTGCGGGCCTCAGTTACGAGGACGCCTTGTTCGTGAACCTCTATTTCGAGGCTCTGCTCGCAACTCCGCTCAGCTCCGAGCGGGGCTCCGGCTGCTCCCAGTTCGTGGCCGTTCCGGCGCTCACTGGGAACGGGGTGATCCACGGACGGAACGTCGACCTCGACCACCTGACCGCGGAGGAGACAGCCTTCCTGCAGGACCATTCGGTCGTTCTCGTCATCACTCCCGACGACGGCATCCCCCACGCCCACCTGACCTTCAGCGGCATGACCTGTGTCCTCACCGGGGTCAACGAGGAAGGTCTGGTCTTCGCCCTCAACGCCCTCATGGGGGCCGAGACTCTGGAGAGCGGGCTTCCGGTAAGTTACCTCGGTCGGGAGGTTCTCGCGAGGTTCGCGGCGCGGGCCGAGGCCCGGGCTTACCTGGAGGAAACGCAGGTGCTTTCGGGCATCATCGCTGTCTTGTCCGACCGGACCGGCGGGACGGTCGTGGAGGTGATGCCCCACGGGGCGGGAGACCCGGAGCTCAGACTCTTCCGCGACACGGTGGACGGCTGGGTGGCCGCGACCAACCACTCCACCGCGGGGACGGGCCACTCGGACTCGGTCACCCGATACAGCCTCCTGGTGGAAAGGCTTGAGAAAGCAGCACTGGCGGGTGCCGGGTCGAACACTGTGTCGGTCATCGAGGCCGTGCGGCTCCTTGACAAGGTGGCCCAACCCCGCGAGCCCTCGCTGCCGGTCGTCACCTTCCAGACCGCTCTGTTCCTTCCTTCCTCGGGTGACCTGTACTTCAACACCACGTCGGTGCCCTCCACCCGCGGCCCCTTCACCCACCTGACCCTCGACCAGCTGTTCTCATCCGGGGACGGTCAAGGGCCGTGAGAGCCCGGCCCACAATCCTCTTGGCTCTCTACCGGGACCGCGTCGCCCTGCGTACCGCCGGCACGGTGGCGCCCCCGCTCCTCGTC
>CAJXZV010000112.1 GCA_913063835.1 uncultured Eubacteriales bacterium
GGTCTCGTAGGTCTATCCTCCACCCTTGCCGGGCACCACCGCCCCGGCGTCGTCACCACCTGCACCGTCCTCCACGGCCGGCGGCCCTTCGCGGACCGTCGGCGGGACCGGCCCGGTCCGGCGGCGGCGTCTCCTCGAGCGCGTACTTCCCCCGCGCCCCGTCCACCGGGACGTAGTAGTGCCCGGTGAAGCAGGCCATGCAGCATCGCTCGGCCACGGGCCAGTCGGGGAGCCCGGTGACCGTCTCATGGAGGGCCCGGGTCGAGAGGTAGGCCAGACTGTCGGCCCCGACGGCCTCCCGTATCTCCTCCACGCTCATCCGGGCGGCGATGAGCTCACCCTCGGCCGAGGTGTCGATACCGTAGTAGCACGGGTGCCGGTAGGGCGGCGAACTGATGCGCATGTGGACCTCTGCCGCGCCCGCCTGGCGGAGGAGGTTCACTATCCTCTTCGAGGTCGTGCCCCGGACGATGGAATCGTCGACAAGGACGACCCGCTTCCCTTCGATGACCTTCCTCAGCGCGTTCAGCTTGAGCCGGACCCCGAAGTCCCGTGCGCTCGCCGACGGCTGGATGAACGTCCGCCCGATGTAGCGGTTCTTGACGAGACCCATCTCCAGCGGGATGCCGGCCGCCTCGGCGTAGCCGGACGCCGCCGAGACGCTCGAATCCGGAACCCCGGTGACGATGTCGGCCTCGACCGGGAAGTCCCGGGCCAGCCGCGCCCCGAGGGCCTTGCGCACGGCGTGCACATTGCGGCCCTCGAGGTTGGAGTCCGGGCGGGCGAAGTAGATGTACTCGAAGACGCAGAGGGCCGGCTTCCCCGGGCGGACGGCCTGTGTCGAGCGCAGACCGGCGGCGTCGACGACGACCATCTCCCCGGGCTGGACCTCCCGGACGAACTCGGCCCCTGTGCTGTCGAAGGCGCACGTCTCCGAGGCGACGACCCAGGCGCCGTCCGGGTAGCGGCCCAGAGACAGCGGGCGGAACCCGTTCGGGTCGCGGGCCGCCAGAAGGGTGTCCCTGTTCATGACCACGAGGGCGTAACCGCCCCTGACCTGCCGCAAGGCTTCCGGCAGGGCCTCCTCCAGGCGGTCGCGGCGGCTCCTGGCCACGATATGGGCGATGACCTCGGAGTCGACCGTCGTTTGGAAGATGGAGCCCTCGTCCTCCAGGGTGGAGCGGAGGGCGGCCGCGTTGACCAGGTTCCCGTTGTGAGCCAGAGCCAGCGTGCCGCCGCGGTAGCGGACAACGATGGGCTGGGCGTTCGCGAGCCTGCTCGCGCCGGTCGTGGAGTACCGCACGTGTCCGATGGCGATGCTCCCCGGCAAGCCGGCGATCCTCTCGTCGTCGAAGACCTCGGAGACTAGACCCATCCCCCTGTGGAAGGACACCCTCTCGCCATCGGAGGCGACGATGCCGGCCGATTCCTGGCCCCGGTGCTGGAGGGCGTAAAGGCCGTAGTAGGTCAGGCGGGCCGCGTCAGGGTGACCCCAGACACCGAAGACCCCGCAGGCTTCGCGCGGGGCGTCGCCGCCGAGCGCGGCTCCGCCGCGTGGGCTTCCGGGCACCGTCGCTCCCTCCCTCTCCGCCTCTCTCCTCCCGGCCTCGCTCACCGGGCCGGACCGCTGGCCGCCGCCGGGCCGGCGCGCGGCCGGCACAGGGACACCGCCGGGATGCGGCCCTGCCGGCACCGCGCCGCCGCCAAGCCGGCGCGCTCGGGACCGCTCGGTCCGAGGCCGACCCGAACCTCAGGCCCTCAGGGCCTCTGGAAGGGCTCGGCGCCAGAGGGCCTTGAGGTCCTCCGTCCTCTCCTCGAGCACCACGTCGCCCGCCGCCGTCAGACGGATGAGACCGTCCCGGACCCGACCGAGACGGGCCAGGGGCACCCCGTGCCGGCGGGCCACCCCGGCCAGCTCGTCGACTCTCGAGCTGTCACAGCTGATGACGACCCTTGACTGAGTCTCACCGAAAAGGACGGCGTCAAGCCTCGGCGGGCGGGCGCCGCCGTCTCCCGCCGTTCCGGCGAGGTTCACCATCACTTCCGCCTCGACGCCGCCGGCCTCCGGGTCGGCCAGGAAAGAGCTCTCGGCCAGGGCCACGGCCAGCCCGCCCTCCGCGCAGTCGTGCGCCGAACGGAGGAGGCCCGCCCGCGCCGCCTCGAGGACGAAGGCCTGGAGGGCCTTCTCTCGCTGGAGGTCGACGGCCGGCGGCGCCCCCCGCACCTCCCCGGCGACCAGGTACAGGTACTCGGAGCCTCCGAGCTCCTCGCGCGTCTCCCCGGCCAGGAGGACGATGTCGCCGGCCTTCTTGAAGCCGGCCGTGACGCGCCGCCCGACGTCATCGAGATAGCCCAGCATCCCCACGACAGGTGTCGGGAAGATGGGCACGCCCATGGTCTCGTTGTAGAAGCTGACGTTGCCGCCGGTCACCGGGACACCGAGCACCCGGCAGGCCTCGGCCATGCCCTCGATGACCTTGCGGAACTGCCACATGATCTCCGGGTCCTCAGGGTTGGCGAAGTTGAGACAGTTGGTCAGTCCGACCGGCTCGGCCCCGGCGCAGACGACGTTGCGGGCCGCCTCGGCCACGGCCTGGACCCCGCCGGTGAAGGGGTCGAGATACGCGTAGCGACCGTTGCCGTCGGTGGAGAGGGCGATACCCTTGAAGCGTTCAGCGGCCGCGGCGGAGTCCGCCGCCCCGCCGGCCGCACGCCCGCCCGCCGCGGCGGTCATCTTCCGGGTCTCGGGGTCCTCCTCACGCTTCAGGCGCAGGACGGCCGCGTCCGAGCCCGGCAGGACCACGGTGTTGGTCCTGACCATGTGGTCGTACTGCCGCCAGACCCACTCCTTGCAGGCGATGTTGGGCGAGGCGAGGAGACGCCGGAAGGCGCCGGCCCAGTCCTTGTCCGGGTGGCCGGACCCGCCCGGCAGGGGCAGCCCCTCCAGGTCGAGGCGGACGACCTCGTCGAGGTAGGCGGGCCGCCGCATGGGACGCTCGTAGGCCGGGGCCTCGTGGGCCAGGGCCCTCGCCGGGACCTCGGCCACGACCCTCTCCCCTTCCCGCACCCGTAGGATGCCGTCGTCCGTCACCCTGCCGATGACCCGAGCCTCGACCCCCCACTTGTCGAAGAGCTCGATGGCGTCTTTCTCCCGACCCTTCCGGACCACGACCAGCATCCGCTCCTGGGACTCGGAGAGCATGACCTCGTACGGGGTCATGCCCGGCTCGCGGCGGGGCACGCGGCTTATGTCGATGTCGAGGCCCGTCCCGGCCCGCGAGGCCATCTCGCTCGAGGCCGAGGTGAGGCCGGCGGCGCCGAGGTCGTTCAGGCCGACCAGGTAGTCGGTCTGCGCGAGCTCGAGGCAGGCCTCGATGAGGAGCTTCTCGACGAACGGGTCGGCGACCTGGACGGCGGGGCGCATCTCCTCGGCCTTCTCGTCGAACTCGCGCGAGGCCAGGAGGCTGGCCCCGTGGATGCCGTCGCGGCCGGTCCGGTTGCCGGCCAGGATGACCGGGTTGCCAGGGCCCTCGGCGCGGCCGCGGATGACGCGCCCGCCCTCGAGGAGGCCGACGCACATGACGTTGACGAGACAGTTGTCCCGGTAGCAGTCGTCGAAGTATATCTCGCCCCCCACGGTCGGGATGCCTGTGGTGTTCCCGTAGCCGGCGATGCCCGCCACCACCCCGCCGACGAGGTAGCGGACCCGGTCGTCGTCGAGCGGCCCGAAGCGCAGGGAGTCGAGGCAGGCGATGGGCCGGGCGCCCATGGTGAAGATGTCGCGGAGGATCCCTCCCACGCCTGTCGCCGCGCCCTGGTAGGGCTCGATGGCCGAGGGGTGGTTGTGGCTCTCTATCTTCCAGACCACCACGAAGCCGTCGCCGAGGTCGGCCACCCCGGCGTTCTCGCCCGGGCCGACGAGGACGCGACGCCCGGTCTGGGGCAGAAGGCGCAGGTGGACCTTTGAGGTCTTGTAGGAGCAGTGCTCCGACCACATGAGCCCGAACATCCCGAGCTCGGTGTGGCTGGGCTCGCGGCCGAGGATGCGGCAGACCATCCGGTACTCCTCTTCGGTGAGGCCCACTTCCTCCCAGACCGGCACGGACGGGCGGGACTCGCGGCTCACCGGGCGGAGCCCCCCTTCACGACCGGCCTGGCGACGGAGCGGGACGTCACATGGGCCACGATGGACTCGAAGATGAGGCGCCCGTCGGTCGAGCCGAGCATCTCCTCACAGCACCGTTCGGGATGCGGCATGAGGCCGAGGACGTTCCCGGCCTCGTTCACGATGCCGGCGATGCTTCTGACCGAACCGTTGGGATTGGCCTCGGGCGTGGGCTCGCCGCGCTCGTCGACGTACCGGAAAACGACCCGACCGCTCTGTTCGAGCTCCTCCAGGACGTCGGGTGGGGCCGTGTAGTTGCCCTCGGCGTGGGCGATAGGAATGCGGAGGACCTGCCCCCGACGACAGAGACCGGTGAAGGGCGTCCGGGTGGTCTCGACGCGGACGTTCGTGTAAAGGCACCGGAACTGGAGGCTGTCGTTCCGGAGCATGGCCCCCGGGAGGAGCCCCGCCTCCAGGAGGATCTGGAAGCCGTTGCAGATACCGATGACCAGGCCGCCGCGTCCGGCGAACCGGGCGACCTCCTCCATGACCGGCGAGAAGCGGGCGATGGCCCCGGTCCGGAGGTAGTCGCCGTAGGAGAAGCCGCCGGGGAGGATGACGCAGTCGAAGTCCGAGAGGTCCGTCGTCCCGTGCCAGACGTACTCCACCGGCTGGCCCAGGACGTTCCCGACGGCGTGGTAGCAGTCAGCGTCACAGTTGGACCCCGGGAAGACGACGACGGCGAAGCGGACCGGCCGAGGCCGGCGGCCGCCGCCAGTGGTCCGGGCAAGGGCTCTGGTCCCGTCTTCGAGTCCACCCATGACTGGATGATAGCAGGGGCCCGCGCGGCCGGTCAACGCAGAAAACCGGACCTTCCAAGCCCCGCCCGCGGCTAACATCCGGTTCTACTCGTCCAGCTCGAAACGGTAGTCCTCGATCACCGGGTTGGCCAGGAGCCGCCGGCACATCTCGTCGACCCGTTCGGGGTCGGCCTCTTCGAGCTCGAGGACGATGAACTTGCCGACGCGGACATCGCCGACCTCCGTGTACCCCAGGGTCTGGAGGGCCCTCCGGACGGCCGCGCCCTGGGGGTCGAGCACCGTGGACTTCAAGGTGACGAAGACGCGGGCTCTCGGCCGGCCGCTAGGGGCGTCCGCCGAGGCCGGGGAAGCGGGAGCCGCGGGTTCCGCACCCTCGCGGCCGCCGGGCCGGAGGTCCCGCCACTTGGCGGCCGCCTCCCGCACGCGGTGGAGCACCTCCTCGTAGGCTTCCTCGACCCCGCCGAGGTCGCGGCGGAAGCGGTCCTTGTCCAGGCGCTCGCCGGACTCGACGTCCCAGAGACGGCAGGTGTCCGGGGATATCTCGTCGGCGAGGACGATCTCGCCCGCGTCGGTCCGGCCGAACTCCAGCTTGAAGTCTATGAGGCGCAGGCCGCACTCGGCGAGGGCCCTTCCGAGGATGTCGTTCGCCCGGAGGGCGAGCGTCTCCATCCGGTCGAGCTCCTCGTCGGTGGCCAGGCCAAGGGTCCGGACATGGTGGCGGTTGATGAGGGGGTCACCCAGCTCGTCGCTCTTGTAGTAGAACTCGACGACGGTGCGCGCAAGGGGTGTCCCCTCGGCAAGGCCGAGCCTCTTGGCGAGGCTCCCGGCGGCGACGTTCCTCACGACGACCTCGACCGGCACGATCTCCAGCCGCCTGACGAGCATCTCGCGGTCGCTCAGGGTCTTGAGGTAGTGGGTCGGAACGCCCTCCCGCTCGAGGAGCTCGAAGAAAATGGCCGACAAAAGGTTGTTGACCCGCCCCTTGCCCTCGATGAGGCCGCGCTTCCTCCCGTCGAAGGCCGTCGCGTCGTCCTTGAACTCGATGACAAAGGCGGGCTCCTGAGCCCTGCCCGTGCCGGGCATGTCCCGCGGCGGCGGGATTTCCCAGACGATCTTGGCCTTGCCTTCGTGAACCTTCCTGCGGCTGTTCGTCACGGTGACCCCCCGCTGAGCCGTGTCAATACCTGGATGATAGCAACCCGATCAGGCTGAGGTCAACCGAAAGACCCGAACGCCCCTCAGACCGCGCCCGGCAAACGTCCGGGACTTCCAGACCCTATAGCAGTCCGAGAGTCCTTCGCGTCGGGCACGCGCCCCTGCGGGTCACTTCCCCAGGCGGACAGCCGTCCCTGGGACGAAGGGCCGGTCTCCCGGACGGTCAGCCCGAACGGCTCGAGAGCCCGCGGCAGAATGCCGTGCAGGTGGGCGATGAGGACCCCGTAGTTGACGACCGGGACCCCGGCCGCCGAGGCCGCCGCCAGACGCTGGAGCATCTCCCGACGGTTGATCATGCACGCCCCGCAGTGGATGACCAGCTTGTACCGCTCCGGGTCGGCCGGGAAATCGCCGCCGACGGCGTAGCTCCACTCGAGCGGCCCGCCCACGCGTTTCTCGAGCCCCGCAAAACCATGGCCATG
>CAJXZV010000113.1 GCA_913063835.1 uncultured Eubacteriales bacterium
TAAAGAGAAGTTATGGAATTCCATCACTTCTTTTAATTTATCCGCAAATTCTGGCTGATATAAATCACCAACACGCAAACCGCGACGAGCCACTTTATCTTCGTACGCAGGACCGATACCACGACCAGTTGTACCAATTTTAGCATTACCACGTTTCACTTCACGGGCCTGATCAAGGGCCACATGGTAAGGCAAAATTAATGGGCAAGCATGAGAGACCACCAGACGCTCCATAACTGGTACGCCACGCTCTTCTAATGCGCGCGCTTCTTTCAATAACGCGTCAGGTGCTAACACCACACCGTTACCAATGATGCACTTCACACCATCGCGCAGGATACCGGAAGGAATCAAATGCAATGCGGTTTTCACACCGTCAATAACCAAGGTATGACCCGCGTTATGGCCCCCTTGGCCACCAGGTCCCGCAGGTAGCCCTCGAGGGTCTTCATCCCGTAGCGCCCCCCGGTCTGAAGGAGGCTGGGTATCTGGTAGGTCTTCCCCTCACGGATGAGGTTCCTGATGGCCGGCGTCACGACGAGGATCTCGAAGGCGGCCACCCGGCCCCGGCCGTCCGCCCTCTTGACGAGCTGTTGGGCCAGGACGCCCTGGAGCGTGCCCGCGAGCTGGACCCGGATCTGGTCCTGCTGGTGCGGCGGGAAGACGTCGATGATGCGGTCGATGGTCTGGGCCGTGTCACACGTGTGCAGGGTCGACAGGACCAGATGGCCGGTCTCGGCCGCCGTCAGGGCCGTGGACACGGTCTCGAGGTCCCGGAGCTCGCCGACGAGGATGACGTCCGGGTTCTCGCGGAGGGCCGACCTCAGACCGGTGGCGAAGGTCCGCGTGTCCTTGCCGACCTCGCGCTGGTTCACAAGGCTCCTCTTGTGGTGGTGGAGGTACTCGATGGGGTCCTCCAGGGTGACGATATGGTAGGCGAACTCGGTGTTCATGAGGTCGATCATCGCCGCCAGGGTCGTCGACTTGCCGGACCCCGTCGGCCCGGTGACCAGGATGAGCCCGTTGGGCCGCCGGGCCAGAGAGGCGACCACGTCGGGAAGTCCGAGTTCCCTGATGGTGCGGACCCTCGGGGGGATGATCCTGATGGCGATGGCGACCGACCCCCGCTGGAGGAAGCCGTTCACACGGTAGCGTCCGAGGCCGGAGACGCTGTAGGCGAAGTCGACCTCCCCGTGCCGCTCGAAGGTCTCGACGAGCGGCCCCCTCAACATCTGGCGGAGCAGGGCCGCGCAGTCGTCCGGGGTCAGCTTGGCGGTGCCCATGGGAACGAGGTCCCCGAGGAGCCTCATCATGGGCGGGGCGTCGACGGTGATGATGAGGTCTGACGCCTCCCGCTCGGTCGCCACCTCCAGGAGGTCGTTGATGTCGAACTCCGTCCGCCTCGGGTCCGCCCCGGAGAAACTCACCCCCGGCTCCTTGAGGGTGTCCGGAGCCCCGGCACCGGCCTTTGCCCCTTCATCCGGAAGAAGGTCGCTCGTGCCGTCGAAATCCGTCATCAGGTCAGCTCCTCAGCGTAGGTGACCCGCTGCACTTCGGAAAGGGTCGTCAGGCCCTCAAGGGCCTTCTCGATGCCGTCCTTCTGGAGAGTCCGCATGCCGGACCTCAAGGCCTCAGCCGTGATGTCCTGGGCAGAGGCCTGCCTGGCGATCATCTGGCGGATACGCGGCGTTATCTCCAGGATCTCGAAGATGGCCAGCCGTCCCTTGAAACCTGTGCCGCCGCAGGCGGAGCAGCCGGGGGCCTCGTACACGGTCACCGGCCCTTCGAGCTGAAGGCTGATGCGGGCCGGGTCCCCCTCGGGCAGGTCGACGGGTATCTTGCACTTGGCGCAGAGAGTCCGGGCCAGCCGCTGGGCGACCACGCAGAGGATGGTGGAGGCGATGAGGAACGGCTCGATGCCCATGTCCAGAAGACGCGACACCGCCCCGACGGCGTCGTTGGTATGGAGGGTGGAGAGGACGAGGTGCCCCGTCAGGGCCGAGCGGACGGCGATGGCGGCCGTCTCGGCGTCGCGGATCTCGCCGACCATGATGATGTCGGGGTCCTGGCGGACGAAGGACCTGAGGCCCCGGGCGAAGGTGAGGCCGGCCTTCTCGTTTATCTGGACCTGGTTGACGCCCTGGATCTGGTACTCGACAGGGTCCTCGATGGTGACGATGTTCTTCTCCGGGACGTTGAGCTCGCGCAGGGCGGCGGTGAGCGTCGTGGTCTTGCCGCTGCCGGTCGGGCCGGTGACGAGGACCATGCCGTGAGGCTTGGAGATGGCCTCCCTGAACTTGCGCAGGTCGTCGGGGTGGAAGCCGAGGTTCTCGAGCTTCATTATCGTCCGCCTTTTGTCGAGGATGCGGCAGACGATCTTCTCGCCGTAGATGGTCGGGATGCTGGAGACGCGGAGGTCCACGTCCCGCTTCTTGTCCCGGATCTGGATGCGCCCGTCCTGAGGCAGCCGGCGCTCGGAGATGTCCATCGAGGCCAGGATCTTGATACGGGAGGTCGTCGGGGCGTGGAGCTCGATGGGTCTGTTCAGGACCTCCCGCAGCATGCCGTCGACCCTGTAGCGGACGCGGAAGAAGGTCTCGTCAGGCTCGATGTGGATGTCCGTGGCGCCCTGCTCGATGGCCTGGTCGATGATCTGGTTCACGAGCCTGATGATGGGGGCCTCGTCGGCGCCCTCCGCCTCCGCCCGCAGGCCGGTCCTGACCGGCGGCGACCTGAACTGCACGCCGCTTATCTCGGCCTCGATGTCGGCGAAGCGCCCGGCCGCATCCTCCCCGCCGGCACCGGCCGCTCCCTCCTCCGGCTGGTCGGACCGGAAGAGAGGAGTCACCCGGGTGCCTTCCCTGGGCCTGGCTGTCGGCGCCCGACGCATAGGCCGGGCGCCGGCCGCCTTGCCGGGAGTCCCGCCGGGACCCTCCGTGCGGCCGGGGTCGACAGCCCGGCGCCGGGCCAAGGCCGCATGGTACTCGGCAAGGTCCTCCGTCGGAGCCGACCGCCGGTAGGCGAGGTAGATGGCCCGGTCGATGCCCTTCTCCGTGGTGACGACAGGCTCCACCTCACACCCGGTGATGAAGGCCACGTCGTCGAGGGCGAACACGTTCTGCGGGTCGGCCATGGCCAGGATGATGGTCTGGCCCCGCCGGTCGATGGGGACGGCCCGGTAGCGCCGTGCGGCCTGCTCGTTGATGAGGTTGGCCGCCTCCGGCTTCACCTCGATCTCCCGCTCGGGGATGAACCGGAGGCCGAGCTCCTGGGCCAGCACCCGGCCCAGCCGGTCCTCGTCGATGAGGCCCATGCTGACGATGACCTCACCGATGCGCTTCCCGGTCGCACGCTGAAGCTCGATGGCTCGCTCGAGCTGCTCGGGCGTTATCAGACCAGCGTTGACGAGGGCCTCGCCGAGGCGCTTCTTCGGAATCTTCATGGCCGGCCCCTCCCGTGGGCTCCCGCGGTGCGCGTGCTGTGCTGAACCCCTCTTAGACTCGACCTAGGGTATCTTCCACAGATGCCACCAGATTCCCTTATGCACCACGAAAATCCACGTGGGCCGCAATCTTCTCTAAAAGGTGGCACATACCTCCCGGCCGCCCCGGCCTAAGGCCAGGTGATGCGCAGGCCCTCGACAGCAACCGTGACCGGCCGGCCGGAGGCTTCAGCCGCCTCGGCCTCGATGTCGGCCGGGTCGCGGTCGGGCGGGTAGTGCGTGAGGACCGTCCGCTCGGCGGAGGTCAGGGAGCCGAGACGGGCGGCCTGGGCGGCGGTGAGATGGCCTGTCGAGGTCGCGAGGGCTTCCTGGCGGGCGGCGAGGCTGGCCTCGGCGATGAGGACCCGGCAGGTCCCCGCGAGCCCGGGCAGCCCGTCGTACCACTCCGTGTCAGCGGTGTAGAAGAGCAGCGGGCCGTCGTCAGGGGCCTCGGTGGAGGCGAAGGTGACGTGATAGGTCTCGACAGGGTGCCGGGCGGGATGGAAGGTGACGGTCATCCCGCCGACGGTCATGCTCGAGCCCGGCCGGATGGTCCGGGCCTCCATGGCGTCCTTGTAGGTCATGAAGGCGGCCACCTCGCCGGGCTCCGCCGGACACCAGACGGGCACCGGGGCGCCCAGTCGTCCCGAGCGGGTCGCGGCGTCGAGAGCGTACCGAAGCACGAAAGCATCCGAACAGTGGTCGAAGTGAAGGTGGCTCAAGACCACGGCGTCCAGGTCGGCGTAATCGCAGTAGGCGACGAGGCGCGAGAGGACGCCGCTGCCGCATTCGAGCAGGATCCGCGCCCCGAAACCCTCGACGAGGTAGCCGGGTCCGGCCACCCCGCGGCCCGGGTAGGGAGAGACGGCGCCGAGGACGGTCACGGTCAGAGCGGCCTGGTCGCGCGGGTCGGGTCGGGTCAACGCGCTCACCTCCTCTAAGTCTGGCCGGCACCGCCGCTGTTCTACACCAGGAAGGGCAATCCTCCGGGCCTCCGCCAGGAGGTGCGGCAGGGCCGCCCGACCCGGCCGCGCGCCTCGCCGTGAGGTGCACCGCGGCCGGCGGCCCCGCCCCGGTGCGGAGGGAAGGCGGCCGGGGCGACGAATTCCAGGCAGAGGAGGTGGACTATTTTGAAAACAAGAGACGACAACCTCAAGGCGGGTCGGCGCCGCCTCGCCCGCGTCGCGGCCGCCTGCCTCATCCCGGTCTTCCTCGCCGGCTTCTCCCTCTACGCCCAGGACCTCATGATGACGGCCTGGAACGCCGTCGCGGAGTACAGGAGTCCCTATCTCTTCGAGCTGGAGCCGCAGGACGAGATGGGCCGGGCCGCGACCGAGGGCGTCATGCTCATCATCGTCGACGGCCTGCGCCTGGACAACTCGAAGAAGCTCGAGACGTTCAACAGGGCCCGCGCGGCCGGGGCGGACCTTTCGGCCGTCGTCGGGCAGCCGTCCCTCTCAGACCCGGCGGCGGCGGTCATCCCCAGCGGGACCTGGCAGGAGATACACGGGGTGACCACCAACTGGTACGAGGGCGAGCTCCGGGTCGACCACCTGTTCGACGCGGCCCGGCGCTCCGGCAAGACGACGGCGGTCATCGCCGGGAAGGGCTGGGTGGACCTTTACGGCGGTGACATGGACCGCATGTACGAGTTCGACGACTCCGACCCGGCCTACGACGAGCAGGTCTACCGTCAGGCCCTGGCCGTCATCACCGGTGAGGAGCCTCTGCCGGACCTCCTGGTCGTGCACTTCGGCGGTCTCGACCACGCCTCACACGCCTACGGCGGCGTCTCCCCCCAGGCCATGGCCACGGCGGAGGTCATCGACGGCTACATCGCCGACCTCCTGGACGCCTGGGACCTCTCGAGGCGCACGGCCATCCTCACCTCCGACCACGGCCACATCGACTCCGGCGGCCACGGCGGATGGGAGGAAGAGGTCCTGAACGTGCCCCTGGTGTTCGTCGGCCAGGCCGTGGACCCGGGCCCGAAGGAGGCGGCGCGGCAGGTCGACATCGCTCCGACCATATGCGCCCTCCTCGGGATGAGCATGCCGTCGCACACGGTCGGGACGGTCCTGGACGAGGTCATCACCCTGCCCCCGTCAGACCTCGCCCGGGCCCTCATAACCCTCGGTCTGGCCCGCTACGAGTTCAGCCGGTCCTACGTGGCGACGGTGGCGGAACCCGTCCCCTCGAGGTTCCCCGACGCCATGGAGGCCGTGCTCGCCGCGGCGAACCAGGTGGAAGAGGGAAGCAGGCTGGTCGACGAGGCCTGGGTCTCCCTTGTCGCCGGAGACCCGGGCAAGGCCGTCGAGACGGCCGGACAGGGAATCGAACTCATGGACAAGGCGCGGGAGGACGTCAAGCGGGCGCGGCTCGAGGCCGAACGCGGCGCGCGCCTGCCCCTTGCACTGGTCCTGGCCCTCGTCCCGCTCCTGCCCCTCGTCTATCTCGGGCGCAACCGCTGGTTCGCCTATACCGTCGGCGGGGCCGTCCTCTACTTCGCCGTCTTCAACCTCCTCTTCTTCGTCGTGCACGGCTTCCAGTGGTCGCTGTCCGTCTTCAACGAAGAACACATGATACCGCAGTTCATAACGTCCAGGATGCTGGAGACCGCCCTCACGATGATCGTCATCGGGACGTTCGTGGGGCTCCTGGCCGGCCTGCGCCGGCGCTACGACGGCCCGGAGCTGGCCGAGGCGGCGGCGACCTTCTGCTATCTGGTCGTCTACGGAATCGGACTGCAGCTCATCCTCTTCTACCACCAGTACGGGGTGAGCTTCGGCTGGTTCATCCCCGACCTCCTCAGGGGCTTCAAGTTCTACGTCGACCTGATGCAGGCCATCCCGGCCGGGTTCGCCTCCATCGTCGCCGTCCCGGCGGCCCTGCTGGGGGCCAAGCTCGGGACGGTCCTGACCCGGTCGCGGTCGGCCGTCCCGCCGGCGTAGGGCGCAGGGCGCAGGAGTCGGAGTCGCGGTCCGCCGCCTCTCCGGCTCAGAAGCGGAAGGGCCGGC
>CAJXZV010000114.1 GCA_913063835.1 uncultured Eubacteriales bacterium
GGGGCTGATGTTCCCACCCAGAAAGCGCGCCCCCTCACCCTCGAGGACCCTCACGAGGCACTGGCCGCAGGTCCCCTCGCCGCCGCAGGCACTCTTCAGTTCGATGCCGGCCATGCCCGCCGCCCGCCGCAGGGAGGTCCCGGCGGGGACGCGCACGGTCAGGTCATCCGGAACGAACCTAACGGTGAAGGACAAGCCCCTCCCGCCTTTCGACCCCGACGCCTCACCGGCTGAAATCACGGCGCCCCGCGACACGGGGCACCCGTCACGCTCCAGGGCGCCCCCGGCCGCGGGATTCCGGCTCACTTCCCGAACTTCTCCTTGGCGAAGGCCGGTATCCCGGCCGCCTCACGCGGTCCGACGAGGACCTTCCAGCCGCTGGCCTCCTGGAGCTTGCCCGACAGCACGGCGACGAAGCCGGGGATGACGACTTCGCGGTGGTCCACCTTGCTCTCGATGTCGAGGTTCTTCATGGTCTCGGCGATGGACTCTCCGGTGAACTTTCCGGCGGCCCACGCCGTGAGGACCGAGGTGCCGTCCGTGTCGACCGGGATGATGTAGGACGGGATCTTCGACGCGGCGACCTCGCCCTCGACCGTGTAGTAGGTCAGCGAGAAGTTCGTCGTGATGTAGACGGGCGCGTCGCGCCCCGGCTCACCGACCTCGTAGACCTTGCTCTGCACCTGGATGGGCTTCTGCGGGTCGGTGTACACGTTCTGCCTCCAGGTGAGCAGGGACAGGACCTCCGGCCGCTCGACGGCCCGGATGACGATCATGCTGGCGTACTTGGCCACGTAGGTGGCGGCCTGCATCATCTCGGCCTGGGGGTCTTCCTCCGTGGTGAAGGCTATGGTCGGGTACCCGAGGGGCCGGAACCTCTTCTTGATGGCCAGCCGCCTCATGTGCACGAGGTCGGCCAGGACCTCGGCCGTCTCCCGCGCCCCCGTATCGAGGATGAGGTCCTTGTGGTCCATCTTGGAGACCTTGTCCGCGAGCCCGGCGGTGGCGTCCAGCCCGTCGCCCTTGATGACGACCGGACAGCCCTTCTCCTTGGCCAGGGCGACGACTTCCTCGTAGTTGGCTTCCGTGGCCCAGGCCAGGACGGGCCTGCGCGCGGCGACCGCCTCCAGGGCCTCCCTGAGGGCCCCGGAGTCCTCGGAGACGAGCATGAGGGCGAACTTCGTCGAGTCCGCGACCTTCTTCGCGGCGGCGGCGAACCTCGCCGCGTCGCCGCTGGCGTTCGTCACGGCGACGAGGTCTATCTTGTACTCGAGGCCCACGCGCTCGAAGACGAGGCCGTTGATCTTGTCCAGGCGCGCCTGGAGGTCGGCGTCCGAAAGGTCGTCCCTCACCTCGACCGCGACGGCGCAGGGATGATAGAAAGTCTTGTCATGCCTGAAGAGGACCTGTTCGTCGCCGATCTCGATGCGGTGGTCGTCCGCCTCCGTGCCCAGGGTGACCAGGCGGATGGGCGGGGCCGCCGCCGCGCCGAGGGTCTCCTTGGCCTCCTCGGAGACATGGGGGCACGCCTCGAGGCTGGTCTTACCCGCAGCCAAGGCCATGGCGAAGGCAAGGCAGGTGGGGACGCCACACTCGCCACAGTTCGTCTTGGGCAGGAGCTTGAAGATGTCAAGCCCGGTGAGTGCCACGGTCTCACTATCTCCCTTCCGTCAGGACATGCCGCGTCCGGGCGCCGGCGGAGGGCCGACGGCCGGCGCTGGTACGACTCCGCGGGCGGCCGGCTGACCCCCGGCGGCGGGGGGCGGAAGAGGCGGAAGGCCCGCCGCCGGAGACGGCCGGTTGCCGGCCGCCCGCGCGTCTCTCGTCACATCAGCGGGTCCATGGTCAGGGCCGGGTGCCCCTTCTCCTCCAGGAACGGCAGGACCTCGTCGGGGGTGGTGCCCACCGTCTCGTCGGCGATCTTGTCGACGAAGTCGCGGCCCAGACCGGCCTCCTCACAGCGCTGCCGCAGGTCCTCACCCAGGAACTCCTTGAGTTCCTTCGGCATCCAGACGATGCGGGCAAGACCGCCGTCGGCCGGGATGAAGCGCCGCGAGACGATGTAGGAGCGGCCGATGCCCATGAAGCCCGGGGTCTGCACACCGCCGCCGACCATGCCGGCCAGGGTGGAGAAGGTCATACCGCACGGGGTATCCCCCTTGTGCTCGCGGGTGGTGATCATTATCCCGTTCGCCTCGGGGAAGATGGCCATGATGGCCTCGAAGCAGCCGCACGAGGTCATGGGCTTGTCCATGAAGGTGTAGATGTTGACCTCGTCGACGTTGCCGCGCGACTCCTTCTGGACCACCTTGTTGACAGACTCCCACATGCCCTTGACGTCGTCGATCGCCGGGCCCTTGACGATGGGCTGGTTCGGCCCTGTCGGCGTTATCTCGTAGCTGGCCTTGGCATCGAGCCACGTCACCGCGCCGCAGAGGCCGACACGCTCCGGGGTGATGATGCAGACATGGTTGGGCGCGAACGACTGGCACAGGGTGCAGGTGTAGAACTCCTCCACCTTGTCGTCGGTGAGACCCTTCATCCGCTCGTCGCGCTCCCGGTACTTGGCCCTGGCGACCTCGAGCATCTCCTCGACCTTGTCCTTGTCGGTGATGATGGTCACCTGGACGCGGTCGACGATGGCCGGGAACTCCGACTTGAACTTGGCGATGAGGATGTCGCCGTAGTGCCTGAAGCGGAAGCCCTTGGCCGCCGCCTCCTTCGAGACGCGGAGCCAGCACATGTCGCGCTGGGCCACGTGCCACAGGCCCTCGGCGTAGTTGATGAAGTAGTGGACGCGCCGTTCGAGCACGCTCTCGAAGTCGGTCTGCATCTTGCGGCCGTAGATGTCGACCATGATGCCCAGCGGGACCCGGGAGCCCTCCGGCAGCTCGTCCGTGTCGGGTCCGATGACCTCGATGTGGCCGTCCTTGATATCCTCAAGGCCGACCGTGCGCACGAGCTCGAAGGCCGGGGTCTTCCCGCCGCCCATCTCGTAGGCCACATCGGCCTTCCGGATGGTCTCGCCCTCGAACGCGGGCCCGAAGTTCAGCGGGATGTCGATCTTCACCGACGTCAGCTTTATCCCGCGGAGCTCCATGCAGAACTTGACGAGGTCGTCGTAGTCGGTGTGGGAGACGTACCAGTCCTTTATCTCCTCGTCGAGCTCCGTGTCGCAGATGACCGGGAACCCGAGGAAGATGGCGCCGAAGTGCGCGGCGACCTTGACGTCGTCGATCTCCCCGAGCTGGAGCACGAAGGCGAGGACCCGGCGCCTCTGGTAGTCGCGGTGGTGCTCCCGGAGCCCCGGCGCGATGCCGCCGAAGGCCATACCGGCCCGGAGAGCGAAGTTGACCGCATGGATGACCTGGGTGAAGTTGCCCAGCGGGAAGGCGATGTAGTCTATGCCGAGCTTGACGTCCTCTTCCAGGAGCTGTTCGACGATCTCGTCAGAGGCGAAGATCATCATGCCCGCTCCCATGAGCTCCTCGACGATCTTCGCGGCGTCCTTCGAGGAACGCGCCCTGCCGAGAAGCACCGCCTGTCCCGGGATGGTCCAGTCGACGAGCTTGATGCCGTACCTCCGGACGACGGGGTCGCTCAAGAAGCCGGTCCACGGCTCGACCTTCGGCTCGTCCTTCTCCAGGTAGTGGATGGCCTCGATGATCTCGGCCGCGTAGAGGGTGGACTCCCCCCACAGCCGGGCGTTCTCGAAGGTGAGCTCAGGCTTCACCTGGCTTCTCATCCGGTTGAGGATGGGGACGAGGTCTCCGAGCTTCGTAACCTCCTCGCCCGAGAGGGCCCTGATGACCGGGAGGAAGTAGGCCGTGTCCGGATAGCCCACAGGCGCCTCCGGTCCGTGAAGACGGATGGCCTGGCTCAGGAGTATCTCGGCGTAGGAGAGCGCGATGATGGTTCCGTCGTACGCCCGGCGCAGAAGGCGGGTCGGCTGTTTGGACGGGTCCTCAATCGCCCCCTCGTATATCTTCTCGAACTCCTCCAGGGTGACTTCTTGAACCGCCATGGCTTCTCTCTCCTCCTCTCCCGGTCACCAACTCGCCGCGAGCGGCGTGCCGTACTTCTCGGCGGCCTTCTTGTGGACCCGGAGCTTCCAGGCCCGGTAGTCCAGGGCCTCGAGAAGTTTCTTGGCTCCCGCGGCGGGGTCGGTCTCGAAGATGAAGTAGCCGCCGTAGACGTCGTGGGCGATCTGCGTCGCCACGCCGTAGACGAGCTGGCTACCCTCGATGTGCGGCATCACGCCCACGTGGGTCGGGATGCCCATGGTCACGCACCAGGACCCGATGGAGACGGCCTTCTCGTGCATGGCCTCCGGGGCCGAGGCCACGAAGGGGACCTTCGGGACGTCGACGCCCCAGTCGTTGGCCATGGCCGTCCAGAGGTCGGCCGCCCGGGTGTTGTCCACACAGGAACCCATATGGAAGACGAGCGGCAGGCCGGGCTTCACGCCGGAGGCCTCCTCGAGCCGCTTGATGAACGCCTTAAGCCCGTCGCCGGCGTACTTGTCGACGGCCTCCGGGTTCATGAAGCCGTGCTTGGCGAAGGCCACCGCGCCGCAGCCCGTGGCCACGCAGAACACGTCGTTCTTGACGAGCTCCTTCAGGACCTCGGTGTGACCGAGGTCGTGGACCTGCTTGGCGTTGTTGCAGCCGGCGAAGAGGCACACACCGCGAATCTCGCCCTTCTCGATGGCCTCGGTGAGGACCCGCACGGGGTTGTCCGGGTTGACCTTCCCGAAGATGTCCATCATGGCCTCGAAGCTGAAGCCGGCCACGACCTCGCTCCTGTGGTCGGGGACGTCGATCCTGGACGGGTCGCGCTCCTTGAAGGCCTTGATGGCCACCCTGACCATCTCCTTGGCCGTCTCGAGGGCCCCTTCCTCACGGAAGTCGAAGTAGTAGGCACCGGGTATCTTGACGATGGGGGTCGTGCACATGAGCTTGGTGTGGTAGCACTGCGTCAGCGGACCGACGGCCGGAGCGATGCACTGGATGTCGACGATCATCCCGTCGAGGGCCCCGGTCAGGATGGCCATCTCCTGGGAGGCCTGGTTGGCGGCGAGATAGACGCCGTCACGCATCAGGAGCTCGTTGCCCGTGCAACAGATGCCGACGACGTTCACGCCCTTGGCCCCCGCGGCCTTCGCCTCGTCCTCGAGCAGCTCCGCCGCGTCAACCACCAGTGAGCTCAGGGTCGGGTTGTGTCCGTGTGTGGCGATGTTGACGTAATCGGGGTCGATGACGCCCAGGTTCGCCTTTGAGACGACCGGCCCCGGGGTGCCGAAGAGGATGTCGGAGATGTCGGTGGCGAGATGCATCCCGGTGTAGTCGGCGAGCGAGGTCTTCAGGGCGCCGAAGATGATGCTCACCGGGTCGGCGTCCATGCCCATCGCCGTCTGGTGGATGATCTCGACCACCTGCCGGTCGATGCTCGACGGGGCGATGTTGCAGTGCTTGAACTTGGCCTTGCGGCCCTCGGTGATGGTCGACCAGAGGAAGGTGCACGGCTCATCGGTGTACCGGCCGAAGTCGGCGAGCGCGGCCAGGGCCACTTCCTTGGCGAGCTCGCTGTCTGACTTGCCCTCGGTCTCCAGGCCGATCATCCTGGCCACGCGCTGGAGCTTGGCCGGGTCGGCGATGGTGTAGTCGCCGGCCTTGCCCTCGGCCACGTGCAGGAGGGTCAGGGCCTGGTGTCGCCCGTGGTCGGAATGGCACGAGGCTCCGCCGGCGGCCATACGGGCGATGTTGCGGGCCACGATGGTGTAGTCGGCGGCCCCGCAGATACCTCTCTGCTCGCCCGGCTTCTTCGGGTTTATGCGGCACGGGCCCTGGATGCAGATGCGGCAGCAGAGGCCGGCCAGCCCGAAGGCGCACTGGGGTGTCTGCTGGAGGTACCTGTCGAAGGCCGTCTCCACACCGCACTCGCGGCACCGGTCGAGAATCTCCCGTGTCGCCGGGTCGCAGGTGCGCGGGGCCTCGTCGGCTCCCCTGCCCTTGCGGGCGCGAGGAGTCCTCGTCTCCTCGGACATCTTCAAACCTCCCTTTCTCTGTCGGTGCGCCGGAGAACGACGCGGCCCCCAGCGCCCCCGGCCCGCACGCGGGCCGGGGGCTGCCCGTGGTCGACCCGGGGGCTCCCCGCGGTCGACCCGGGGACAGCCGGGTCTAGGCCGGTCGGCCTCCGGCCAGTTTCACAATCTCGGGGTAAAGCTCTTCCAGGCTCTGGCGCAGCCTGCCGCGGAGAACGCCGACGGTCACCGGCCCGTCGTCGTCACCGTCCCCGGGAGCCTCGAGGGCCGCCTCGGCCACCTCCTCGTCATAGGGAACGAGGCCGAGAAGGTCCTCGCCGAAGGTCTCCGCGAGGAAACGGGCCTCA
>CAJXZV010000115.1 GCA_913063835.1 uncultured Eubacteriales bacterium
GAGGACCTCGCGCCCCGCCGCCGCGGCCGCCCGGGCCGCGGCCTCAGGCGACATGAGGGCCGCCACCGCCGGGCGCCAGCGCTGGAGCTGGGCCACGAACAGGTCCACCCTCGTCCCTCCGGCCGCCAGCCCCACGACTTCGAACTCGTCGGGGAACGCCTCCACGACCTCGAGAGCCTGCCGACCGATGGAGCCGGTCGAACCGAGGATCACCAGCCTTTTCATCGCTCACCCTCCTGACCGGCCGCCGCCTTCGGCCGACCCGTGTGGCGGCGCCCCCAGGGAGGCGTCGCGCCGCCGCCTGACGGAGGCCGGCCGGACGCGGCCACAGCCTTGACGATGATGGCTACCAGCGGCCCGATGACCAGTCCGCCCGGCCCGAGGAGGCGGACCCCGAGATACAGCGAGAGCAGGGTCGCCAGCGGGTGGAGGCCGATCCGTTCCCCGATTATCTTCGGCTCCATCACCTGTCGGAAGACCGAGATGCCGAGGTAGAGCACAGCCAGCCCCGTCCCGAGGAAGGTGTTCCCGCTGACGAGGCAGTACACCGACCACGGCACGAGGACGGTGGCCGGCCCGACCACCGGCAGCACGTCGAGAATTCCGGTGAGAAGCCCGACCAGCCAGGCGTACCTGACTCCGAGCAGATAGAGGGTGAAGACGGTCACGGCCGCGGTCAGGGCGACCAGGGCCAGTTGGGCCTTCACCAGACCGACCACCGAGCCCAAGACGTCGCGGTTCACGGCCAGGGCCCTCCGACGCCAGGCCTGCGGGAGGAGGGAGAGCCCGAACTCCACGATGAGGTCCTTGTCGCGGCTCAGGAAGAACGTGGCCACAAGGGAGACCGCCAGGACCAGGAAGGCCGACGGCAGTCTCTTCAGCCCGCTGAGGACGGCCCTCACCACCGCGTCCAGCCAGGTGTAGACGGAGTCGAGACTCGCCCGGATAGAGGTGTCGATGAAGGCCACGAACTCCTCGGGCAGACCTGAATAGACCTCTGTCAGGCGGTCCAGGAGGTCTTCGCTGAAGGCGACCAGCTTCATGTAGTGCGAAGGCAGGTTGGAGGCCAGCTCCCCCAGTTGGACGATGACGACCCCGAGCCCGAAGAGCACGAGTCCGACGACCAGGCCGAGGAAGAACAGGAGGGTGACGGCCACCGCCCAGCCCCGCGGGAGATGGAGCCGTTCTTCCAGAGCGTTCACCGTGGGGTCGATGAAGACGGCGAGAGCCAGCGCGACCAGGAAGGGGACGAAGTAGGGGACGACGTACTTGAGCCCGAGATAGACAAGGACCAACACCGCGGCCCAGGCCATGGCCGAGGCCGCCTGCTGCCACCTGGACGCCGGACCGCTCACCCTGAGACCCCCAACCATGCCCGCAGGACGTGGTAGACCGCCGGCATCACCCAAAGGAGCGAATCGAACCTGTCAAGCACACCGCCGTGCCCGGGTATCAGCGTCCCGGAGTCCTTCTGTCCCGCCCCGCGCTTGAGGGCCGATTCGGCCAGGTCTCCGAGCTGTGCCGCGCCCACCACCACCGCGGCCAGCACGGCGGCATCGTCCGGACCCACCCCCATCCACCAGAAGGCGAGCCACCACACGACCGGTAGGCCGGCGAACAGCCCTCCGACCAGCCCCTCCACGGTCTTGCCCGGACTGGTGGCCGGAACCAGCTTCCGCCGGCCGAAGGCCCGTCCGGCGAAATAGGAGGCCGAGTCGAAGACCCAGGTGCCGATGAGGGCCACGAAGAAGGGGGCCACCCCCCCCGGCAGGTCCCGAAGGAGGATGAAGTGGGAGGCCAGCCAGCCGACGTAGGCCACCCCGAAGGCGGAGGCCACCCCGTCGGCGGCCTTCAGCCTGGCCGGCGCAACGGCCGGAGCCGAGGCCGTCACCAGGAGAGCCAACGTGAACACGGGCGGTAGGAGGTCGGGGCGCCGTGCCGCCGCCGCGGCGGCCATGGCCAGACCGAAGGGTACGGTGAGGAGTGGCGGGGCCCGCCGTCCGGCGTGCGCGAAGAGCCGGTCGAGCTCCAGGAGGCCCAGAACGATGACCGCCGCCACGAGGAGCCACATGAGCGGTCCCCCGAAGTAGCCGGCCGCGATGAGGACCGGTCCGAAGACGAGGGCACTGGCGACACGGGTGGCCAGCATCAGGTCTCCTCCGGATGGACGCCGCCGTAGCGCCTGTCGCGCGCCTGGTAGGACTCGACCGCCTGACGCAGCTCCTCAGGGCCGAAGTCGGGCCACAGGACCGGGGTGAACCAGAGCTCCGTGTAGGCCATCTGCCAGAGAAGGAAGTTGGAGACCCTCATCTCACCGCTCGGGCGGATGAGAAGGTCCGGGTCTGGCAGGTCGTGGGTCATGAGTTCCCTGGCGAAGGTCTCCTCGTCGATGTCGTCGGGCGAGATCTCCCCGCGCAACGCCTTGCGGGCGAGAGACCGGGCGGCCTCGACGATCTCCCGACGGCCGCCGTAGTTCAGCGCGAGGCACAGGATGGGCCCCGTGTTGGCCCGCGTGGCCTCGACGACACCCTCGATCTCCCGCCGGGTGGCCTCAGGCAGTCCGCGGATATCCCCGATGGCGATGACCCGCACGTTGTTGTCAATCAGGGCCTGACGCTCTTTGCGGACGTACTCCACGATGAGGTTCATGAGGGCGCGGACCTCGGCCCGCGGTCTCTTCCAGTTCTCCGTGGAGAAGGCGTAAACGGTGAGGATCTCGATGCCCAGGTCGCGGCAGGCTTCGACCGTCCGCCTCAAGGCCTCGCCCCCGGCACGGTGTCCCGCCTCGCGGGGCAGGTTGCGCCGCCTGGCCCAACGGCCGTTGCCGTCCATGATGATGGCCACGTGCCGCGGAACTTTGCCGGCCTGCACGGTCTCCCCCTCCAAACGAGCCTACCGGCGGGTCTCCTGGTCCGCGTCGGCTTTCCCCGCCGAACGCTCATATACCTCCCAGGCGCAGGTCAGTTCCACCACCCCGGGCTCGGGCTCTCTGAGCCGGACCACGCGGCCCTGTCCTCCGCCTTGACCCCGCCACGGCGGCCGTGTCCAGACGACCCGCACAGACAGCCCCGCCTCCTCGACCCGCCGGGAGGCGGCAGGGAGCGGCAACCCCACCAGGTCGGCCAGAGACGGCCCCCCTCCCCCGAACATCAGACCTCCATGAGTTCCTTCTCTTTGGCCTTGAGGACCTTGTCGACCTCTGCCACGTAGCGGTCGGTCAGCTTCTGGACCTCGCTGAGGGCCCGGTCGCGCTCGTCCTCGGAGATCTCACCCTCCTTGGCCGCTTCCTTCAGGAGGTCGTTCGCTTCCCGGCGCAGGTTGCGCAGGACGACACGCTCCTCCTCGGCCTTCTTGCGGATGAGCCTGACGAGCTCGTTGCGGCGTTCCTCCGTGAGCTGCGGGATGACCAGCCTGATGACGTTGCCGTCGCTCTGCGGATGGATGCCGAGGTCGGACTTCGCGATGGCCTTCTCGACCGCAGCCACCTGCGTCTTGTCCCAGGGCTGCACGACCAGGAGCCTCGGCTCCGGCACGCTGATGCTGGCGAGCTGCTGGATGGGGGTCGGTGTGCCGTAGTAGTCGACCATTATCTTCTCGACCAGAGCGGGCGTGGCCCGCCCCGCCCTCAGGGTCGCGAGGTCCTTCCGGAAGAACTCCACCGTCTTCTTCATACGTTCTTCGGTATCATCGAGAACCTCTCGAATCACGCTCTGGTTCCCCCCTCACCATGGTTCCGATCCGCTCCCCGGCCACCGCCTTGACGATGTTGCCCTTCTTGCCGAGGTCGAAGACGAGGATGGGAATGCTGTTGTCCATGCAGAGAGAGGTGGCCGTCGCGTCCATGACCCCCAAGCCGCGGCTTAAGACCTCCATGTAGTCGAGCTCCTCGTACTTGACGGCCTCCGGGACGAGGTTCGGGTCGGAGTCGTAGACCCCGTCCGTCCCCTGTTTGGCCATCAGGATGAGGTCGGCCTCTATCTCCGCGGCCCTCAGGGCCGCCGCCGTGTCGGTCGAGAAGAACGGGTTGCCGGTTCCCGCGGCGAAAATGACCACCCGCCTCTTCTCCAGGTGACGGATGGCCCGCCTCCTGATGTAGGGCTCGGCTATCTCGCGCATCTCGATGGCCGTCTGGACCCTGGTCTCGACACCCAGCTTCTCAAGGGCGTCTTGGAGAGCCAGGGCGTTTATCACCGTCGCCAGCATGCCCATGTAGTCGGCCGTGGCCCGGTCCATCCCCCGGCTGTAGCCTTCACGGCCCCGCCACAGGTTCCCGCCGCCGACGACTATGGCCACCGAACAGCCCAGAGACACCGCGTCCCTCACCTGCTCGGCCACGTCGGACACGACGTCAGGGTCGATACCGAACCCGGCCTCGCCGGCCAGGGCCGCTCCGCTCAGTTTGAGCAGGACCCGCCGGTAGGCCGGCCGTCCACCCGTAGGACTCATGCGTCGCCGTCCCCGACCCGGGCCACCCCCTGGGCCAGGACCGCCTCACCCCCGACCTCGAACCTGGCGAACCTCCTGACCTGGATGTTCTCTCCGATACGGACCCTGAGGTCGTCGAGGATGTCCTCGACCCGCCGCTCGTTGTCCTTTATGAAGGGCTGCCGCAGGAGGCACCTCTCCTCGAAGAACTTCTCCATGCGGCCGGCGACGATGCGGTCGACGACATGGGCCGGCTTGCCCTCGGCGAGCGCCTGGGCCCGGATGATCTCCTTCTCGTTCTCAAGCGTCTCTGCGGGGACGTCCTCCGGAGAGACCCACGTGGGGTTCATGGCCGCAACCTGCAGGGCGAGGTCGTGGGCGAACCTCCGGAACTCGTCGTTCCTGGCCACGAAGTCCGTCTCGCAGTTGACCTCCACCAGCACACCGATGCGGCCGGCCAGATGGACGTAGGCTTCCACCACGCCCTCGTTGGCTTCGCGACCGGCTCTCTTGAGCGCCCGCGCCAGGCCCTTCTCCCTGAGCCACTGGATGGCCTTGGCTCTGTCACCCCCGCACTCCACAAGAGCGCGCTTGCAGTCCATCATCCCCGCCCCGGTGCTCCTTCTGAGTTCCATGACCGCCTGGGCGGAAACCTCTTGGCTCACAGGCCGCTACCCCCTTCTTCCTTACGACAGGGCGGGCCCTGCGGCCCGCCCCGCTCATCGTCTCCAGACCCGGTGACCCGCGACCCGACCCGTCAGGTCTACCTGTCGAGCGCGGACACCACCGGCTCCTCTTCTTCTTCCCCCCGTGCCTCCGCTGACTCGCCTTCTCCTTCTTCCTCCTCCGGGACCCAGTCTTCGTCCCCCGGAACCTCTTCCAGAGGCCCGGACGCAGCCTCCGCCTCGGCCTCGGCCTGCCGGTCGGCGGCGATCTGCCGACCTTCCAGCACGGCATCGGCCAGGCGCGAGGTGATGAGCTTGACGGCGCGGATGGCGTCGTCGTTCCCCGGGATGACGTAGTCGATCTCGTCGGGGTCGCAGTTCGTGTCCACAATGGCCACGATGGGAATCTCGAGCCTCCTGGCCTCCTTGACCGCGATGTTCTCTCTTCGGGGGTCCACGATGTAGACCGCGTCCGGAAGCTCGGACATGTCCTTGATACCCTTGAGGTACTTCTCGAGCTTGGCCTTCTCGTGGAGGAGCTGCCGCTGCTCCTTCTTGGGAAGCAGGGAGAGCTGGTCCGTCTCCATGAGGGCCTCGAGCTCACGCAGTCTTTCCACACGGGTCTTGATGGTGGAGAAGTTCGTCAGCATGCCCCCCAGCCATCGCTGGTTGACGTAGAACATCCCGCACCGTCCGGCCTCGTGCTCGATAGTGTCCTGAGCCTGCTTCTTGGTCCCGACGAAGAGCAGGGTGCCTCCGTCGGCCACGAGGTCCCGGACGAAGTTGTAGGCCTCTTCGAGCCTGCGAACGGTCTTCTGGAGGTCGATGATGTAGATGCCGTTGCGCTCCGTGAAGATATAGCTCTGCATCTTAGGGTTCCAGCGGCGGGTCTGGTGGCCGAAGTGAACCCCGGCCTCGAGGAGCTGCTTCATTGAGACCACGGACACGCCTCACACCTCCCTCCGGTGGTTTGCGGACGCCCGCCTGCGCCAGACCAGCCCTTCCGTCCGGTCCAGTACGGCGAGGCGCCCCCTCCGCCTCCGTCACGGGGAACCGGAACCGGCCGCAGGGCCGGCACCCCCGGGACCCTACGGAGACGTGCGGGATCGCGGCCGCTTCGGCCGCGCGAATCACTGCCAGGTATTATACCATCCGGGGTAGACAGCGGCAATCGCGCCAGGGCACCGGTTGCTGTCAAGCAAACGTGGGCACAGCCCCATCGGCCTTGGTTTTTCAGAACCT
>CAJXZV010000116.1 GCA_913063835.1 uncultured Eubacteriales bacterium
ACCGACGTCGTCGGCCCGAACGGTGCCGGCAAGACGACCCTTCTGAACAGCATCATGGGGAACGCCGCAGTGTTCTCCGGCGACGTGGTGTTCGAGGGCATGAACATCAAGGGGATTCTCCCCTACAAGGCCGCGAGGATGGGGATATCGTACGTCCCGCAGATGGGCAATGTCTTCAGCGAGCTCACCGTCATGGAGAACCTCTACATGGCCGGCTACATGCTGAGCTCAGGCGAGGTCAAGGACAAGGCCGCCCAGGTCATCGGCATGTTCCCTGTCCTGAAGGATTTCATGCACCGAAAGGCAGGCACCTTGAGCGGTGGGGAAAGGCGGATGCTGGCCATAGGCATGGGCCTGATGAGGAAACCGAAGCTCATGCTGTTGGACGAGTTGAGCACAGACCTTGCCCCGATCATAGCCAAGAGAGTCATCACCGAGGTCGCCAGGCTCAGGGATGAGCTCGGGATAACGATTCTGCTGGTGGAGCAGATGGCCAAGAGGGCCCTGGAGATAGGTGACACGGCCTACCTCCTTGTGAGCGGTGACATCCGGTTCGAGGGCAAGGCGACAGAGCTGCTTCGCGACCCGGAACTCTCGAGGCTGTACCTCGGAATCAAGGAGGCCTGACGTAACCGATGAAGTCTCGACACACCGACGCTTGGGGGGGGAACTGATCATGCCAGCTTGGTTGGCTAGCGGCCTGGCCTACGCCAGCGGACTGTCCCTGACAGCCGGCGGGATAACCCTGCTGTACATCACGACCCGGACCTTCAACTTCGCCCACGCCAGTATGGCCACATGGGGTTTCTACGTGGTCTACACGGGCACCGTGCTCTACGGGGGCACACCGTACAGGTGGCTGCCCCTGTCGTTCCTCTTCGGCGCCCTTCTCGGAGTGATCTGCTACCTGGTCTTGAACAGACACCTTCTGGCCCGCAAGGCCAACACGATCACCCTCATGATGTCGACCCTCGGTTACGACCTGGTCTTGCTGGCCTTCATCCAGATGTACTGTGACTATCTCACCTACAGTCTGAAGCTCTTCCCCAGAAGGGTCACCATGAGTGTCTACGACATCGAGCTCTTCGGGACCAGCGGGGCGTCCGTCATCCTGCCTCTCACAGCGGTGGCCGTGCTCAGTCTCCTGCACCTCTTCATAACGAGGACGAAGTTCGGGACCGCCATGAGAGCGACCATCGAGAACTCGCTGCTGGCCGGAGCCTCCGGCATCAACTCCGACTGGGTGTACCTCGCATCCTGGGTCATCGGCGGCGGGATGGCCGCCTTGGGCGGAGCGTTCATGGCCATGGCCATGACAGGGACTCCGGTCCTGGGCATGACCACGATACCCTTCATGTTCGCCGGGGCCATACTCGGCGGCCTGCACAGCCTTTACGGGGGCATCCTGGGGGGCTTCGTCGTGGGGCTTGCGGAGTACGCCGGGGTCTACTTCCTGGCGGCTGAGGTCGGCTCGTGGGTCCTCGGCTACAGGATGGCCATACCCCTCCTCATAATGGCCGTGACGCTCATGGCCTTCCCGCAGGGTCTGGCTGGAGCCTGGGCCACGATGGTCGGCAGAGCCGCAGGATTGAGAAAGAGAGGTGTGGAGGCATGAACGGCGTCGACAAGACCGGGTCACGGATGCAGGACGTGTGGATGAAGAACGAGGTGGTCATCGGCCTCGTGATGGTCGCCGTCCTGACGGTCATCATGCTCACGCTCGGACTTTCCCTGGTGCTGACGATACTCATAGACGCCGCCGTCTTCACCATAGTGACTCTGAGTCTGAACCTCGAGGTAGGGCACACCGGCATCTCCCAGTTCGGTCGTGTGCTGGCCGTGATAGCGGGCGCCTTCGTCGTCGGCGCGGTTCCGGGCAGGGTGCTGGCCTTCCTCAACGGTCTGCCCTACGGGGTGTCGTACGCCGACGACGCCGTCAACTACAAGGTGGTCCCGGCCATCAGCGACCTCCTCGCCTCCAGCCTCCCCCTGTCAGTGGGCTTCCTGCTGTTCTCCTTCCTTCTCGCCGCCGTGGCCGGCGCCGCGGTGGGGTGGCTGACGTCCAGGCCGGCCATCAGGCTCAAGGAAGCCTACCTCGGCATTTCCCTACTGGCCTTCGGGGACTTCTTCATGTGGGTGGGACACAACTGGGAGCCGCTGGTGGGCGGAACGACGGCCGTCTTCGTCCCCGACCCCTTCCGGGTGGTGTGGGGCTCCAGGTTCCAGGTCGTCGTCATAGTCGCTGTCATCATGGCCTTCCTGGTGTACCTCTACCTGGAGAAGCTCACGAGGTCGCCCTTCGGCAGGACCCTGCACATGGTGCGGGATTGTGACGTGGCCGCGGCCGTCTGCGGCAAGGACATCGTGAGGATAAGGACACAGAGCCTTATGATCGGCTCCGCCCTGGCGGCCGTCGGCGGAGCCTTGTACGTCATCTATGCAGGCACCTGCACGGCGATCGGGTTCACAAGGCTGACGTGGACCTTCTGGCCCTGGGCCTATATGATGCTCGGCGGGATAGGAAGCAACAGGGGTGTCGTGCTGGGGGTGCTGATGCTGACGGTGGCCAGGACCCTTATCATCACCTACAGGAGCACCCTCTTCGGGTTCCTGCTGACATGGGGCATAGACCCGATGTGGCTGGAGTACACCCTGATGGGCCTGGTCATCATGCTGGTGGTCCTTTTCATGCCCCACGGTCTCGTTCCGGCGAAGGTCGAGTCCATACTGCCGGCCGGCAGGGTGAGGAAGGCGGCCCAGGAGCAGGGTTTCGGCGCGACCGTGGGTTGACGAGCGAAGGGGCGGCGGCACCCTTCGGCATCGTCGACACGCTCCCGCGCGGAGCGGTGCGGTGGACGGGAGGCTGGTGCCGGGACGAACCCCGGCACCAGCCATGACGTTCGACAAGGCCCGCGGCCATGGGACCGTCTGCCGTGCCGCCCCGTCGCATCCAGCCGAAGGACTCCTCCCCGCTTGAAGCACCGTCCTCCATTTCAGGGCCCGGGAAGAAGGATTCCGCCTTCCTCCTGCGTATCCTATAACCTACTCATAACGTCAGGTCCTTATGAGGAGGTCACATTGCGATGCGGCGTAGCCCCGGTAGGGCGGCCGGTGCCAGGACGGGGCTGTCGCGGGCCGAACGCCTCGAGCGCCTCACGCGGAAGCTGGAGGCCAATCCGTTCCTGACCGACGAGGACCTCGCCGAGGCCTTCGGGGTGAGCGTCCAGACCATTCGGCTCGACCGTCTCAGCCTCGGGATACCAGAGCTCAGAGAACGCGTCAAACAGGTGGCCCGGCGCACCTACAGCCGGGTCCGCTCCCTCGGTTCCAAGGATATCGTGGGCGACCTCATCGATATCACCATCGAGGAGAAGGCCGTCTCCACCCTGACGACAACGGAGGACATGGCCTTCGAGCGCACGGGAATCGTGCGCGGGCACTTCATCTTCGCGCAGGCCGATTCGCTGGCCATCGCCCTGGTCGACTCGCCGGTGGCGCTGACCGGACTGGCCAACGTGAAGTTCAAGCGGCCGGTGAGGGTGGGGGAGAAGCTCCTCGCCAAGGCCGAGGTCATCCGGCGGAAGGGGAAGAAGCTGGTCGTCCTTGTGCAGACCTGGGTGGGGGACGACCTCGTCTTCAGGGGCAAGTTCGTCGTCTTCGCCGTGCATGGCGGCGGGGAAGAGGGTGGGATGACGTGAGGATAGCCGTTGACGCCATGGGGGGAGACCGCTCCCCCGAGGCCCCGGTGGAGGCGGCCGTCAGCCTGGCCGTGTCCGCGGAGGGCTCTTCCCGCAAGATAGTCCTCGTAGGGCCCCAGGACCGGGTGCGGCCGCTCCTCGGCCGAGCGGGCGAGGAGGCCTTGGTCCACGGCCGTCTCGAGCTCGTCAGCGCGACAGAGGTCATCGGCCCCGACGAGGCGCCGGTGGCGGCTCTGCGCCGCAAGAAGGATTCGACCATCGTCGTCGGGCTCGACCTGGTCCGGGCCGGCCGGGCCGACGCCTTCGTCTCCGCCGGGAGCACGGGGGCCCTCATGGCCGGCGCCTTCAGGGCCTTCGGGCGCATCCGCGGGGTGCCGAGGCCTGCCCTTGCGACGGTCTTCCCGAGCCTGGCCCCTGGGGGACGGGAGTTCCTCTTTCTGGACCTCGGCGCCAACGCGGACGCGCGGCCGGAGCACCTGCAGGCCTACGGGGTGATGGGGGCGGTCTACGCCGAGAAGGTCATGGGCCGGACCGACCCCCGCGTCGGCCTTCTCAACATCGGGGCGGAGGCGGCCAAGGGGAGCGAGGTGGCCAGGGCGGCCCACGCCCTTCTGGCCGAGACGCCGGGACTCAACTTCGCCGGCAACGTCGAGGGGCGCGATGCCGTCGCCGGTGCCGTGGATGTTCTCATCACGGACGGCTTCACCGGGAACGTCGTCGTCAAGTTCCTCGAGGGCTTCGCCGAGAGCCTCTTCTCCCTGATGAAAGAGGAGTTCGGCCGGACCCTGCGCGGCAAGGTCGGCGCTGTTCTGCTTCTGCCGTCTCTGCGCGCTCTCAAGAGCCGGCTCGATTACACCGAGTACGGGGGGGCGCCCTTCCTGGGAGTCAACGGAGCCTGCATCAAGTGCCACGGGAGCTCCAACGCCCGGGCCATCGCTCAAGGCATCAGGGTCGCCGAGCGCTTCGTCGAGGGCCGCGTGCTGGAGCTGATCTCCGAACAGCTCACGGCCCTTCCGAGGGGGCGCGGGCGGGCGGAGGCGGGTGAGGCCTAGGGAGAGGTGGGGCTTTCCGGCCGGAGAGGACAGATCCCGGGCCGGGCGGGACCGGTCCGGAAGGAGGGAACGAGGATGTCTAAGGTCAAGGTGGTCGTCGACAGCACGGCCGACATCCCCCGTGACATCGCGGAGGAACTCGGGTTGACCGTGGTTCCGCTGAACGTGCACTTCGGGGACGAGGTTTTCCTGGACTGGGTCGAGATGTCGCCGCCGGAGTTCTACGAGAAGCTGACCACGAGTCCTCACCATCCCAGGACGTCCCAGCCCGCTCCCGGCGACTTCGCCAGAGTCTACGAGGAGCTGACCCGGGACGGCTCCCCTGTGCTCTCCCTGCACATCTCGGCGGCCCTTTCCGGGACCCTGCAGTCGGCCGAACTGGGGAAGGCCATGGTGGAGAACAAGGAGGCCAGGATCGAGATCGTCGACACCCGGGGCGCGTCCATGCACTTCGGGCTCGTGGCCATCCGCGCCGGGCGGGCGGCGAAGGAGGGTCGGAGCCTCGAGGAGGTCGCGGCTCTCGTCAGGGACGGCATGAAGAAGGTGAAGGTCGTCTTCGCCGTCGACACCTTGGAGTACCTGGTGCGCAACGGGCGTATCGGCAGGGCCCAGGGCCTCCTCGGGAGCCTCCTCTCCATCAAGCCCCTCCTCACTCTCGAGGACGGGGTCGTGGCGCCCCTCGAGAAGGTGAGGGGTGCGAAGAAGGTCCTGCCGCGGATGGTCGAGATCATGACGGAGAACCTTGAACCGGACAGGGAGATAGACTGTTGCATCGTCCATGCCGACTGTCTCGACAGGGCTCGCGAACTCAGGGACATGGTCGAGAAGGTCGTCCGCGTCCGCGAGTTCATCGTCACCGACCTCGGTCCGGTCATAGGGACCCATACCGGACCGGGCACGTTGGGATTGGCATACTATCAACCGTGAGGCGGCCGTGAGGCAGGGTAGCAAGGCGGCCGGCCGCACACAGGAGGTGACCCCGGGTGGCAGACGTCGAAGCGGTCTTCAAGAAGCTCAGGTCGATGCTCGCCGACCAACTGGGGATCGATGAGAAGGAGATAAGCATGGAGTCCACCCTCGAGGAGCTCGACGCCGACTCCCTGGACATCGTAGAGATGGTCATGGCCATCGAGCAGGAGTGGGACATCGAGATCCCCGACGAGGCGGCCGAAGAACTGAAGACGGTGGGAGACGCCGTCAACTACATCGTGCGGCACGCCGGATGAGATGAGATGAGGCTCTTCGGACGGTCTGCCGGATCCGGGCCGGGTCTGGGCGGTCTCCGCAGGCGTCTCGGAGTCCGGGTCGAGGGCGGTCTTCTCGAGACCGCCCTCACCCATTCGTCGTTCGCCAACGAGAACCCGGCCCTGTGCCCGCGGGGCGACAACGAGAGGCTGGAGTTCCTGGGTGACGCCGTCCTGCAGTTCACCGTGGCCCGGCTTCTCTGGGACCGGTTCCCGGAGGCCGGAGTGGGGGAACTCACCCGGCTCCGGGCGGCCGTGGTCTCAGAGCAGGCGCTCTTCCGGGCGGCAGAGGACCTCGGCCTCGGCGGACATCT
>CAJXZV010000117.1 GCA_913063835.1 uncultured Eubacteriales bacterium
TGTCGGCGGCGCCGGCGGCGCCGGCCGCGTCTGCCGGACCGCCCGTGCCGGCGGCGCCGGCCGAGCCCTCTCGAGCCGCTTTGTCACGCACTGGCACTCTGCTTCGCCTCCAGGACCTCCAAGGCCGGTCTCACGTCGGTGAGGTGTCTACGGAACCACGCCTCCGGCCGGCCGACGCCGAGGGCCAGGCACGCCAGCTCGGTGAAGAAGAACACCGGCAGCGCCCGCTCCCCCGGGCCGGGCTTCTGACGCGAGTCGAGGTTCATCATGCACAGCGGGCAGGCCGTGACGAGGGCGTAGGCCCCCGCCCCGCGGGCCGCCCGGACGATGCGACCGGTCAGCTCGGAGACGAGCCCGCTCTCGGCCACGGCCATGGACTGGCCGCAGCAGTCGGTCTTGTACGACCATCGCACAGGCTCGGCCCCGAGAAGGGTCATGAGCTTGTCCATGCTCTCCGGATGCTCCGGGTCGGACTCGAAGCTGACGACCTCCGAGGGGCGCACGAGGAGGCACCCGTAGTAGCAGGCGACCTTGAGCCCTGTCAGGGGCCTCTCGACCCCGGCCCGCAAACGGTCGGCCGCCTCCTGGCGGCCGAGCACCTCCAGCGGGTGCCGGACCGCGACATTCCCTTCGAAGGGGCGCCCCATGACCTCGGCGACCTCGCGGCCGAGCTCGCGGCCCCGCTCACCGCCCTCCCGCACCTCGTGCTCGGCGAGGCGGAAGGCGCTGTAGCAGGCCGCGCAGGGGACGAGAAGCTCCACGGCCCCGCCGGTGGGCCTGTCCCACGTCTCGGCCTGCCTTTCCGCGAGGATGAGGTTCCGCAGGGGCAGGGCGGCGCCCAGGAACTCGCTCTGGGCGTGGGCCGGGGTCGCCCCGCAGCAGTTCCAGTCGGAGAGCTCCTCCCAGACGAAGCCCAGGGCTCCGAGGAGGGCCTGCATCGACTCGTTGAACTCCTCGGCCGTGCTGTGGAGGGAGCACCCGGGGTAGTACAGGTACTTCTCGTTACCGCCCGTCCGCTCCGTCACGTGTGCCCTCCCCTCCCTTCGGCCGCTCCGGTCCGGCCGAACCTCTTCCTGAGCCGGGTCTCTCTGGCCTTCGCCCGGCGGAAGATGGCCGCCACCTCGCCCCGGCCCTTGATGCCGTCGGGGGCGACCTTGAGCTTGCCGCGGCTGAGCATCCTGAGTCCGAGGCCGAGGTCGTCCAGGGCCGCGCCCGGGACCGCCAGCTTGTAGAGGGCGATGGACCCGAGTTCGTGGGCCCGTCCGAGAGCCGCCACCGTCGCCAGGAAGGCCCTGTGGAAGGTGCGCACGCGCCTGCGCCCGAGCGGCACGCCGGCCGCCGCGGCCATGACCTTGAGACAGTCCATCACCGTCGCCGGGTCCACGTCGTTCGGGCAGCGCTCACGGCAGGTCCTGCAGCTCGCACAGAGCCAGATGGCCGCCGACCGCAGGGCCTCGTCCCTGGCCCCGAGCTGGACAAGGCGGATGATCTCGTGGCACTGGTAGTCCATACTGAAACCGGCCGGGCATCCGCTGGTGCATTTCTTGCACTGGTAGCACCGGCTGACCATCCGGCCGGCCAGGTCCTCCACCTCCCGGACGAAGCCGGGGGACAGGAGGACCGGGCGTCCCTCGGAACCGGGCAGGTAGAGCTCTACCGCACCCGAACCCATCTGTATCACCCTCACTTCGGGCGGAGGGGCCGCGCGGCGCCCGGAGCGCGACCCCCCGCCGTCTCTCTCGCCGTCCCCTCGGGTCGGGTCCGACTCCGGCGGGGCGGACCGCCGTTCCTACGCTCCGCGACCCTTGTAGACCTTGAGGTAGCTGTCGCAGTAGATGTCCTTGTTGAGGATGATCCTGGCCGTGGCGATGGTGTCGATGAGCTCGTCGTCGCACACGTTCAGGATGGCGGCGTCAAGGCCGGCCGCCAGGGCCATGGCCAGGAAGGTCCGGTCGACCAGGGAGCGGTTGACGCACTTCTGGGAGACGTTGGACAGCCCGACGACCGTCTTCGGAGCCGGGTTCGAAAGCAGCGGGACCTGTCTCAGGGTCTCGAGCACTTCGGGGGCGTGGTCCTGGGCGACGTTCACCGGCAGGATGAGGGGGTCGATGAAGAGGTCCTCCAGCGGAACCTCGAACTCCGTCGCCGCGGCGACGATCTCCATGGCCAGAGCCAGCCGGTTCTCCGCGTTCTTGGGGATGCCCTTCGCATCCATGGCCAGGCCGATGACCGAGGCTCCGAACTTCTTGGCCATGGGAAGGACACGCTCGAGCTTCGGCCGGTCGGCGGGCACAGAGTTGATGAGGGCAGGCTTCTTGCAGTGCTCCAGGCCGGCCTCGATGGCGTCGTAGTTGGTGGAGTCGAGGCAGAGGGGGACGTCGACCACTTCCTGGGTCGTCTCGACAAGCCACACCATGGCCTTGACCGGGTCCTCGGCCGCCGGGCCGACGTTCAGGTCGAGATAGTCGGCGCCGGCCTTGACCTGCCTTTCGGCCCACTCGTGGATGGGCTTCTTGTCGCCCTCCTTGATGGCCCGGCCGATATCCCGGAACATCCCGTTGATCCTCTCACCGATCAGGATCATCAGTCAGGGACCTCCAATCTCTTTTATACACCGGATTTCCAGGGTGCGAGGCACAATTTGTGCTCTCGTGCACAAAGTCGCAACTTTCAGGCACCCGGCTTCTCCGGGTGCCTTCCGCCCGGTCCGGCTTCCCGCACCCCTACTTCTTCATGAGCTGGTCGATGGCCCGTCTCGTCAGCTCCACCGACCTCGGGTGCCGGAGGACGAAGATGTGACCGCCGGCCTGCACGAAGCCTGCCGCGGTCATGGCCTCCCACATCACCGCCCGCTCGGCGAGGTCGCCCCACCCGGGGAACTCGTCAGCGCCGGCGTTGGCCTCCTTGGCCCGCCCGGCCTCATGGCCGACGGTGCAGATGATGGGCATCGAGAGCATCGTGTCTCCGGTCAGGGCGCCGAGGCGCATGCGCTCCATGATGGAGTAGGTGTACTCGATGCCGTAGCCGAGAGCGCCCACGGAGGGGTCGATGACGATCCGGTCCAGGGGCAGGTTCATCTCGTTGATGAGGATGTTGAGCTGCTTGGCGATGTTGATGTCGATGGGCGACTGGGCGATGATGCTGTGCTTGTGGACCATGCAGGCGGCGGTCAGCGTCTTGTAGTTGTCCTGCTTGGCCACACCCAGGAGGAGGTTCTCGCCGGCGCCGGCCTCGGCCACCTGCGGCATGACCTCGTTGTCCTTCTCGTCGTTGCCCGAGCCCACGACGATGAGCGGGACCTCCACAGCCTCAAGGACCTTCTTCAGGGTCTCTGCGCACTGCTCGGGGGAGGCATCGCCCAGCTCGGGGTCTGCCGAGGCCAGCTTCAGGTAGATGAGGTCGGCCCCGTACTCCTTCACGCACTTCTCGGCCCAGGCCGCCACATCGCCGATGACGTCCTCGAAGGGCTTCTTCACGACCGGGTTCCAATCCGGAATCCGGTCCTGGACCTCCATGGCGATGACCGGGCGGTTCGGTACCTCACCCTCGAAGTGCAGGAACGGAAGGGTGGAGTCGCCTCCGACGGTGACGGTGTGGCTGCGTGTCCCGCCCTCCGCCTTGGTCGCGCCGAGGACGACCTCGCCGACCTTGCTGGAGTAGCGCTCCTTGATCACTTCCACGGCCATCCGGTCTCTCACTCCCTAGAGCCCGATCTTGCGGGCGATCTCGTAAACAGCCTGGACGGCCGGGCTACCAGGCGCGAGTTCGGCCAGAGCCCGCCCTTCCAGGTCAAAGCGCACCACGTCCTCGTCATAGGGGACGGTGCCGACGACCTCGAGGCCCGTACGGGCGATCTCCTCCCGGAGGACGTCGAGCTCATCGCCCGCGCGCACCCGGGTCACGACAAGCCCCATCCTGCCCACCTTCGTCTTGAGACTGCGGACGAGTTCGGCCACCCGGCCGGCAGACCGTATCCCCCGGGCCGTGGCGTCGCTGGTCACGACCATGTAGTCGATGTCCTGGGCCACCCGGCGGCTGAGGTGCTCCAGCCCGGCCTCGTTGTCGATCACCAGGTAGTCGTAGGCTTTTGCCAGCTCGGCCATATGCCCCCGGAGGAGGTCGTTGGGATAGCAGTAGCAGCCCGGCCCCTCCGGGGTGCCCATCGAGAGGAGGTCGACCCTGTCCGTCTCGACGAGGGCGGCCTGGAGCTTGTACTGGACGTACTGGCTCCTGGTCATCCCGGCGGGCAGGGGCCCGACGGCCTTGGTCTCCTCGAGGAGGTCGGCGATGGTCTGGTCGACCTCGAGACCCAGGGCCTCGTGCAGGTTGGAGTTCGGGTCGGCGTCGACGGCCAGGACGGCCTTGCCGGGCCTCTCCGCCAGGTAGCGGACGAAGAGCGCCGCCAGGGTCGTCTTGCCCGTCCCCCCTTTACCCGCTACAGCCAGAACGAACGGCACGGCTCAGCTCCTTTCACGACCCTAGACCTCGACGGACGGGAAAAGGGTCAGGTCGGTGTGTGGCAGGAACAAGGCCGACGTGAACTCGTCCATGAAACCGCTCCCAACCGAGAGCTCGAGATAGGTCATCCTGCGGGCGAGGCTCCTCGCCGTCTCGAAGGCCTTCCGGGAGAGCAGGGAGGCCCTCGCCCCCTTCACCGACGTGTTGCCCACGAACCGGTAGCACGACCTGTCCACGTCCGGGAGCATCCCGATGCGCACCGCGTCCCGGATGTTCAGATAGTTGCCGAAGCCGCCGGCGATGTCGATACGGGTGATGTCGCCGACCTCCAGGTCCACGGCCCGGAGGAGCGACCGGATGCCGGCGTAGACGGCCCCTTTGGCCCGGATGAGGTTCTTCACGTCGGCTTCGGTGATGACGATCTCCGCCGGACCCTCGTCGGCCGTGACGAGGACGAACTCGGCCCCGTCAGGGCCGTCCCGCCGCCGCGGCGTGTCCACCTCCTGGAACTTCCCGGCGCGGTCGATGACCCCGGCGTCCTTGAGCTTCGCCAGGGCGTCGACAAGCCCCGACCCGCAGATGCCCTTGGGGGGCTCTCCGCCGACGGTCTCGACGTGGACCTCGTAGCCGGGACCGATCTCCAGGCGCTCGATGGCCCCGGGGACGGCCCGCATCCCGTGGGTGATGCTCCCGCCTTCGAAACAGGGGCCGGCCGAACAGGCGCAGGCCACCATCCACTCCCGGTTCCCCAGAACCATCTCGCCGTTCGTCCCGATGTCGATGAAGAGGCTCACCTCGTCACGGTCCGAGAGCCCCGTCGCCAGGACGCCGGCGACGATGTCCCCGCCGACATAGCTCGCCACCGAAGGCACACACCTCACCTGGGCGGCCGGGTTGACGGCCAGGCCCAGCTCTCCGGCGGTCACCACGGGGAAATCCACCGCGGCCGGAATGTAGGGCTCGAGCCGGATGAAGTCCGGCGGTATGCCCAGGAACAGGTGTTCCATGGTCGTGTTCCCGGCGGCGACGACGCTCCGGATGTCGGCGGCCCGGACGTCGGCCGCAAGACACAGGCCGTCCACAAGCTCGTTCACGGTCTCGATGACCGCCTCGTGGAGTTCCCCGAGGCCCCGCTCCGTCTCGGAGGCGTGGATGATGCGGGTGATGACGTCATCACCGTAGCGCGACTGGCGGTTGAAGGTCCCCCGTGTCGCCAGGGTGGCCCCCCGGTCAAGGTCGACCAGGTGGACCACGACCGAGGTCGTCCCGATGTCGACGGCCAGGCCGAGGTCGGGGCCTCTGAACGCGCCGGGGGCGACGTCCACGACCTCGAGGCGGGCCGGACGGTCTGATGCACAGAGCCAGACCGTGGCCTCCCAGTCACCCTCACGCAGGACCTTCGGGAGCCTGCGTAGGAGGCCGAGCCCGGTCCCGACCGTGAGCTCCGGGTCGCCGGCCTCCCGCCGGAGGGCGGCCGCCAGGCGCGTCCAGTCGCTGGCGTTCTCGGTCAGGTTCGGTGGGTCGAGCCTGAGGGTCTGGCGGGAGAGGAACGGGTCGAGGCCGAAGCGCCCGACGACGTCGGTGTCCTCCTCGGCCAGGACCTCACCTTTGCGGATCCGGTCCACCAGGACCCGGTGCCGGGCGAGGCGGGCGAAGTCGGGGACCTCGACGACGAGGTCGCCCTCCACGACGGTCCGGCAGGCGGGGAGATAGCCCTCACGGCGGCGCCTCGGGCTGATGTTCCCGCCCAGAAAGCGCGCTCCGGCGCCCTCGAGG
>CAJXZV010000118.1 GCA_913063835.1 uncultured Eubacteriales bacterium
CTGGGGCTCGGTGACAGGGGACTCCTGGCCCGCGGCGCGTGGGCCGACATCGTGGTCTTCGACCCTGAGACCATCAGCGACAGGGCCACCGTCAAGGAGCCTTACCTGGCCCCCACAGGCATAAAGCTGGTCCTGGTGAACGGGCGGGTGGCGGTGGATGACGGCGAGGTCACCGGCGAGCGGGCCGGCCGGGTCCTCCGCCGGTAGCCCCGGCCGCCCCGGAGTGAAGCAGGGAGGAGCGAAGTCCGGTGGTCACTGCCTTTTCCGTGCGGCGCAGGGTCACCGTGCTCATGGGCGTCCTGGTCGTCCTCCTTCTCGGGGCCGTGTCGCTGGACCGTATCAACATAGACCTCTTCCCGCGCTTCGACTTCCCGGCCGCCGGTGTGGTCACCGAGTACCCCGGAGCGGCGCCCAGCGAGGTGGAGGCCCTCGTGACCAGGCTCGTCGAGGAGGCCATGGGCCAGGTGGCGCGGGTGAAGGAGATCACCTCCATCTCCCTCGAGGAGCGCTCGGTGGTCGTCGTCCAGTTCGAGTGGAACACCGACATGGATTTCGCCACCCTCCAGATGCGGGAGAAGCTCGACCTGGTCTCGTCCTACTTCCCCGACGAGGCCGGGCGCCCGACGGTCATGGCCTTCGACCCCTCTGTCATGCCGGTCATGCTCGTGGCGGTGACGGGCGCGGAGACAGGGGCCGGGGCGGAGGGTGAGGACCCGCTCGTCTCCCTCAGGCGCCTGGGGACCGAGGTCGTGAAGAAGGCCCTCGAGCGCGTCGACGGCGTGGCGTCGGTCTCCGTCATCGGCGGCAGGGAGGAGGAGGTCCTCATCGCCGTCGACCGGGACCGTTTGGCCGAGGTCGGCCTCGACTGGCTCCGGCTCCAGTCCGTCCTCAGCGGGGTGACCCTCGACCTTCCCGGGGGCTCGGTCAACGAGGAGGGGAGAGACCTTCTCGTCCGCTCCCTTGCCGAGGTCAGGGACCTCTCGGACATCGAGAACCTGGTCGTGGGGGCGACGACGAGGACGGTCCCCACCCCGGCGGGCCCCCGCCAGGTCACTGTGCCCGTCCTCGTGAAGGACGTGGCCGAGGTCAGCGTCTCGACCAAGCCTGTCAGGGAACTGTCCCGTCTGAACGGCGAAGACTGCATCGTCCTGGCCGTCAGGAAGGCGTCCGACGCGAACTCGGTCGCTGTGGCCCGGCTCGTCGAGAAGGAGCTCGACGCCCTCCGGAACGAGCTCCCGGCCGGTGTCGACATCGAGGTGACCATGAACCAGGCCGACTTCATCGCCAAGGCCGTGGGGCTGGTCGGGACCAACGCCTGGCAGGGCGCCTTGCTGGCGGCCCTGGTCCTCCTTGTCTTCCTGCGGGACCTCCGGAGCGTCCTGGTGATATCCCTGGCCATGCCGCTGTCGGTGGTGGCGACCTTCGTCCTCATGTACTTCAGCGACCTCACCCTGAACCTGCTCACCGTCGGGGGCCTGGCTCTGGGGGTGGGCATGCTCGTCGACAACTCTATCGTCGTCCTCGAGAACATCTTCCGCCACATCGAGGAAGGCGAGCCGCCCGTGGAGGCTGCCGTCACGGGGACGAACGAGGTGGCCACGGCCATCAGCGCCTCGACCCTCACCACCGTCGTCGTCTTCCTGCCGGTCGTCTTCATCGGCGGGGTCGCCGGGACGCTCTTCAAGGAGCTGGCCGTGACCGTCACCTTCTCTCTCCTCTCGTCGCTCGCGGTGGCCGTGACCTTCGTTCCCATGGCCGCGGCCACGCTCTTCGGGGGGGCGGCCGCCCGGCGGCGGCGCCGCAGGGGCGGCCGGGGACTCTACCCGCAGATGGTGAGAGGGGCGCTCCGCTCGCGCCTCCTCGTGGTCTCTCTGGCGGCCGCGGCCCTGGTCCTCTCCTGGCGGCTCGTGCCGGGGATAGGTCAGGAGTTCATCCCTCCCATGGACCGCGGGGAGATCCTCTTCAGCGTGAGGCTTCCGCCCGGAAGCGACCTCGCCTCGACCGACGAGGTCGTCCGGCGGGTCGAGGAGATCGCCCTCCAGGTCCCCGAGCGGCGGTTCGTCACGGCCACCGTCGGGGGCACCGGCGGGATGCAGATGGACATCGTCGGGAGCCTCGGGGGCGGGTCGCACATGGGTTCGGTCGGCCTCAGGCTCACGGCCATCGGGGACCGCGACCGCACCGTGGACGAGGTCACCGACGAGCTCGAGCGGAGCCTCTTCTACGTGAGAGGCGGGGAGGTCGCCGTCGAATCCATCGGCTCCTTCATGGCCATGGCGGGGATCCGACCCATCGAGCTGGTCATAAAGGGTGAGGACCCTGAGGTGCTCTCAGAGCTGGCCGCCGAGGTGGCCCGGGTCGTGCGGGAGACCCCCGGGACGGTGAACGTCAACGACGGCAGGGTCGAGGCGGCGCCGGAGCTCCACATCATCTATGACCGGGCCAGGCTGGCCGCGGCCGGACACCATCCGGTCCTGGTCGCCGAGGCCGTGAGGAGCGCCATCGAGGGCCGTCGGCTGGGGACGATGGAGCTCGACGGCCGGAGCCTTGACATCACCCTTCGCTACGCGGAAGCCTACCGGAGCGGTGTGGCCGCCGTCGAGGACTTCGTGCTTCTGGCGCCGGGGGGGGAGTCCCTCCCTCTCACGGCTGTGGCCGAGGTTCGACGGGGCGAAGGGCCTTCGGTCATCCAGCGGCAGGGAGGAAGCCGGGTGACCGTCGTTTCCGCCGGGGTGAAGGGCCGCGACCTCGCCTCTGTCACGAGGGACATCGTCTCACGCCTGGAGACGGTGGACTTCCCGGAGGGCTACACCTACACGGTCGAAGGGGAGCACCGCGAGATGGAGGAAGCCTTCGCCGGCCTGGAGCTGGCCCTGGCGCTCTCCGTGGTGCTGGTCTACATGGTCATGGCCTCGCAGTTCGAGTCGCTCGTCCAGCCCTTCGTCATCATGTTCACCGTGCCTCTCGCCGTCGTCGGGGTTGTGGTCGCCCTGAGGACGGCCGGGGTGACCCTGTCGGTCCCCTCCTTCATCGGGATCATCATGCTGGCGGGTATCGTGGTCAACAACGCCATCGTCCTCATCGACTTCGTCAACCAGCTCCGGAGGCGGGGCCTCGGGCGCGACGAGGCCGTCCTCACCGCCGCCCGGACCAGGCTCAGGCCCATCCTCATGACGGCGACGACCACGGCCCTGGCCCTTCTGCCGATGGCCTTCGCCACGCAGGAGGGGTCGGAGCTCGCGAGAGCCCTCGCCGTGGCCGTCATCGGCGGCCTTGTGTCCGCGACACTGCTCACCCTTGTCGTCATCCCCGTCGTCTACACGCTCGTCGATGACGGGGTCTCCCTCATGGCGCGGCGCTCGCGGAAGAAGGGCGGGGCGGCTCTACGGGCAGGTCTCGAGGACGTCGGCGGGCGGCCGACGGGCCCGACGGGCTGACGGCCTGGGGCGAATGTTTCCGACCCAGGCAGGAAAAGGTCCCGCCGGACCGAAACGGATTACATTGCCCGAGCTGTTACCACAATGATTAAGGCAAGCTAGGGAGGTTCGAGGCGTGCAAGAGGCGGCTCCGGAGCTCGGAACCAGGGCCAAGCATCTCCTGCTCACCCTCCTCCAGGAGCGGGAACCTGTCGTCATCGCCAGCCTGGCCGAGCGGTTCGCAGTGAGCCCCAGGTCCATCCGGTACGACCTTGACGAGATCGAGGCGTGGCTCCAGTCGACCCCTGTGAAGCTCTGCCGTCGCCCCCGGGTGGGAATCTGGGTGGAGGGGACCGAGGAAGAGGTGAAGCTCGTCAAGGACAAGCTGGGCCTAGTCGAGGAATACCGTCCCGTCCTCTCGCCGGAGGAGCGGCGCAACATCATCGTCGCCCGGCTCCTGGACTCCGACCACCCGGTCACGAGCCACGACCTCGCGGAGGAGCTGCACGTCTCGAGGACGACCGTCTTCGCCGACCTCGACACCGTCGAGAACTGGCTCCAGGAGCGCGGTCTCTCGCTGGTGCGCCGGTCGAACTACGGGCTGCGGGTCATAGGCGAGGAGTCCGCCTGGCGGCAGGCGGTCTCCGACCTGCTCAACGAGTTCGCGGAGTCGGGCGAACTGGGGCAGGTGCTCATGCGGGCCGGTCGGGAGGCCGTTGTGGATTCCGGGCCGGGTTCCGCGAGCGCCCCCTACCTACTCGCCCTCCTCGAAGGCCTCGACCTCCGGCAGGTCGAGGCCATGGTCCGCCTGGTCGAGGCCATCGCCGGCGTGGAGTTCACCACGAGCTCGTACTCGGCTCTGGTCTTCCATGTGGTCACGGCCGTCAAGCGGCTCGCCCAGGGCAAGGAGGTGCGTATGGCCCAGGACCGGCTCGCCGCTCTCAAATCCTACGGCGAGTACGCTCTCGCCCGGCTCCTGGCCGAGAAGATGAGCGAGACCTTCGGGGTCGAGGTGCCGGAGGCGGAGGTGGGCAATCTGGCCCTTCAAATCATCGGGGCGAGGGTCAGGGGCCCGGCTCCGGCGAGGGCGCCCGAGGCCGACCGGATAAGGCCGC
This sequence comes from uncultured Eubacteriales bacterium, assembly GCA_913063835.1. GTDB lineage: Bacteria > Bacillota > Sulfobacillia > UBA995 > UBA9673 > UBA9673. The sequence goes on from CAJXZV010000118.1 coordinate 4,532, forward strand.
TCCTCGACGTGGAGGCCTCGGCCGTCTCAAAGCTGTTGGTGACCGCCGCAGGACGGGAGCTGGGCGTCGACCTCTCCGAGGAGCGGGACCTGGCCACCGGTCTCGCCCTTCACCTGCGTCCCGTCCTGGGACGCCTCCGCTTCAACCTTCCCGCCAGGAACCCCCTCCTCAGGGAGGTCCGTGAGGCCTATCCCCGCATCTACGAGGCCGCCGCCGCCGCGTGCAGGGAGGTCGAGCCCGTCGTCGGGGTCTCTATCCCTCCGGAGGAGGTCGGCTTCGTGGCCATGCATCTGGTCGCGGCCATCCTCCGGCGGAGGCGGGCCCTGAAGGGCAGGCGTCGCGTCGCCGTCGCCTCCACCGGAGGGGTGGGGGTCACGGAACTGCTGGTGGCGCGCCTGCTCGACGAGTTCCCGGACTTCGAGGTCGTGGCGAGTTCATCGGCCCACAGCCTCCCGGCGGTCATCGAACGCACGGCCCCCGATTTCGTGGTCAGCACTTCTCCGGTGCCCGGGGTGGACCGTCCGGTCCTCGTGGTGAGCCCCCTCCTGCCCCAGGCCGATATCGACAAGATCCGCTCCTTCCTCGACCGGTCCTACCGGCGCGACGAGGAGGTCCTTCTGAAAGAGCTGGCCGGAAGCTGAAGGACCACCTGGAACGGTCTGCCACCCCTCGGCGTAGGCTGTTACGGTCATACGACGACAGGCCGCGACACGAGGGGAGTGGACGGACTTGGGAATGTGGGAGCGCGTCGTTCTCTATTTCGACCTCGGGGTCTGGCCCGGCCGCGAGGCTGGACACGGGAGCTGTCCCCCGGCTCTTTCCGGGGAGCGGAACGCGGGTGATGACGGCGGGCGGCCCCTGCGGTGCCGTTCTCCTCTTCACACTGTAGGGCACTACGTCTCCCTGACCCTCGGAGTCCTCGCCAAGCAGTTCACCGAGGCCTCCACGGGATGGACGGAGTTCGACTGGACCACGGTCGTCACGGCCGCGATCCTCGCCGCCGTCTCCTTCCCCTACGTCTACAAGAAGGTCTGTGACCCGCACCGCTCAGACCCGGTGGAGTTCTTCATCTCCTTCCAGAGCGGGTTCTTCTTCCAGACGATCCTGGAGCAGGTCAGGCGCATGCTCTAGGGGCCGGACGCCGGGAGTCCGACGGTAGGAACGCAGCGCTCGGTGCCGGAGGCCCTGCGGGGCGCCGCGGAAGGTTTTGCCCGCGGGACCGTAGAAAGGTCGAGACGTCCGCGGCCGGCGACCTCCGGAG
>CAJXZV010000119.1 GCA_913063835.1 uncultured Eubacteriales bacterium
TCCATGCCCTCGTACGTGTACCCTAGCGCCCGCTCGATCAACTCCCCTCGGGTGAAGGCGTGATTGGGGTCCTCCATGAAGGCGCGCAGCAGCTCGAACTCGGTGGGGGTGAGGTCGACGGGCTTCCCTCGCAGTGTGACCTCATGGCGATCGGGGTCGAGGGTGATCCCCCCCACGCGCAGCAGGCGCGGTGGAGATTCCGCGCCGCCCGCTCGACGCAGGACGGCCCTCACCCGGGCCACGAGCTCACGCGGCTGGAACGGCTTTGTCACGTAGTCGTCCGCCCCTAGGGCGAAGCCGAGGAGCTTCTCGGTCTCGGCGTCCCGCGCCGTGAGCATGACGATGGGGGTGTCGCGCGAGGCCCGTATCTCCCGGCAGACCTCCCACCCGTCCCGCTCCGGAAGCATCAGGTCGAGGATGACGAGGGCCGGGTCTTCCGACCTGACCAGCTCCAAGGCCTCGCGGCCGTTGTCGGCCTCGACGGTCTCGAACCCGGCCTGCTTCAGGTAGAGGCAGATGAGCTCACGGATATGGGCCTCGTCATCGACGACCAGTATCTTCTGGCTCATGCCGTTGTCATTTCCTCTCCCGGAGTCCGCCTTCCTGCCACACGGACAGGCCCCCGGCGCATACCCATTGTCCGGGAGAACGGCGCCGCCCTGCGCCTGCCACCTGGAGGACGGGTGTTGCTGCGAAAACCCTCCCCGCACAGGCTCTACATTATGCTCCTCTGCGTGGCCGGGGCCCTGGCCTTCCTGGTCGGGCGGCTCGCCCTGCTCCAGCTCGTCAGAGGGGAGACCTACGCGGCCGAGGCCCTGGCCAACATCGTCAGGGAGGACGAGAGACCGGCGCCGCGCGGCCGCATCCTCGACCGCGACGGCGCCCTCCTTGCCGGCAGCAGGGTCGGGCTCACCGTCGCCCTCCGGTACCCGGGGGAGCAACGGCTCACCGAGCGCCTGAAGGCCCTGGCCGCGGCCACCGGAGTGCCCGCTCCGGACATCCTCGAGGCCGTCAACCTCAACAGGGACAGGCTCTTCGCCCCTGTCGTCATCGCCCGGGACGTCGACCCCGCGACTTACACCCGCCTGGCCGAGAGGGCGTCGGAGTACCCGGAGCTCGTGCTCGGGTGGGAACCGGTCCGGGTCTACCCTCTCGGTCCGGCCGCGGCCCATGTCGTAGGCTACCTTGGCCAGGTGCAGCCGGCCGATGTGGAGCGCCACCCGGACACCTACCGGCCCGGAGACGTCCGGGGCATGACGGGTGTCGAGGGCGCCTGTGACTGGCTCCTCAGGGGCCAGCCTGAGACGGTCGTCTACCAGGTCGACGCGGCCGGAACGGCCGTGGCCGTGCTCCGGGTCGAGAAGGGCCGTCCAGGCCTCGACGTGCGCCTGACCCTCGACGCCCACCTCCAGCAGGTAGCCTACGACGCTCTGGGCGAGACCCTCGAAAGGCTCAGGGCGCGGCAGGAAGGAGACGGGCCCCCACCCGCCGCGGGAGGCGCCGTGGTGGCCCTCGACCCAACGACAGGAGCCGTCCTCGCCCTGGTGAGCCGTCCCTCCTTCGACCCGGCCCTCTTCGCCGTGCCGCAGCCCGACGAGGTCGTCGACGCCCTGAGGAGCGACCCCCGGAACCCCTTCCTCGACAGGGCGACCGCCGGCCTCTACACCCCCGGTTCGACCTTCAAGCTCATCACCGCCGCCGCCGCCCTGGAGGAAGGGGTCACCACGGAGGAGGAGGTCGTCTTCGACGGAGGCATGCACCCGCTCGTCCCCAAGAGGTGCTGGCTCCGCGGAGGCCACGGCCCTGTCACCCTCACGGAGGCCCTCGCCGTCTCGTGCAACGTCTACTTCTACGAGATGGGTCTCAGGTTGGGTGTCGAGCGCCTGGCCTCCTACGCGCGACGCTTCGGCCTCGGGGAGCCGACAGGTCTCGACCTCTTCCGCCCCCACGGCTCGCTGGGGGCCGGCCGCTCCGGTCCAGCGCCGCCCGGCCGGGCCGGGGGCGAGCCTGCGGGGACCGTGCCCGACAAGGCCTGGAAGGCGGCCGTCTTCCCGGACGACTCGACCTTCTGGCCGGCCGAGGTGATGGACGCCGCCATCGGCGAGGGCTTCCATACCTACACCCCCCTCCAGATGGCCGTCGCCGTGGCCGCCATAGCCAACGGGGGGACGAGGTGGCGGCCCTACGTCATCGACGCCGTCCTGGACGCGGAGGGGCGCGAGCTCGTCCGGAGCGAGCCGGAGGCGGCCGGCCGCCTGGGGCTGTCAGGGAGCACGCTGGCGCTCTTGAAAGAGGGGATGGTCGACGCGGCCATGCGGGTCTCCCCCGTGAGGGGGACGGCGGCGGGGGTCTTCGGGCCCTCCTTCGAGAGGAGGTGGGGGGTCACGGTGGCCGGGAAGACGGGCACCCATGAGCGCGACCCGGCCTCGGGCCTCGCCGACGACGGGTGGTTCGTGTGCTTCGCCCCGGCCGAAAGCCCGGAGATTGTCGTCGTCGTGATCGTCGAGCAGGGCGGCAGCGGCAGCCGGGCCGCGGCCCCGGTGGCAAGGGCCGTGCTCGAGGCGTGGCTGGCGGGGCGGGACGGGCCCTAACCCACCGGGTCCTGGTCCTTGGGCCGGACGAGCCCGACGCCCTCCCGGCACAGAGGACACTGGTCAGGCGGGTAGGCGGGAGCGTCCACGAAGGCGAGGGACTCGACCCTGACCTCGGGCCCCAGACCAAGGGCTTCGGCCGCTCTCCCGGCCGTGCGGTCGATGATGAGCCCCACCCCGACGATCTTCGCCCCGGTGCCCCTCACCGCCGCGGCCGAACGCAGGACGGAGCCGCCCGTCGTCAGGACGTCCTCCACGAGGAGGACCCGGTCCTGCGGGGTCAGGCGGAACCCGCGGCGGAGGACCTGTGAGCCGTCCTGCTTCTCGGTGAAGGCGCTCCGGACCCCGAGGGCTCTCGCCACCTCATGGGCCAGAAGCACCCCGCCCATCGCCGGGCCGACCACGACCGACACCCCGAGGTCGGAGAAACGCCCCGCCAGGGCCTCACCGATGAGGGCGGCGTCAGGCGGGTACTGCATGATCCGCGAGCACTGGACGAAGACCGGGCTGTGCTGGCCCGAGGTCAGGTGGAAGTGGCCCTCCAGGAGGGCGCCGACCTCCCTCAGCCGGGCCAGGAGCCTGTCCGACGTGACCTTCTTCCTCTCCCTCTTCCTCTTCACGGCACGACCTCTCCTTCGTGCGCTCCGTACACCACGTGTCCTTCTTCTCCGCTCCCGGACCGCCGGGGGCCGGGTGTCCCTTTCCCTCCGGGTCCTCCCCTCTCGGCCAGGCCCGAGAAGAGTTCACGTCCGATGCGTTCGGCCGCCTCGACCGGGTCCGGGGCCTCGGTCACCGGCCGCCCCACCACGACGAGGTCGGCCCCTGCCAGGATGGCCCGGCGGGGGGTCGTGACCCGGGCCTGGTCGTGGCTTTGAGCCTGCCAGGCCGGCCGCACGCCGGGGGTCACGATGAGGAACGGCGGCGGGTGGCTGGAGCGGAGCTGCGCCGCTTCATGCGGCGAGGCCACGACCCCGGCGAGACCGGCCTCGGCCGCGAGGGCCGCGAGCCGAACGACTTGGTCGTCGAGGTGTCCGGCCACCCCGGTCGCGGCCAGGGCCGCCTGGTCCATGCTGGTGAGGACGGTCACTCCCAGCAGGCGCAGCGGGCCCGCCGCCGCGTCGTCCGCCCCCCCTTCCGCCCCCTCCAGGGCGGCCTCGAGCATCGCCCTGCCTCCGATGGCGTGCACCGTGAGGAGGCCCGCCCCTGCCCGGCGGGCGGCCGCGACCGCGCGGGCCACGGTGTTCGGGATGTCGTGGAGCTTAAGGTCGAGGAAGACCTCGTGGCCCATGTCCCGCAGGGACCGCACGATGTCCGGCCCCTCTGACGTGAAGAGCTCCAACCCGACCTTCACGTAGGCCACCCGGCCCAGGAGCCTCCGGGCCAGGTCAAGGGCCGGACCCGCCTCGGCGAAGTCCAGCGCCACCACGAGAGGTGGCGCGGGCCCCGTCTCCCGTCCGTCCCTTTCACGGCTCAACGGTCGTCTCCCCCCTCAATCTCCTCGCTCCCTCGTTCCTTCCGTCGTTCCGCCCGCTCCGCCCCAACACGTCGGGCCCTACGGCGGGCGAACCCGGGGTTGGCCAGCCCGACCATGTCTTCGACCCTCTCGTAGCCATGCCCGGACATGTAGGCGGCTATCTCCTCCACGATCCTCAAAGGCCTCCCGGGGTCGACGAAGGTCGCCGTCCCGACGGCCACGGCCGAGGCCCCGGCCAGGATGAACTCGACGGCATCCCGCCCGTCCCAGATGCCCCCCATGCCGATGACGGGCACCTCCACCGCCTGCGCCACGCGGTAGACCATGGCCAGGGCCACGGGCCTTATGGCCGGCCCCGACAGACCGCCGGTGCCCCGCGCGAGGACCGGCCGCCGCGTCTCCACGTCGATGGCCATCCCGACCAGGGTGTTTATGAGGGACACGGCGTCCGCCCCGGCCTCGACGACCCGCCGGGCGACGGCGGTGATGTCGGTCACGTTCGGGGTCAGCTTGACGATGAGCGGCAGCGACGTGGCCCGCCGCATCCCCTCGACAAGGGCGGCGGCCTCGTCCGGGTCGGCCCCGAAGGCCAGACCCCCTTCCTCGACGTTGGGGCAGGAGATGTTGGCCTCCAGGGCCGCCACCCCCGGGACCCCGTCGAGACGCCGGGCCATCTCGGCGTACTCCCGGGCCGTCCTCCCGACAACGTTGACCACCACCGGCACCCCCTGGGCCCTGAGCCACGGGAGGTCCTCCCGGAGGAGATGGTCGAGCCCGGGGTTCTCAAGGCCGATGGAGTTCAGCATCCCCGCCGGCGTTTCGACCGTGCGGGGAGGAGGGTTGCCCGGCCACGGCTCGAGCGAGGTGCCCTTCACGACCAGGGCTCCGAGGCGCCCGAGGTCGACCAGACCCGCGTACTCCCTCCCGTACCCGAAGGTGCCCGAGGCGGCCATCACCGGGTTCCTCATCCTCACCCCGGCGACGACCACGCTGAGGTCCGGCTCCCGCCGGCCGGGAGGCGACGCGCGGCCCGGCCCGGGGCCGGAGGCGATCCGGCTCACGACTCCCCACCTTCCTCGAGGTCGAGCACGGCCGCGTCGAAGACAGGACCGTCTCGGCAGACCAGCCGGTAGGGCGGGTCGCCCTTCACCTTCACGGCGCAGCCGCGGCATGCCCCTACCCCGCAGGCCATGCGCTCCTCGACCGACAGCCAGGCCTCGACCCCCGCCGCCCGGGCCAGGCGCTGCACGGCGGCCAGCATCGCCCTCGGGCCGCAGGCGTAGACGACCGCCTCCTCCCCGGCCCGCTCCAGGGCCTCCCCGAGAAGGGCGGTCACCGAGCCCTTCACCGTGCCGGGGGCTCCGTCCTCGGTGGCCAGGCGGACCTCGGCCCGGCCCGCGAAGCGCCGAAGCGGCTCGAGGAGCTCAAGGTCGCGCCCCTCGGCCACCCCGGCGAGAACGCGGACGGAAGCGGCGGCCGACCCCGCGGACGGCCCCACGGTCGACCCCGCGGCCGCCCCCCCGGGAGCATGCGCCGGTCCGTCGGCCGGACCCGGTCCGCCGAGGAGCGTCTCCACCAGGAACGGCAGGGGCGCCACCCCGATGCCGCCTCCCACCACCACGGCCGGACGCCCCCCCGCCCCCGGGAA
>CAJXZV010000120.1 GCA_913063835.1 uncultured Eubacteriales bacterium
GACAGACGCCGGGGAGGAACCGCCCCGGCGGCACAAGAACCACGCGCACGGGACGACCCGCGCGGCACGCCCAGCCGGGCCCGGCCCGCAGGACGGCCCCGGCCGGATCCGGGGGATCTGGCCCGGTCCAGGGTGCGAGAGCCTGCATACGCAAAGGAGGTCGGCTGATGGTGGAAGAAGCGTTCGCCCGGCTCCATGAGGCCGTCTTGAACGCCGACGAGGAGGCCGCCGTCAAGGCGACCCGCGACCTCCTCGACGCCGGGGCCGAGCCGCAGGCCATCCTTGAGAGGGGCCTGACGGAGGCCATGACAGAACTCGGCCGGAGATGGAACCGCGGAGAGGCCTTCCTGCCGGAGGTCGTCGCCGCGGCCGAGATCTTCAAGACCTGTAGCGACCTTGTCGAGCCCGCCCTCCTCGCCCGGGGCGGGAGGAAGGCCGGACACCTGGTGCTGATGGGCACGGTCAAGGGCGACCTTCACGACCTCGGCAAGAACATCGTGACGGCCATGCTCAAGACGGCCGGGTTCGAGGTCTCGGACCTCGGCCGCGACGTCCCGACCGAGAGGTTCGTGGAGGAGGCGGCCCGCCTGCGCCCCAAGATCGTCGGCCTCAGCGCCCTCCTCACCACGACCATGCTCGAACAGAGAACGGTCATCCAGGCCCTGGAGGCGGCCGGGCTCCGCCCGGACGTCCGGGTCATGGTCGGCGGCGCCCCCGTCACCGCCGCCTGGGCGGACGAGATAGGGGCTGACGGATACGCGGCAAATGCCGCCGAGGCCGTCGAGGTGGCCCTGCGGCTCGCCGGGGCGGCGGCGCAGGATACGGGAGGCCGGGACACCGATGGGTGAACCGCAGGTCCTCGAACTCTTGTCCGACAGTGAGATAGAGGCCGTCCACGACGCGGCCCTGGCCGTGCTCTCGGAGACCGGGGTCTTCATCGACCACCCGCGGGCCCTGGAGCATCTCGCCGGCTCCGGGGCGGCGGTGGACGCCGCGTCGGGCCGGGTCAGGATCCCCCCGCGCCTGGTCAAGGAGGCCCTGGCCGCCTGCCCCTCGTCTTTCGTCCTCTACGACCGCGAGGGCAACGAGGCCCTCCGCCTCGGCGCCCGGGAGGTCCATTTCGCTACGGCCTCCTGCGCCGTCCGCTGCCAGGAGGGCACGGCGGCCCGACCGTCCCGGGCCGAGGACCTGGTCCGCCTCACGAGGGTGGCCGACGCCCTGCCGGAGATAGACCTGGTCTCGACCCAGGTGGTCGCCGACGAGGCCCCCAAGGAGCTCGCCGACTCCTACCGGCTCTACCTCGTCCTCCGGAACTCCCCCAAGCCGGTCGTGACCGGCGCCTTCAGCCAGGAGGGCCTCTGGGACATGAAGGCCCTCCTCGACGCGGTCACCGGCGGGCGGACGGAGGACAGGCCCTGCGCGGTCTTCGACGTCTGCCCCTCCCCGCCCCTGAAGTGGACGGCCATCAGCGCGGCCAACATCATGGATGCGGCCTCAGCCGGCCTGCCGGTCGAGTTCGTCTCCATGCCTATGCCGGGGGCGGCCACCCCCGTCACCCTGGCCGGCAGTGTCGTCGTCCACACGGCCGAGACCCTGAGCGGCATCGTCCTCGCCCAGACCGTGCGCCCGGGGACCCGTGTCGTCTGGGGCGGTGCGCCGGTCGGGTTCGACATGCGCCACGGCACAGCGCCCCTCAGCGCGGTGGAAGCGACCATGATCGCCGTCGCCTACGCGCAGATGGGCCGGCACTACGGTCTGCCCACCCACACCTACGCCGGCCTGAGCGACTCCAAGCTCCTCGACGCCCAGGCCGGGCTCGAGACCGCCCTCAGCGGCACCGTGGCCGCGCTGGCCCGGATCGACATCATCGCCGGGGCCGGGGCCCTCGACTTCGTCGGCACGCAGAGCCTGGAGAAGCTGGTGGTCGACGCTGAGGTCTGCGGCCTCATCCGGCGGCTCCTCAGAGGCATCGAGGTCTCGCCCGACACTCTGGCGCGGGACCTCATCACCGCCCTCGGGCCGGGCGGGGACTATCTGGCCCAGGCCCACACCAGGCGCTGGTTCCGGACGGAGCTCCACCTGCCGGGGCCGGTCATCGACCGCCTCGACCGGAAGGCCTGGGAGGAGCGAGGCCGGACCGACATCCTGGCCCGGGCGCGCGAGAGGGTCGAGGCCGTCCTCAAGGACGACCCGCGGGAGCCGGACCCCGACCGTGCCGCCGAGCTCGACCGGGCTATGCGCCGGGTGATGGATACACGCGGCTGCCCCTCCCTGCCGTTCGTGGGAGGTGCGGAAGGCTGAGCCGCTGCACCCCGACGACCGGGCGCTCCGAAGCAGAGTGACAGAAGCGGAGCAGACCGACGAAGACGACGAAAGGGGACTCGAGGACGTGTCGAAGGTTTTCGTTCTGGGCGCGGGCCTGATGGGCCCGGCCGTCGCCAGCGACCTGGTCAAACACCGCATCGCCGACCATGTGATCGTGGCCGACATAGACCCGGCCCGGGCGGCGGAGGCGGCCCGGGCGGCGCAGGAGTGCGCCGTTCGCCCCCGGACCGACCGGCAAGGGACCGGCGCGGCCGCCGCGGCCGCCCCTGCGGAGGTCCGGTGCGAAGGCATGGCCCTCGACCTCCGTGACCGCCGGGCCCTCGTCGAGGCCATGCGCCGGGTGGACGTGGTCGCCGGGGCTTATCCCGTGGCCGCGGTCCGGGAAGTGACCGAGGCGGCGCTCGAGGCCGGCGTCCACCTGTGCGACCTCACCGGGTCGGCCGAAGGGTTCGACATCTTCGACTACGACGAGGAGGCCCGCCGGGCCGGCGTCATCCTCGTCCCTGGGTGCGGCCTGGCGCCGGGGCTGACCAACGCCCTGGCCGGCCAGGGGGCCTCGCGCCTGGAGCCGCCCCTCCGGGGGGTGCTCTACGTGGGCGGCCTCCCGCAGGACCCCCGCCCGCCCCTCGGGTACCGCCTCGTCTTCTCCATCGAGACGCTGCTCGACGAGTACGTCGCCCCGTCCCTCATCGTGCGGGACGGGGTCACGATCGAGGCTCCCGCCCTCGACGGCCTGGAGGAGATTGAGTTCCCCGAGCCGGTCGGCCGCTGCGAGGCCTTCTACACCTACGGCCTGGGAACCCTGGCCCGGACAGGACCCGAGATGGGCTTCCAGGAGCTAAGCGAGAAGACCGTGCGCTACCCCGGCCACCGCGACAAGGTCCTCTTCCTCCGCCAGTGCGGCCTCCTCTCCCAGCAGCCCGTCCCGGTCGACGGGGTCGAGGTCGTGCCGCGGCGCCTGACCGCGGCCGTCCTCACACCGCTCCTCCGCCAGGGAGACGAGGCCGACGTCTCGGTCCTCCGCGTGGTCGTCGAAGGCCGGAAGGCGGGGCGGACGGCGCGGGTGACCTTCGAGATGGTCGACTTCTACGACCGTGAGGCCCGGGTGACGTCCATGGCCCGCACCACGGGCTACACGTGCTCCATCATCATCGGGATGGTCCTTCGGGGCCGCTTCGGCGGACCCGGCGTGGCCCCGCTCGAGCGGGTCTTCGCCGACGCCGACCGCTACGCCGAGCTCCGCGAGGAGCTGGCCCGGCGGGACATGGTGGTCACGGAGAGAACGGACGGGTAGACGGCGGGCGGTCTCGGGCGGCGCGAAACCGTCCGCGGTTCGACAGCGTCGCCTCGGGGAACAGAAGGCCGGGCAGGCCCTACATAGGTCTGGCCCTCAACTCGAGGAGCCCGAGGGCCAGATCAGGCAGGTCGTCGAGACCGTGCTCGCGCAACACCCGGTCGACCCAGGCCGGGGGCAGGGTTTCGGGGGCAATGGAGCGAACCAGCCCCGGCCCTGGAAGCACGGGGCCGTGGCCTCCCCCACGGAAGGCGCCGGCGGTGTCCGTTCACCCACCTCGCGCCCGTTCGGCCCCCTCAAGTCTAGCGTCCTAAGCGGTCAACCGGCTCGGGACACCGACCAGCACAGCGGGAACCACGGTGCGGACTTCAACCTCGGGTTCGTCCTCGCGCCTTTTGTTCCACTGATGCGTAGGGGCACAGGTCATATCCCATACCTGGGGCTCATCCGGCCTGGCCCTGAAGTACCTTTCGATGGCCCAGGCCAACGTCAGTGAGAGCGGCCGGGTCCGGGCCCTCAGAGCACCAGCGTGGCCACGGAGAAGTAGATGAGGAGACCGGTGGCGTCGGCCATGGAGGTGATGAGCGGGCTCGAGGCCACGGCCGGGTCGACCCGGAGCCGGACGAGAAGGAAAGGAAGAAGGACCCCCATGGTGTTCCCGACGATGATGACGGCGAACATGGTGAGGCCCACGATGAGTCCCACGGCGGGTCCGCCGCGGATGAGACCCACGACCGCGCTGGCCAGGCCCATGACGAGGCCGAGCGAGGCCCCGACCAGCAGTTCCTTGAGGAGGGTCGCCCGCCATTCCCCGGGCCTGAGGTCGCCCGTGGCCAGGGCCCTGACCATCATCGTCGCCGACTGGGACCCGGCGTTGCCGCTGCTGCCCATGAGGAGCGGGATGAAGAAGGCCAGAGCGATGACCGAGGCCAGGACGCGCTCGAAGGCGGCGATGACCCCTGAAGAGACCAGGCTGACCAGGATGAGGCCCAGAAGCCATCCGGCCCTCCTCCGAAAGAGGAAGCTCACGCTGGCCTCGCGGTAGCTCATCCGGAGCGGCGAGACGGCACCGACCAGGTGGAAGTCCTCGGTGGCCTCCTCTTGGGCCACGTCGAGGATGTCGTCGGCGGTGACGATACCCACCAGGACGCCGGTCGAGTCGACCACGGGGAGAACGAAAATGTCGTAGCGCTGCATCATCCGGACCGCCTCTTCCCGGTCGTCGAAGGCCGAGAGGGCCACGAACGAGCCCTTCATGATGTCTCTGACGGCGGCGTCCGGGTCGGCCAGGATGAGCTCGCCCAGTTCCAGGGCGTCGAGCAGTTTCCAGCGGTCGTCGGTGACGTAGATGATGTTGATGGTCTCGCTGTCGGTCCCCCTGTGGCGGATGTGGTCGAGAGCCTGGGCCACCGTCCACCCGGGCCTCACGGCCACATAGTCGGGGGTCATGAGCCGGCCGACACTGTCCTCAGGGTAGCCCAGAAGCTGGCGAGCCTCCTTCAGGTCGGCCGGGCTGAGGAGGTTGAGGAGCCTCTGGGTGACCTCGCCCGGGAGTTCCTGGAGGAGGTCGGTCCTGTCGTCGGGATCGAGGTCGGCCAGGAGATGTCTCGTCTCCTCATCGGTGAGAGCTTCGATTAGGGCGTTCCGGTCACCCTTGCCGAGGAGGGCGAAGACCTCCGAGGACACCTCGCGGGGGAGGCAGCGGAACACCAGCACCATCTCGCGGGTATCCAGGGAGAAGAGAAGGTCGGCCAGGTGCGGGGGCGGCTCGTCGACGAGCGCCCGCCGTATGTCGGCCCAGCGCCGCCGGGATATGAGCTCTTTGACCTGGGTGTCCGTCAGCACCGGCGCCCACCTCGCATGCCCCCCTCGAACTAGCCTTCCCCGCCCTCTCCGAACGGAGACGGGACAACCCTCATTCTACCACTCCGCGGCCCGAAGGCAAGACGATGTCCCGAGACGTGCCGGGTGAGGCCGGCCGGCGGCCGGCCGGGCACCTTGTCCTTCAGCGCGGCGGGCACCAGCGGGCGCAGCGCCTGGCCCAGCCTCATCGCCGGCTTGAACAGCGGCGAGGTCAGGCCCTCCTTCAACA
>CAJXZV010000121.1 GCA_913063835.1 uncultured Eubacteriales bacterium
CGGGGCGGGCGTGCGGGGCGGGGGGGGGTGCCCCCCGCCCCCGCCCCCGTCCCCGTATGGCGGCCGCTCCCCGGGCGGGGGTCCCTGAAGGACTCCGTGCCTATCAGCACGTATAACTGACCGCGACCGACATCCGCCGTCTCCGTGTGTTCGTCGACGCCTGCCCCCTGCGCACGTCAGGTCAGGTTTCTCCAGGGAACGGCCTTATCCAAGAGGGAGGACGGACTCGCTGATGCGTTCTCAAGGCAAGCCGCCTGTGACCGACGGGGCCCTGCGGCTGATCGACGGTATCGTCAAGACCGGGGCGGGGAGCGATGCCGCCGCGCTCGGCGTGAACCACTGGCTCCTGGGCCTCGTCGAGCGGAACGCGGCCATGGTCGAGAACCTGGCCGGGGGAGTGTCTGTCGGCCGTCTCACCAGGACCCTCGAGCGGCAGGTCAGTCAGGGCGATGTCGGAGAGCCGATGACCAGGGAGATGTTGATCGCCCGGGCCGTGGCCCACGCGCGAGGACGGGGGGCGAAGCGGGCCACCGAGCTGGATGTCGCCTGCGCGGTGCTCGCCGCCGCGGGCTACTCGCTCGTCGGCGACTCCGGTCCCGGTGCCGGGGCCGCTGGCGGAGCCGCTCCTGACCCTGGTGCCGGCCCGACGCCCGACCCGGACACGGCCCCCGTCCCCTACAGGCCCCGCGCCACCCGCCGCACACCGACTCTGGACAAGCTGGGCTGGGACCTGACCCGGGCGGCCGTGGAGGGCAGACTCACACCTGTTGTCGGCCGCGAGAGCGAGATCCAGTTGGTCATCGAGACCCTCTGCCGGCGGACCAAGCGGAACCCGGTCCTCGTCGGACCGGCCGGGGTCGGCAAGACGGCCATCGTGGAGGGGCTGGCCCAGCTCATCGTCAGCGGCCGGGTCCCGGCCGTGCTCCAGGGGACCAGGCTCATCTCTCTGCCGGTGTCCTCCCTCATCGCCGAGGCCGGGGTGGTCGGCCAGCTCGAGGAGCGGATGAAGGCGGTGCTCTCCGAGGCCGCCCAGGACGGCATCGTCCTGTTCATCGACGAGGTCCACTCCATCGTGGGGGCCGGGGCCTCGGCGGTCCACGCGGCCGGTGACGTCTCCAACCAGCTCAAGCCGGCCCTGGCCCGCGGTGACATCGCCTGCATCGCCGCGGCCACCGACGAGGAGTACCGCCGGTTCATCGAACGCGACTCGGCCCTGGAGCGACGGTTCCAGCCGGTCCGCGTCCAGGAACTGACGGCCGGGCAGTCACTTCAGGTCCTCGAGGTCCTGCGGGATGACCTGCAACGGGACCGCGGGGTGAGGGTTCCCGACGAGGTCCTGGTCTGGCTGGTCGACTTCGCCGACCGGTTCCTCAAGAACCGGTTCTTCCCCGACAAGGCCGTCGACGCGCTGGAGCAGTGCGTGGCCCACTGCGTCGCCCGGGGCCGTCACGAGATCGACCTCTCTGACGCCGAGGCCGTGGCCAGGCGGATGATCGGGATGCCCGTCGCCATCGGCGAGAGGGTCAACGGGATGACCGGGGCGCTCCGGGAGAACGTCCTCCTGCTCGACGAGGACATCCAGACTCTGGGCGACCGCCTCCAGGTGACCATGCGCGGGTTGGACCTCCGTCCGGAGCGCCCGAACGCGGTGGTCCTGCTCACCGGGGACGCGGCTTCCCGGGCCCGGACCATCGCCGAGACCATCGCCCGGTCGCTCTACGGGGCGCCGGAGCGCGTGGTGGACGTGGACTTCGGCCGGCTCGTTCACGAGTCCGATGTGAACGTGCTCGTGGGGGCTCCTCCGGGCTACATCGGCTACAGCGACAGCCTGCCCCTTCACCGGGTGGCTCAGATGCCCTGGTGCGTCCTGCTCTGCGAGAACGTCCACGCGGCCCACCCCAAGGTGCGCGAGGTGTTCACCCGGGCGCTCGACCAGGGCTTCATCGTGGAGTCGAGGGGCAAGAAGATATACCTCAGTGACACCGTGGTCCTCCTCACCGCCGACCTCTGTGCCGCCGACAGGAGCGCCCTGGGTTTCCTCCGGACCGGGTCCGGGACCGGCGCCCCGTCCGGGGCCGGCGCGGGCGCGGAGGAGAAGGACCTCGCGACCCGCCTCGGGCCGGAACTCATGGCCCAGGTGGACCTTGTCTGCTCGCTGGTCCCAGACTCGGGTCAGGCCCGGGCCCGGTGGCTCGAGCAGCACCTGCTGGCGACCCTTGGTGAGAGGTGCCGCCGGAGGGGAGTGGAGGTCGACTTCGACCGGAGCCTCGTCGCCTGGCTCCTCGAGCAGAGGGAGACCGTGACCACCACCAGGGACTGGGAGCGTCTGGTCGACCGGCACGTCAGCCCCCTGCTCATCCCTCACCTCGAGGACCCCGGCCGGGGGGACAGGCGGCTCACGGTCAGGTGGGAGGCGGGGGAGATACGGGTGGAGGTGGAGCGGGAGACCTGAGCCTGACTTGCCTCGGGATGCAGGGATGACGTCGGCGTCGGCACCGGCGCATTCGTAGTAGGCCACACGTGGGTAGGAGCGGATGCAGTTCGAAGACGGCGACGGGACCCTGCGGTCATTGCCAGCCAGCTGGACCAGCGTGGCGTCAGTGGACCCCTATAGCGGCCGGCCGGGCGGTGTTCTCGAGTACTTCCTCGAGCAGGCTGGCCCGCAGCGGGAGGCCCAGCGCGAGTGGGCGAAAACGACGCCGGACCTCCTGTCGGCTGGCTTCGGCCTCGAAGAGTGATGAAAGTAACATCGGCATCCCTTACCCCGGCGGGAAGGCCAGATTGCGGGTGAACACCTTCTGGAAATCCGGATGGCGGGCCAGGTCGACCGGCTCGATCTCGGAGGCCAGCAACCAGGCTTCGGAGCGCTTCTCCCTCGACAGGAGGCACATCTGCGCCCCGGCTCCCGCGGCGTTGCCCACCGGACGGACCGGGACCCCGGGGAGATTGGGCAGGAGGCCGATGCGCCTGGCGTCGGCGATGTCGAGGTAGTTGCCGAACGCGCCGCTCAGGAGGATCTCAGAGAGCGCCGACGGGTCGATGCCGGTGGTCTCGCAGAGCAGGGCCACCCCGGCGACGATGGCCCCCTTAGCCAACCGCGCGCACGTCGGCCTGCGTGAAGACGATGGGTCGCCCGGTCCCGCTCCTTTCTGCCTCGACCAGCGTGAAGCCGTGCCCGCTCGGGTCGGCCATGCGGCCGTCGGCGCGGAGCACACCGGCCCGTAGCATCTCGGCCACCGCCGAGACCACCCCGGACCCGCACAAGCCGAGCGGTTCGAATGGTGCAGATACTCGGAATGGGCGGCGCATGTCCATCTCCCAACCTCCCTGGTCTCATTCTAACTGCTTGTCCAGGGAAATCGGGGGCGGTATATCCTTCGACCCCGGCCTTTCCAGGGCTTCTTGTATCCGCGGGTCGCTGAGTGAACCGCACCCCAGAAATATGCCCGGAACGCCTCGGGTCAGCGAAGAGTCCCCGCACAAGGCGGTGGCGATCAGCGTAGCCTACGTCACCGGACTCCATACGATGGCGCAACCAAGGAGCGACGTCGGATGGTATCCAACGTGTCCTCACGACCCACCGGATGAGAGCGCCCTGCGCTTCAGCCGTGGATCAGGCCGGGCAGACACCTCACGCACACCCATTCGCTACGGCCGTGCCGCCTCACCGGGAGGAGGGGACGGTCGGCGTCATCGGCCCCGCAGTTGAAGCAGTGGACGGCGGCGGGGTCGTGGTGGTCGCCTACCTCCGCACGCCGGGTCTCCCGCGCCGCTCTATGCTCCCTGACCGCCTCCTCGTCGAACTCCTCGGCCTCCCTCTCGACGATGGTCAGCGCCCCCTTCGGGCAGACGCCGAGGCAGAAGCCGGCTCCGTCACAAAGTTCCTCCCGGACGACCTTTGCCTTTCCGTCGACGATCTCCAGCGCCCCTTCGGCGCACGGCGTGATGCACAGGCCGCACCCGTCGCAGAGCTCCTCGTCGATTTGGACGATCTTGCGTCTTCTTCTCATGATGGACCTCCCGTGGTGGCTGTGGGGGTGAAATCACTCGGCCTCGGCCTTACCGTCGGCCCACCCCCTCAGAATGTGCCTTCGACGGAAGAAGTAGATCCTCTGGTTGGTCAGGAGCTGGTTCGGGGTCCCCACGGAGACGAGGCCGAAGGGGTAGAGGGAGCCTAGGAAGACGACCGCCACGGAGGAGAGCAGGCTCGTGAGGAAGGGGGTCCACACCCAGGCCGCGGACACCGCGGGGTGCTCCGGCAGGACGTAGCGCGTCGCCAGGAGCCAGTAGACCGGTGCCGCGGCCGCCGCGGCGATGAGGATAGATATCGTCAGCTCGAGGACCAGGACGCTGAGCACCGCGGGGCCGCTCATCCCGACCATCTTGTACACGGCCGTCTCGCGCCTCCGTTCGACCATGGCCACGAGCAGGAGCACCAGGACGGCGACCCCGACGAGGCCCGAGGAGACGTCGGCACCGCTGGTACGAGAACCGTAGACTCCGGAGGCGAGGAAGGCCATCCTTTCCTTGGGGTCGGTGAAGTGCTGGACGATGTTGGGGCCCCTGCCTTCGACCAGGCCGGTGCCCCAAAGCCTGACCCTGGCGAGTTCCTCCGGGTCGACCCGCAGGACCAGGAAGTTCAGCGAGTCCTCCAGCTCGGCCGGGAGGAAGCCGAGGAGGTACGCGTAGAACGGCCCAGAGCCGAGCGGCTCGTAGACCCCTGTCACGGTGAAGGTCTGCACCTCCCCCGTCGAGACGTCCCGCAGGGTGAGGAGGTCGCCCACGCCGAGGCCGGTCGCCTCGGACAGGGTGGCCGGGACGGCCACCTCCTCGGGGGTCTCCGGGTACCTGCCGGTCATCCGGGTGAACCAGAGGTGCTCGGGGTCCGGTTCCAGGCTGGAGAGGGTGCGGACGACCTTGCCCCGGGGCAGCCGGACCTCCACCTCTTTCTCCGAGGCGGAGTAGGGCCGGACCAGCCAGAGCTCACCGCACGGCCCGTGGTAGCGTTCACAGAAGCCGGCCAGGGCGCGTCGACCCCGGTACTGCCATGAGAAGACTCCGGGGCGACTTCTGGCCAGGCCCAGGCGGACGAACTGGTCGAGAACGGCCGGGCTGTGGCCGCCCTCCCGGAAGAGCACGACGGTGTTGAGACCTTCAGGAAGGCTCCTGGAGGTGACGGCGTCCACCGCCTCCCGGCAGAACCCGGCCTCGACCAGACCTGTCACCGACCTGGCGACAAGGGCCGACCCGATGAGGAGGGCCAGGACGAGGGTCCGCCCCCAGGCCCTGGCGGTGTTCCGGAGGGCCAGCCGGCCTGTCGTCCGTGACCTAAGCATCGCCTCTCATCGCCTCCGAGACGGTGATGCGTAGTGTCTTCGAGATGGGCACGAGGGCGAAGACGACAGCGCATCCCAGAGTGGCCGCGGCGACGACCGCGAAGTCCCGGGCCACGGCGGTCAGGACGGCTCTCGTCCCGATCTTGTTGGTCAGGATGACGGGGAGGCTGGCGACCTCCGCCGCGGTGAAGCCGACGAGCAGGCCGATGACGGCCAGGGTCACCACCTCGACCAGGACGACGAAGCCGATCTCGAAGCCCCGCATGCCGATGGCCTTCAGGATGGCGAACTCGGTCCGGCGGGACATGACCA
>CAJXZV010000122.1 GCA_913063835.1 uncultured Eubacteriales bacterium
GAACAGCACGCAGCCGACGAAGGTCAGCGGTACCGCGGCGAGGACCGCCAGCACCCTCAGGGTCGCCCGAAGTTTATGCCTCATCTTCGTCACCTCCGCGCAACGGCCCCCGGCGCGACCTCGTTACGGACGCAACCCGGCTATGCTGACCTCGCATTCGCCGAGGAGCAGCCCCCCTGCCTCGACCCGAACGACCAGGGACATCCCGGGTGCCACCCAATGGAGCTTCCTCAGAGGAAGATTGAGCATATATCGCTCCGCGGGGACGTTGATACGGAGGTCGTCGATGCCGTCCCCCACGCGGTAGACGGCCACCCGTTCTCCGCTCGGGTCGCTCGGGTCGAACACCCGGACCGTCACCCCGGGGTCCGCCCCGAAGACACCGTCGCCGTCCCGCAAGGTAAACCTCACCGGAAGCGTCTGTTTGGCATGAACGCTGGTCTTCGCCCGGGTGCTCAACGGGGCCAGCCACTGGTGGTGGAGGGCGACGGCGAACCGCCAGCTCACACTCTTCACCTGCCCCATCCGGTCGGCTATCGAGACCGCGAGGATATGGTAGCCCTGGTAGACGGGAGTCTCGAGCCGTTCCGAGAAGGAACCGGCCCCCTCCGGCATGGTCACGGCGACCGGCTCGCCGTCGATACACACTTCCAGGCTCGCCGGGTCGAGCCCCGAAGACGGCCAGACGTCTTCGAACGACATGGAGATGACCGGGTAGAGGTAGTGCACGGTTTCGTCTGGTGCGGGACTGTCCGGGAAGACGTAGGGCGACAGCATGTCGCAGACGGCCTCCAAATCGCCGACACCCTTGTTCAAGGCCCGGTCCAGCGTCCTGGCGGCGACGAGGGCAGCCGCGCTCGCGGTGCCAGGGCTCTCCGCCTGGGCCGGCTGTCCGGCGAGTTCGGCGATCTTCTCGAGGAAAAAGTCCTTCAGGGCCACATCATCGTGAACCACCGCACCGTACACCGTCGAACCGTCCGGGCCGACCTCCTTGGTGAGGGTCAGCAGCCCGGCGACGACGGCCTCGTCAGCGAGATGCCACAGAAGGTCTGTCAACGGGTCTCCACTTGTTGCGGACGAAGATGTGTCGAAAGCCAGAGAGTGTGCTTCAGGAGGGAGCGGCTCAAACGCGCCCGGAGGGGTCGTCTCCGCCTCGGGATCATAGAGGGGGGAGAAGTCGAAGCTCGGAATCGGCCCGCTGGGGCAACCGCTCTCCAACCAGCCGATACACTGGTCTATGGAATCACGCAGCCGGGACTCGAAGTCATGCTTTTCGGCGCGGGCGGCCACGAGGCCTGGGCAAAGCAGTAGAACCGTCTCCGCAGCTACCCGGCAGAGCAAGACCACGGCTGGTTGCCTTGCCATGCCGGCCTCGATCGCCGTCAAGTCGAGGGATTCTTCCTTCTCCCATTCGGCGCGCAGTTCTTTCATTTCCTCCGAATCCGCGGCGCGGGTCCGGAAATAGTCTGCGAAGGCGTGGCTGATGACGGTCCCCCTCACCATCCGTGCGTCAAGGAACACCCGGTAATTCGGCGGCTCGTATTCCTTGGTGCCAAGGACATAGGCGTCCATGAGTATCTCGACCCACAGATGTAGGGAAGCAAGGGAAGGGTGGACCTTGAGGTCGACGACCGGCAAGAGAGTGTGGGCGACCCAATCGGCGGCGATGTGACAGCCAAGGCCCTCACCCGCCCAGCGGTCGCTATCCCTATATCCACGGCCGAGCTGGACCGTCTTGAGCCAGACCGTCACGAAATTGACTGACTCCCGCCAAGGCACGTCGGTCATCCTTGACGCATAATCAAGGGGCGGCGGCGAATGCGCGTGGTCGCCCACCTCTTTGAAGGCCCAGCAGTCGGGGTACGTACCGGCACATACGAACCGGCGGTGCGCTTCCCGCCGTTCCTCCTCAGGCAGCGCCCCGCTCGGAAACGAGGGTGCGTGAGGCCAGACGCAATCGTTGATGTACATGTGGGTGATCTGGTTCCAAGCGCGCACCGGCGCACTCCAGCCGAGAAAGGTGATAACGAGCAAGACCGAAACGAACCGCCTCATCATGGTGAGATCTCTCCCTCCACCAGATGCCAGCCGTCTGACGGCTCACTGAGACGGTATTCCATCCTTTTTATCCAGGCCCCGTCGGCCGCCTTGACCCAGATTTTCAGTATTAAGTAACGGACCGAGTCGCCGGTGTCGACGAAGACCCAGCAACCCGGTCGGTCCTCGGTCGCCGACGCGAAGTCGAGCTCGCGCTGGAGGAACTCCTTCTGGCGGCCGGACCGGTCCAGTTGAACCATGAGAAACAGATGTACGCCTGCGAACGGTCTAGCATGGGCCTCAGTGAGCTTGAGGAAGGTGCCTCTCTCGTTGCGCACGATCTCGGGAGGAGGCTCGACCTCGGCGAGAGCTCGCTCGAAGGCGGGAATGTCCTCACCCTCGATGGTGGGTGCAGGCACCAGGATGGTGACGCCCTCGGAAGGCACCCCGTGCTTGAACTTGACGATGGCGCTGTAGCTCAGCCTGACCGGACCGAACGAGGCGATGGATGACTTGAAATCTCTGATGAGGGTGCCGTGGAAGATGTGGAAGTAGTAGTCCATGAACAGCACGCAGCCGACGAAGGTCAGCGGTACCGCGGCGAGGACCGCCAGCACCTTCAGGGTCGCCCGATGTCTATGCTTCATCATGTATCACCTCACCAGGCCACCAGGAACGCGTACTCGGAGCTGTCGGTGAGGGACGGCTCCGCCAGAGCCTGCGCGGCCACCCGTAGGAAGTAGTTGCCCCGGGGGGCGAGCATGACCGCGAACGGCAAGGGATACGAGGGCGAAGACACTATAGCGCCTGGCCACACGACCTCGTGTAGACCTGGCCCCAAGGACTCGCCCGGTGAATGCCACACCGTGCGCCGCTCCCCGTCCAGAACACTCAGCCCGAGCACGCAGTCAGTTGCAAGCTCACAGAGAAACGTCGCGACGGAGTCCGGTCCGAGGTCGGTGGCGTAATAGAACTGCGGGCCCTGTACAATCCTGACCAGACCGGCCCTGAACGCGTGTGCCCGGCTCCAGCCGGACCAGGTCCCCGAAGACGTCTGGGCCCTGACCCGGACGTAGTAGTCCCCTATCTCCAATCTGCCGACGGCGCACCTCATGTCAGCCGAGGTCGCCGCCTGGGAGTCATAGACAATCTCGTCGAACGCCGGGTCCCTGGCTATCTGAACCTGATAGGCCTGCTGAAGGACACCGTCGCCCGGGTCGAAGGTCCATGTGACGACAACGTCCAGAGGGGAGACGAGTGCGCCGTCGGCGGGGGTCGCCAACGTCGGCGCTAACGCCCCCAGACCGGCCAGCTCGAGCGTGTACGGTTCCCGGGCGGAGGAGCCGAAGTAGTCGTGGTAGTAGCGCTTTCGCTGATTGATGAGGAGGTAGTACTCCCCGTCAGCCGGTGCCTTGAACTTGGCCGGCAACGAAGCCGCCCGCCAACGCGCAAAGCGCCAAGAGGATCCCAGCCTGTAATGGACAGACACGTACCCGAAGAACGGGAACTTAGGTGTCACGTTGATGGTCACCGTCTGGTCCTTGACGAGCCGGAAGGAGTACCAGTCGCGGTCCTTGACCCACTGGAAGTATGCCTGTAAGGCGTCAGCGGCCGGCCAGGACGCCGCCGAGGACAGCACATCGTTAGGTTCGTAAGTGTCGGGGTTCGGGAGCACGAAGGCGCTTACATAGTAGGGCGATTGTGGACAACGATCACCGCGGACCTCGAACCGGTAAAGCCCGCTCACCGGAGCCTTGAAACCTGCCGAAAACTCGCTCCCCACCAACCTTATCCCATAAGGTGGGTAAGCATCCTCCGGGTAGAACATCGCCAGACAGATGCCGCCCGGGCTCGTTGAGAACTCCAACTCGACTATCTGGTCCGCTGGCCCGGGTGGGACCGATACCGCGAAGTAGTCGAGGTCGAAATAATCCTGCTGGTACCAGGGCACCGGAGGGGCGCCGGGTTCGAGGAGCCGGGGAGCCTCCAGACTGTCCGGCTCCTGCATGTCCAGGTTATCGAGGAAGGTCAGACTTAGAGTGTAGGGTCCTACGTAATACGGCGTCTGCTCCTGAATCCTGAGAAACAATCGGACGTCCTCATAAAGACTGAAATCCATCCACCCGTCGCCCATCCCTACGAATGCTCGCCACTCGACCCGAACCAACTCCGAGGAATCGTCGCCGGGCTTGAAGACCTCGATAACGAGGTACGACTCCTCATCTGGTTTCGGACTGAACGGCCTATCGACGGCAATCCTGACGACTTTCCGGGCAAAGGCATCGAACACGAACCAGTCTGGGTCCCGGACGTAGTCGTGCGAGGCGTGGCATAGCCCCGGCGCGATGGGCGTAGCGTCCTCCGGACTGTCGTTAGGCTCGACCTCGGAGTCCCCCATCGTGGTAGCACCCATTTCCGCTCCATCGGTTGCCGGGTGCTCAGCGCTGGCTTCCCAGGGCTCAGAGACCTCGACGGCGTCGCGCCAACCGTAGGGCGGGAATACGCACGAGACAGGCTCGAACCACGCCGTCTCGCCGACCGGCCCGATGAAGCACGACCCCTCGGCTTCAGGGTCGGGCGCGTCCACACTGAAGCGGTGTTCCGTCGCCAGCATGCTGCCATCGACAACCGTCGCAGGCCCTACCGGCTCCCCCTCCAGAAACCACTGAATCTCCGCACGGTAGCTGGTGGGAACCGACGTCCGCCAGGAGACGGTCACCCCGCTTTCAGAAGAAGAGGTAGCGTGCCTTCACGAGGTTCACCTCACTATGACCGGTCTGCCTGTCTCCGAAGTTCGATAATGTGATATATTTTTCCTTTACAGGCATGGGTCGCCAGGTTCTTAGAAGCCACTTGCGAATCTGCCGTGACCAGGCAAGTTTCACCCGACGCGTTCGCTAGAAGAAGGGCAGTTCGCTGCAGGAGACGGAAGCATCGGGGAGGGCCTCACGGTGCCGGTGGCCCGCCACTGGAGGGACCCGAGGCGGTCAACATGGCTCGGTGGTAACAGGACGGGATGGCCCAAGACGGGCTTCAGAGGGTGTCCGAGGGCCATAGAGCATAAAGTGGGAAGCTCGAGGAGCGGAAGAAGGCGGTGGCCGCTGGGAAAGCAAGAGCGGACCGAGGCGCTCGCAGAACGGAGCCGCGGCCGCTCACGTCCAACCTTCCCGCCGCCGCGCGGCCTCGTAGAGCAGGACCGCCGCCGCCATCGCCACGTTCAGGGACTCCGCCCGGCCGAGCATGGGGACCGCCACCCTCTCGGCCGCCGACCAGAGCACCGGGTCGGGCCCCTCGGCCTCCCCCCCGAGGACGACGGCCGTCCGGCCGCCCAGGTCCGCCCGCCAGTGGGGGACGTCCCCGGAGGGGTCGGCGGCGAAGACCCGGTAGCCGAGGCGGTGAAGCAGGGCGGGGAGCTCGGCGGCGAGCTCGCTCCGGCTCACCGGCCC
>CAJXZV010000123.1 GCA_913063835.1 uncultured Eubacteriales bacterium
CCCACCACCGGGAGCCCCCCCAGGGGGAGCCCCCTCGCCGCCGCTGTCAGCAGCCCGTAGACCGACAGGGCCAGGACGAGGAAGAACATCCCGTAGGTCAGGTAGTCCTGGGTCCGGCCGGCGGTCTCGATGCCGCGGAGGTTGATGACGAAGAAGAAGGTTATGACCACGACCACCCAGAGGGCCACCGGCAGGTCGGAAAGGACGGGGACGCGCGCGGCGGCGAAGACGCGCTCGAGGACGCTGGCGAAGACGTACGCCTCGGCCGCCCCAGCGGCCCAGGCCAAGATGACGTAGAGCAGCGAGACCGTCACGGCCAGCCGCTCGCCGAAGGCGTGCCTGACGTAGACCTGGACCCCGCCGGCCGTCGGGTACATCGACGAGAGCTCCGAAAAGCTCGCGGCGGCCATGATGCAGAAGAGTCCGGCCACACCGATGGCCAACCAGACGAGGCGCCCTCCGGCCGCGGCGGCGGCCGAGACCGCGGCCGGATACACGCTCGAGGCCAGGGCGAGGCCGGCGCTAGTGGCCACCAGAGTACGCAGCCTGAGGCTCCGGCGCAGTCCCATCCGGTCCCGCCTCCCTAATCGTCCCAGATGTACTGGATGACAGCGTCTATGCGCATCTCGTCCCTGGCCGAGCCGGTGAACTTGAGGTTCCCCTTGGAGAACTCCTCGACGGGGTTCTTCTCCCCGCGGAAGATGCCGGCCAGAGCCTCGGCGTCCGACTGGATGTGCACGTGCCGCGGTTCGACCGGCCCGGCGGCGATGCGGAGCACCGTCCCGTTGTCGACGACGATGGTCCAGACCCGCCCGAGGTCGGTGGCTGTCACCTGGATGTTGCGGGTCCAGTCCTTGAGCATCTTCCGGACGATGCGGTTCTCGTTGGCCCGCTCCTTGAAGTCCTCCAGGATGGCCGTGAGGTCGTCGGCGGTGACGGACCCGGTCGCGCCGTCCGGGGTCACTGTCCCTCAGCCTCCTCGCGGGTGCGCCGGGCCAGCTCCTCCAGGGTCCCGTCGAACTCCTCCCGCTCGATCTCTATCTCCCGCTCGGCCAGCTCGGCCAGAAACGCCTCCACCGGGAGGCAGGCCTCTGGCGGGAAGACCCCGCCCCTGGGTTCGATGACCCCGGTGATCAGCATGTCGGCGGCGACGGCCGGAGGTATGCCGGTCAGCCGGTCCATGGTGTCGACCGTGAAGCAGCTTATCGTCTTGGGCCTGCCCTCCACGAGGCCGGAGACATCGGAGCGCACACCGGAGAGCGGCGGCGCTGCCTTCTCGCCGAGGTGCGAGAACAGCGGCAGGAGCGGCTGGAGGAGCCCGGCCAGGGCCTCCTTCTTCTTCTCCGTGTCCAGGAGTCCGAGGTCGATCATCGCCTTGGCGACGTCCTGGATCTCGTGGGGCAGAAGGTAGCCGCGGAGGACCACGCTCCGGAGTTCAGGCATGTACCGGGGAATGGTCACCGGCTCGGGGTGCCCGCAGACGTAGGCCCTGACCGGCCCGATGGGCCGCGGGAAGTCGACCCACCGGTGGTGGGTGAGGGCCGGCACGTCCACCCAGCCGCCGTTGGTGTAGGAAGGTGTGCTCCGGGTGATGGCGTGCAGGACGTGGAGGATGACGGCCTTGCCCTCACTGTCCGCCGTCGAGCCCACCCAGGTGATGTCGCAGTCCTGCGGCTCGTCGAGCTCGGAGGCGGCCTTCTTGGCCAGGAGGTTCGAGATGCCCGGGGTCCAGCCGACCCCGACGATGAGCATCGTCCTCGCCGAACGGGCCAGGGATTCCAGGGCCAGCATCCGCACGGTGGCGTCGTCGTCGTCGCAGATGTCGACCAT
Organism: uncultured Eubacteriales bacterium; assembly: GCA_913063835.1. Classification (GTDB taxonomy): domain Bacteria; phylum Bacillota; class Sulfobacillia; order UBA995; family UBA9673; genus UBA9673. Next base: position 1,831 of record CAJXZV010000123.1, read on the forward strand.
GTTCACCCCGGCCCTGATGCAGGCCAGGCCCACCTTCTCCGCGTACCGGAAGAAGGGGCCGATGCAGTTCACGGCCACGTCCGCGCGGGCCAGAACGGCGGCCAGCGACGCCGGGTCGTCGGCATCCACGAAGACGGCCTCGGTGTCGCCCCCCTGCTCGGCGGCGAGTCTGCGGGCCCGGTCGTAGCGGTAGTCGGCGATGACGACCCTGGTGTTGTCCCTGGCCACCAGCTCCCGGACGACCCGGTAGCCCATGTCGCCGGCGCCGCCGAGGACCACGGCGGTGGGCCGGCCGTTCCCTGAAGCAGACATCGGTCGGAAACCACCCCCAGTTCAGAATGTTGAGGAGATTCTCGCCGCCGTGAGGCGCCAGGCGGGCGCAGCGCGACCGCCCTACAGGAGAACCCCGCCCGGGGCCAGAAGCCAACCACGGGCCGGAGGAACTTCCGCGAGGGAGCCCAGATAGAGACCTGGCGCCCGGCGCGGAACGGCCCATAGATGAGAACCGCGCGCCAGCCCGGCGCCAGCCCGAGGGAGATGATGTGTCTTGTCCGGAAAGACCGAAGCGAGTTCCGGCGCGGCCGAGAACAAGGACTATCAGCGCCTGGTCGAACTCCTGGCGGAGGTGACCGCCCTGCGGCAGTCGGGCGGGCTCCTCTTCTGGGACCAGCAGACGTACATGCCCAAGGCCGGAGCCAGGGCCCGCGGCAACCACCTGGCCGTCCTGAGCAAGGTCGCCCACGAGAAGTTCACCGCTCCGGAGATAGGCCGGCTCCTGGAGAGACTCCGCGACTGGGAGGAGACCCTCCCCTACGACTCGGACGAGGCCTCCACGGTCAGGGTGGCCCGCCGGGAGTACGAGAAGGCCACCAGGCTCCCGCCCGACCTGGTCGTCCGGCACTCCCGGGCCCGCACCCGGGCCCACGAGGCCTGGATCGAGGCCCGGCAGAAGAACGACTACAAGGTCTTCCGACCGGCCCTGGGCGAGATGGTGGACATAATGCGGGAAGTGGCCGACGCCCTCGGGTACGAGGACCATCCCCTCGACGCCCTCCTCGACCAGCAGGAGCCGGGGATGAAGACCGCCGACATGGAGGGGCTCTTCGGCGAGCTCCGCCAGGGCCTGGTCCCTCTGGTCAAGGCCATCGCCGAGAAGGCCGACGCCGTGGACGACAGCTTCCTCCACCAGCCCTTCGACCGTGAGACCCAGATGGAGGTCTGCCGTGAGGCGGCCGCGGCCGTCGGTTTCGACCTGGAGACCCGCGGGAGGATCGACCTCTCCGTCCACCCGTTCACCATAGGCTTCTCCCGCAACGACGTGCGGTTCACCGTCCGCATCGACGAGGGGTTCTTCAACGCCGGCTTCTTCGCCAGCCTGCACGAGGCCGGCCACGGGACCTACATGCAGGGCCTGCCCGAGCGCTTCGAGCAGTCCATCCTCCACGAAGGGGCCTCATCGGGCCTGCACGAGTCGCAGTCGCGCCTCTGGGAGAACATCGTCGGGCGGTCGCGGGCCTTCTGGCAGTTCTACTACCCGCGGCTCCAGAAGCGTTTCCCCGAGCAACTGGGCAAGGTCTCCCGGGAGGACTTCTACCGGGCCGTGAACAAGGTCGAGCCGTCGTTCATCAGGGTCGAGGCCGACGAGGTGACCTACAACCTGCACATCATGGTCAGGTTCGAGCTCGAGAAGGCCGTCTTCGACCGGGAACTCGGCCTCGACGACCTGCCCGGGGCCTGGAACGAGAAGTTCCGGAACTACCTCGGCATCACCCCGCCCGACGACCTCAGGGGATGCATCCAGGACATCCACTGGACCTTCGGCTTCGGAGGCGGGTTCGCCGGCTACACCATCGGCAACGTGGCCTCGGTCCAGCTCTACGAGAAGGCCCTGGAAGAGCACCCGGGGTTGGAGGAGGAGTTCGCCCAGGGCGAGTTCTCGAACCTGCTCAGGTGGATGAACGAGAACGTGCACGCCCACGGGGCCAAGTTCGGGCCGCAGGAGCTCCTGGAGAGGGTGACCGGCCGGCCGCTCGACGCCGGCCCCTACTTGGCCTACATCAAGCGCAAGTTCTCGGACATCTACGGGTTGTAGGCGCGACGGCCCGACGGAGCGGCCCCAAGAGGCCGCGGCCGCCGGACCGGCCCGAAGCGGCCGACTCGAGCAGAGCGGGGGTGGGCCGAGGGCCCGCCCCCTTCACTCCCTGACCGTCCCACCGGCGCACGCCGGTTCAGCGGCGTCGCGCCAGCGCTCGTAGGCGATGAAGAAGCTCAGCATGATGTAGACCCAGATGAAATAGACGTAAACGGCGAGGAACACCATCACGGGCAGCATGCGGCTTGCCAGCGCCATGAGTTCCGCCTCGAAGCCGGCACCCATCTCGGTCGCAAGGGTCTGGAACTCTTGTGCGAAGGGCCAGGTCAGGGCGAAGCCCGGTCCGTGCCACAGGACGACGGCCACGGCGGCCAGCGCCGCCACCGGCCCTAGCCTCCGGCCCACGAAGCGAAGGCCCCGGACGAAGCCGTCCCCGAGGCCGCAGCCCTCAAGCGCGACCGCTGCGGGCGCGAAGGCGAAGAACAGGATGAGCGCGAACGACCGGACAAGGCCGACAATCTGCCACACGGCACCGGTCGTCACCCTCACGAGGGACGGGTCCGGGCCCCCGGGAGACACCGGAAGCACGGGCTGTCCCAAGACCATGAGGTTGACGGCGGTGCCGACGACCACAGACACCAGCCCGAGGACGCCGATATAGCCGGCCATCCGCCAGAAGAACCTGGCGATGCCTCTGGAGGCGTCGTCAATCGTCGCCCGGCCCGTCCGAGCCGCAGCCGCCCAGACCCCGGTGAAGGCGGCCAGGGCCATCGCCCCGTAGGCCCACATGCCCAGGAAGACGAGAAACAAGCCGGTGAGGCGCAACGAGACGAACATGCTGGCGAGAAAGAGGACCGTCAACACGAAACCCAAGGCGAGGAGCAAAGGCAGGCCCCAGAAGACCTGGTTGGCCGAGAACCGCCGCCACGCGTCCCGGAAGACCGCCCCCAAAGCCGTTCCTACCGAACCCATCTCTGGCACCCCTCCCCAGTATACCAAGTGAGGGGCAACAGTTGAACAATGAGAACGATGACCGGAGCCGGCAGCGTTCGACTGACGCGCCCGCTCAGCCGCCCCCGAGCACGTCCCGGACCCGCTTCAGGAAGCCCTCGCCCGCGTTCACGTTCTCACCGCGCTCCCGGGCGAAGGCGACGAGAAGCTCCTTCTCCCGCGCCGACAGCCGGGTCGGGACCTCGACCCGGACGCGGACGATGAGGTCACCGCTCCCGCTCCGCCGCAGACGCGGCATCCCTTTGCCCCGGAGGCGGAACCGCTGGCCGGGCTGTGTCCCCGGCGGGATCTTGAGGGTGGCCTCGCCCTCGAGCGTCGGCACGCTTATCTCGGCCCCCAGAGCCGCCTGGGCGAAGCCGATCTTTCTCTCCACGTGGAGGTCTGCCCCGTCCCGCCGGAAGACCGGGTGGGGCCGCACGTGGACGTAGACGAGGAGGTCGCCGGGCGGACCCCCGTTCTCACCGGGCTGGCCCGCCTCGGCGATGCGGA
>CAJXZV010000124.1 GCA_913063835.1 uncultured Eubacteriales bacterium
GGAAAGCCATAGCCGAACTCGAGGACGACCTCGGAGGCTGACGCGGATGAACGACCGTGGTGGGGAGGAAGTCTCAGGCGACCTTCTCACCGCCCCGGGCGGCCACGCTATGTGGGAAGGGTGCGGCCAAAGAAAGTGGGTGACGACACCAGTACCCCGGTGACCCGAGTCCGCATCTTCGTGGCACCCCTGGGGCCTCCAGCTATACCTTTGTGGAGGCGGTATCTCGGGAGGACGTCCGCTCCTTCGTCGGCGCTCGCTACCGGGCCTTCGAGGTCTTCTGCGAAATCCCGGAGGTGGTCGTCCCCGTCAATACCAAGGCCGGGCCATTCCTGCCGTTATGAACAGGACCCAAGGCCCACCTGGCTCGACATGGCTGAGCACTACGGCACGGTCGTCATCTGCAATATAGGGTTCTCTCCGTTGTCTGCCCCGGCCTCACAAGGAATGAAGCTATGATTGATATGGCCAACACCACGAACACGACCGCGAGGCTGACCGTGATGGGAATCTTGTAGAAGCCGCTGATGAGCATCTTGATGCCGACGAAGACCAGGACCACTGAGAGTCCGAGCTTGAGGTACCTGAAACGTTCGACCACACCGGCCAGGAGGAAATAGAGTGACCTCAACCCCAGGATGGCGAAGACGTTCGAAGTGTAGACGATGAAGGGGTCGTCCGTCACCGCGAAGATCGCCGGTATGGAGTCCACCGCGAACACCAGGTCGGTGCTCTCGACCATGAGGAGGACCATGAACAGAGGTGTGGTGAAGAACCGCCCTTTCTCTTTCACGAAGAACCGTGCTCCACGCCAGCCTGTGGTCACGGGCAGAAACCTTCTGGCCAACCGGAGGACGGGGTTGCGGGCGGGGTCGGCCTCGCTTCTCTGGTGGAAGGCCATTCGGACCCCGGTCACCACCAGGAAGCCGCCGAAGACGTATATCACCCAATGGAAAGCGGCCAGGAGGGCGGCACCTACCGCGATGAACACGGCGCGCATGATGAGCGCGCCGACAATGCCCCAGAAGAGCACGCGATGCTGGTACTCGGCCGGCACCGCAAAGTAAGTGAATATCATCACGAACACGAACATGTTGTCAACGCTCAAGGTCTTCTCGATGATGAAGCCCGTCAGGAACTCGAGGCCCTGAGTCGGACCTCTCCAGAAGTAGACCAAGACATTGAACGCCAGCCCGAGACCTATCCACACGGCCGCCCAGGCGGCCGCCTCACCGATGGACACCGTGTGCGGCTTTCGGTGGAAGACTCCCAAGTCGATCAGGAGCAAGACGAGGATGAAGAGACTGAAGCCGACCCAGACGAACCACGGTGTGTGCAACCCATCCACCCTTTCGACCGGGTCGCACTGCGGGGACTTCTCGGAACACGAAAAGAGCACAGCGGCCCGGTTCTGTCGACCAAGGTCTCGCTGTGCCCTTTCAAATCGCGTGGCCTGCGCAGCCGGGGTGGACACCCGGACTGACGACTGCGCTCTCCTGGCCGAGCCAGGTCAGCTACTCCCCTTGCACGGCATGCATTATACCATCTCGCTCGGCCGGTGTGGCATCTGAATGGAGCCCCAGCCGGGTCTCGTCACGTCTCGTTGCCGGCGCCCCGAGCCGAACGGCAGACCCCTCAGTTCCAGCCTCACCGTCCTTCCGCCGTGCAGGAGTTCGGCGTGGGCCACAGCGGCCCCGCGCCTTTCGAGGACCTGGTACGTGTCGGGCCTGAGAGGGTAGACCAGAGTGGCGGTGACCTCCTCGGCGTCGTAGAGGGCGGCGTAGGCCAGCACCTGGTGGACGTCGGCCCGGTGCTCCTGACGGGTCTGCTCGGCGAAACGCCGCCAGCCGGCTTCATCGAGCTCGGCCAGGTGGGCCTTGTACTTGGCGTCGATCACCTGGACCGAGCGGCCGCGCCGGACGACTATGTCCGGGACCAGGTGGCCCAGGGAGCGGTGTGTCGGGTCCGTCCAGTGGAGGGGGAAGACCGTCTCACCCAGCCGACCGACGCGCACCTCACCGCCGGTCAGCGCGGCTTCCCTTCTTGCCACGCCCTCCACGTAGGCCTCCCAGAGCCGGTCGAGGGGGAGGGTCCAGGCCAGCCCGTCCAGTTCGCGGCCGCCCCCCAGCCCGCGCTCCTCGACCACCCAGGCCATGGCCTCGACACCCTGCCTCAGGGTCTCGTCCAGCAGACCTCCTCCGACGCTCCGCCGGAGCTCATCCTTGGAAGGGGCCAGGGGCTCGACATCAGCGAGCTGTTCTATGAGCCGCAGGGCCGCCGCGGCGAGGGCCACGGCCACGGGGTCGGTCCCCCCGGTGGCCAGGAGGTCGGCTCTGACCCTCTCAAGGACCCATCTGGCGTGGCGTCTGAGTCTCGGGTCGGGCCCGAGGTCCGGGAACCGGCAGGGCAGGCGTTCCCATCGTCCCCTGACGAGCGACCTCGCGAGATACTCCGGCCAGACGATCCGCCCCCTGGGGTGACGGAGGACCGCCTCCTCCTCGCGGTAGCCCCTCCGCATGGCCCTGAGGAGGGTCTGGAGCCGGGACAGGACCGGTCCGGCGAGAACCCACGGAGGGACCTCGCGCCCGCTACCGGGGACCGTGGGGAGGTCGAGGAAGTCGGGGGCGGCGGCCCATCCGGTCTCCACCAGGACCCGGCCTATCCCGGCCCAACCGAAGCGCGGTGTCACGACGAAGCCTGCGGTGACGTGACCGGTCTGCGGGGAGCGGAGCGGCACTGCCCCCACGCGGGCACCGGGCACCACTCTCACGAGAGGTCCGTCCGAGCTCCCGACGACCTCGACCCGTGCGTCGAGCGCATCGAGGGCCGGCTGGTTCATGCGCAGGAAAGCATCGATGTAGCTGCCCCAGCCTGTCTCCCGGCGGGCGGGGAGGAAGTCCTGAGGGGGCAGGTTGACCGGTGGCCCGTTGTCGACGGCGCGATGGAGCCTCCTCTGTGTGGGAGAGGGGGACCAGCCTGTCGCTGTCGCGGGCCGGCGCGTCCGCTGTGTTCGGGTCGTCGGCCGGCGGCGGCCCCTGGAACGGCGTCCCCCGGCCTTCGGGTCACCGGCGGCCATCGGCCCCGACCGCGTCCTGGATGAAGTCGCGGACGGCCTGGAGTTCGGTCGCACAGGGCCCGAGAAGACCCTCGTGCAGGTATTCGTCGAGCAAGGGCAACAGCTCGTACCTGAACCGCTCCCGGAGTTCCTCCTCGGTCGACGCGAGGAAGTACGAGTGGCCGGGCAGGAGCACCAGGGCGTCATCGGGGGCGTGTTCGATGAAGACGTCCTGGAGCCGGTCGAAGGTCTCGGTCGCCAGTGGCAAGCCCTGTTCGGCTACCACGCTCCGGTCCGGCGGGACCGTCACGAAGGCGAAGCGGCGTCTCACGGCGAGGTCCATCCCGGCGATACTGCGGTCCGCCGTGTTCATCGTGGCCAGCACATAGAGGTTCTCCGGTAGGGTGAACGTGCGCTCGCCGTCAGCCGCGTGCGGGAGGAGGACCCGCCGCCCGCTCTCACCTCCGACCTCGCCGGGCTCGAACAGGTATATGGCTTCGCCGAGGACCTTGCCAAGGTCCGCGCGGTTCACCTCATCGATGACGAGCAGGAAGGGGCCGTCGGCCGCGGCCCGAGCCGCCTGGAGAAGATACCCTTCGCGGACCTCGAAGCGGAGACTACCTTCGAGTGTATCGGGCGAAAGGCCGACAACGAAGTCCTCGTAGGTGACAGCGGGGTGGAACTGGATGGTCATCCCGCGCCCGGCGAAATGTTCCCGTTTGATGACCTCCGCCATGCGGGTCTTGCCGGTGCCGGGCGGGCCCTGCAGGACGACGAAGCGGCGCCGCAAGAGAAGCTCATGGACTTCGTCGGGGGTGACGTGCGGGAACACCCCGGTCCGGAGAGCCGCAAGGAGACAGTCGAACTCCTCGCGGGCGCCCTTCAGGACCTGCCAGCCGCGCTCATAAGCGTAGAGGTCGAAGAAGGACCGGACGACGAGTCGGCCCAGGTCCCGGTCGTCGCGGGGGACCTTTGCGATGCAGTAGAGGAGTTCACCGTAGCGCTGGAGGGCCCCCTCGAAGCCCGGGAAGCGCCGGCGCGCCACCTCGGGCACCCCTACACCCAGAGCGGAGGGGTCCGGCTTCGTCCAGCACTCCACCCCTTCTCTCGCCAGCAGACGGCGCAGGGCCGCGACCCGGCGGCGGTGGCCCGGTCTCACCAGGACACCCTCGTCGGGCGACAGGCCGCGCGTTCCCACGACGAAGGTGATGATGCTGCCCGAGTCCTCCGTCGGGAACCACACGACACTGGCCCCGCCGTAAGGGCCGGAGGGAGGGTTCTCGGGGTTGACTATACCGGCGAAGGGGACCCCTTCGGCCGTGCGCGAAGCGCCCCTCCGTGAGGAGGCCCGGTCCTCCCCGGAGGTTCCGCCTCTCGAGGCCAATCCGAGAGCGTCACGGACCATGGTCGTCTCAAGGTGACGCGAGTGGTAGCGGTCTCCGAACAGGGCCTCGAGAAGGGACCGCGCCCTGCCTTCTTCCGCGTCCCCCAGCCCCTGCCGGATGAAGTCCGCGAGTTCCGTGAGGGCGTCAGACATGCCTCATGAATGACTCCTCTCCCAGATCCGGCGGCCGGAAACGCTGATACCGAAGAGGCCTTCAGACCGTCTTCCTCCTGCGCCGGCGCCTGAGGGGCTGCTTGAGATCCACCACCAGGTAGCCCGCGTTCGACTCGAAGCGGGCGAGGTACCGCTCCGACCCGCTGACGGTGAAGTCAGGAATGGAGGCCTCGATGAACCTGATGAGGTCCCTGCTCGTCACCCGGACGCGGGGCTTGCCCGAAGCGGGCCGCCGGAACGGGAGCGCCCGCTCGGTCCCGGAGCTCGGCCCGGTGTCCTCCTCCCCGACGATTTGTCGCTGGACCGGGCGCACGACCAGCGCCTTGGCCTTGGGGTCCACTCCCACCTCAACGAAGGCGGGGCTGTCCAGGAGGGCCACCGCCGCCGGGTTGAAAGTCAACCCCGTTTTGGAGACCGTGACGACCGGGGTTCCCAGTGACGGGTCGAACCACTGTATGACCGACTCCACGAAGCCACCTCCCAGCGCCGCCCTTGGGTATGCGAGCCACGGGGCGAGAGGCCGTGGGCCGAGAACGAGGGCGGCGTGCTATATTTAGGATACCCTTGACCTTTCCACGCTCTTCCTGAAAATCCCTTGTTGGGCGCGCCGCCTCGTTTCCGTCCGCCGGGACTCTGCCGACCTCGCGGTGAGGTTCCGCCCGCCGC
>CAJXZV010000125.1 GCA_913063835.1 uncultured Eubacteriales bacterium
AGCCCAGACACCTTCTGATCCACCGCGTCAGGTGGAACCGGCACAGCTGGTAGACCGCTGACGGGAAGTACTCCAGGGCCGTCTTGACCCATCCCGCCCCGTCGCCGCCGACCACCTTGACCGCCTCAGGGTCGCCCCAACGGCGGGCCACCAGCACACACACGCTCTCCCAGAACGCCTCCGCCCCCTGGATGGATGCATAGACCAGCTTGTCCTTCAGCCTGAAAGCCGAGCTGGACGGATGCACCCCCTCCCAACCCGCATGCACGATGGCCAGCTTGGCCTCGACCACGCATCTGGCCTCACGCTGCAGCCTGATGACGACCCCGTCCGCCTCGCAGAACAGGGCCGCCACCCGGCGCCCCACACCCTCGAAGACCCTGCCGAGGCCGAACACCCTGTGCCTCAGCCCCGCCAGATGCCGGCGGCAGGCATCACCCGCCCGCCACGTCCACGCGTGCACCGAGGCGTGGCTCACCTTCCAGGCCAGAAGACGGGACGCCTCCCGGAACGGATGCCTGCTCGCCAGAAGCACCGCGTCGGTCTTGACGCCCCGGGCTGGACGGTTCGACCCGGAACGGCCGGACGATTTCGGCCGGAATCACTCGACGGATTGGCCGGAATACGCACAGAAGCGCAGTTCTCCCCGAGGGAGGACACCAGGAGCCCCAGCGGGATGAGGACCAGCCCCGTCACGAGGAGCCGTGCCACGAAGGCAGCAGGTCGACCACACGCGCGCCTTCGAGAAGAGCCATCTCGACAGCCTTTAGCGTGCAGGTTACCGCAGAGAGGAGCGGGAACGAGTACAGCCACCAAGCCAGGACCTCGACCTCGCAGTACACACCAGAGACGAGCAGCGTGACCCCCCGTCGATCTGAAGAAGGGGCGCCGGAGGCGGCGCCCCCTCTTCCTCGTTCCCTGTCGTGGGAGGTCAGTGGCCTCTCTGCCTGTCCCGCCCGTCAGAGCCGCCGAGGGAGAGCAGGGCCCTGAACGAATCGCTCTTGACGCACTCTTCCAGCGCCTCGCGCCAAGGCCTGAACGTCAGTCCGAAGAGGGGCTCGACGCACACGCTGGCCAAAGGGCTGTAGCGCTGGCGCGAGGCCGGACGACCGAGGTCGGAACTGCTCACGCCCTGGACCATCCCGGGGTCGCCGCCCACGATTTCGATTGCCGCTCTCAGGAGGCCTGCTCGCGAACAGGTGCCGGTGTCCGACAGGTGGTAGACGCCGAACCGACGCGTGGGCAGGATGGCCTCGAGAGCCCGGGCGATGTCGTAGGTGAACGTTGGTGAGGAGAACTGGTCGTCCGTGGCAGTGACGCTCCGCCCGGCCCGCTCGGCGAGGATGGCCTGGGCCAAGGTGTTCTCCTTGACGCGCCGGGCCGGACCCACGCCGAAGAGGAGAGGGACCCTGAAGATGAAGAAGTCCCGAAGGAGAGACGTGACCTCACGCTCGGCGGCCCACTTGGACCGGCCGTAGGCGTTTATCGGGCACGGCGGGTCGAACTCGTAGTACGGCCGTCTGCCGCTCCCGTCGAAGACGGCATCGGTGCTGATGTAGGCCACGACGGCTCCGACCGCACGGGCCCCCAGGCATACGTTGCGCGTTCCGAGGCTGTTGACGGCGTACGCCTTGACGACATCGCGCTCACAGCCGTCCACATCCCGCCACCCGGCCGAGTGGATGATAACCTCCGGTTCGGCCCGCCGTATCGCCTCAGCCACAGCCGTTGCGTCCGTGACGTCAACGTCCGCCCGACCCTCCCAGGTGGTCACCTCGTGCTTCCCGTCCAGACAGCGGGCCAGGTCATACCCCAGCAGTCCGGAGCCACCGGTTATGAGGATTTTCACCCGCCGTTGACCTCCTTGCCTGTCTTGTCGATTCCGAACTTCCTCGCCTCCTGTAGCTCCAGCAGGATGGCACGCGCCGGCGCTCCCTCGGTCTCTTCGAGCCGCAGGGGGAGACCGACGAAGAAGTAGTCCCCCGGCGGGACGACCGAGAGGTTCAACCCTTCGAACAGGACGACCCCTGCCGCGAGGAGTGCCCGGTGTGCCGCCTTGACCGGGTCCTTGGGCGGATCCACGCTCAAGTAGTCGAACCCCAAGGTCCTCACTCCGCACCGGACCAGGGTCTCCGCGGCGTCCGGCGCCAGGTACACGTAGTCAGGCCGGAACTGAGCCTCTCCCAGCAGAGCCGAGTTGCGCGTCCGCAGGAGGAGGATGTCCGGCAGCTCGTTCGGAGGAGCTATACCGGCTTGCTGCAAGTCGCCGGCTGTGAGCGCCGGCCCGGGACAGCCGGACAGGTCAACTACTCGTGCCCGACCTACGAACCGCTCCAAAGGTATCCGGTCCAACCCGGCTCCGTCCTGGACGAAGTGCAACGGGGCGTCGACGTGGGTGCCGACATGGGTGCCGAAGGAGAGACGGCTCACTGCAGAGGTGTCTCCCAGGGACCAGTGACGCATCCAGACGACCTCCACACCTGGGAGACCGGGATACACAGGCGTCTGCGGGCCCAGGGATAGGCTGATGTCCCAGATTCTCGCCTCACTCACCCCTTCCGCCTCCTACCGCTACAGAACGCCAAGCTTCGCCATGGTCTGCTTCACCTCGGCCGCGACCTCCGGGTCCACGGGCGCGAAGGGAGCGCGCGGGTAGCCGGCGCGCACGCCCCTCATGTCGAGAATGGCGTGGACCATCGAGACCGTCGACGCACGGTGCAAGAGACTCCGGAGGGCGATGACGACCTTCTGCTGTTCGGCCGCCTCTTCGTACCGGCCGGCCTCACAAAGGGCGTACAGCTCCACCACTGGCTCGGGCAGGCAGTTCGCGAGGCCGGCGATGAACGCGCGGGCCCCAGCCAGCCAGGAGGCCAGCATGAGAGCCTCGCTCCCGGCCACGAAATCGAAGTCGGAGACCGTCACCTGGCGCCTGACCTCGTAGTGGTAGACGATGTCGAAGGTCGAGTCCTTCAGACCCCGCACGCCGAGCTCGGCCAGGCGGGCCAGGAAGGTCGGGCTCACCGTGTAACCGACCGTCTTCGGGTTGACGTAGCAGTAGACGGGTATGTCGACCGCTTCGACCAGCGCCTCGAAATAGCGCCTGACGTTGTCCTCCGAGTGCGGGTAGTAGTAGGGGGGTACCGAGGCCACGACCTTCACGCCCACCGCCTCGGCGTGGCGGGCGAGCTCCACCGCGGCCCGGGTCGTGGTGGCCCCGACATGCGCGATGACGGGCAGACGCCCGGCGGCCGCCTTGACCGCGGTCTCCATCACGTCCTTGCGCTCCGCCACGTCCAGGAGGGGGCCTGAACCGTACGTCCCGCAGACGAAGAGGCCGTGCACCTTGCCGGCCCAGAAATCTATCAGCTCCGCGTAGGTGCCGAGGTCCAGCTTTCCCTCCGCATCGAAGGGTGTGATGACGGGCGGGATGACCCCGCGCAGGTGCTCCTGTTTTTGATCGGTCAACGCCGACTCTCCTTCACCGTGCCCGGCCGGTCCTTCCTCGCGAGTTCTTCAAGCTCCTCGAGCACATCCTTCGCCACAGGGACGCCCAGCGTCTCGGCTTCCCGGGAGCGCTCGAGCTCCCTTTCTCCCGGCAGGTGTATGCGGACCACTCCGGGGGCCGGGTCGAGGTTCCTTATGTGCTCGCAGAACTCCGTGACGCGTCGGCGATACCCTGGGACGAGGAGGTCGGGGTCCAGAGCCCCGAAGGTGAAGCTTATGCGCTGGGGCTCGGAGGGCTCCCGGTGGAGGGAGCGCACCGCCGGGCCGAACCCGCCTCCTGTGAGCACACCCGTGAGAAGCTCCACGGCTACCGAAAGGGCCGACCCCTTGGCCCCACCGAGGGGCAGGAGCACGCCTTTGAGGGCGGCTTGCGGGTCTCGGGTGGGGTTCCCCGTCTCGTCGAGGGCGAGGCCTTCCGGCAGCGACTCCTGCCGGTCGGCCAGCTCGTAGATCTTTCCCTTCGCAGTGGCGCTCGTCGCCAGGTCCACAACTACCGGGGTCCCGTCCGAGGGAAAAGCGAGGGAGATTGGGTTGGTGCCGAGGCCGGCCGCCCGTGAACCATAGGGAGCTACGGTGGGGTTCGCATTGGAAACCATCATGCCGATGAGCCCCTCGAGGGTCACCCGCCACGTCCAGTAGCCCAGAGCCCCGGCGTGGGAGGTGTTCACGACGACCGTGATGCCGATGCCGAGCTGCCGTGCCTTCTCGGCCGCGAGGCGGCAGGCCTCCGCTGCAGCCACCTGCCCCAGACCGGCCCGACCATCGAGCAGGGTCAACGCTCCGCGCGAAACCAAGACCTCCGGGCGCGCCGCGGGGTCCAGCCCTCCTCTCCGCAGCCTGTCGACATAGACGGGGAGGTTCCGGACCCCGTGAGAAGAGATCCCCCAGCGGTCGGCGGCCACCAGGGCCTCGGCCAGTTCCCTCGCCGCTTCAGGGGGAACGCCGTTGGCCTCGGCCACTCTCTGGCAGAGGTCGACCAGCTCCGCGGCCGGGACGCGCTTAGCCATCGCCCGGTTCTTCCCTTTCGCGCCGCCTTGTTCTCTCACCGTCTGGCACCATCTTCCCTCCAACGACGACTTCGTGGTTGGCCAGCAGCCTTGAGGGATTCTCCAGCCGCCAAGGAGTTCGGGCCTTACAGGGCCACCTGGTGCTCCTTCAGTTCCTTTTTCAGTTGCCGCACTTGCTCTTCGTCAAGCGGCTTGAACGGGCGCCTTGGATACCCGCAGTCAACCCCTCGCAACCGCAGAATCGCATGAATCGCCGATATTGCACCATGGCTCCGCATGATTTCCCTCAAAACTAGCACACGCTGCTGAACAGCGATTGCCTCATCAGGAGCACCTTCAGTCGCCAACCGGTAGAGCTCGACGACTTGTTCAGGTAGGGCATTGGCCAAACCGGCAATACACCCTTGTGCTCCGGCCGTCACAGCAGGCAACAAAAGCGCTTCGGTACCAATGATGAATACGAAGCCTGGCACTTTGACGGTCCGCAGGAACTCGTAGAAACACAGCAAATCGAAGCTGCTATCTTTGATACCTCGGAGGCCATTATCTGCTAACCTCGAGATGAGGTGAGGCCCTAGTCGGTTAGACGTTTTCGGATTGTTGTAAGCGAAGACCGGAATGCTTACCTCCGAAATCAAGGACAGAAAGTGATTCTGAAGCTGCTCCTCACTATACTCGTAGTAGAATGGTGCAATGCTCGACACCGCTCGTGCTCCGATGGACT
>CAJXZV010000126.1 GCA_913063835.1 uncultured Eubacteriales bacterium
CTCGGGGCGCGGCGGCTCGCCGCGCCGAAGGAAGGGGGGGTAGACAGTGAAGAGGAGAATCACAGCACTGGTGGCCGCTGTCTCGGTCCTGGCCCTGGCCGTCGGCGTCTTCGGCGCCGCCGGCTGCCGGCCGGGCGAGGCGAAGGTCATCAAGATCGGTGTCCTCGGGCCGATGGAGTTCATCCAGGGACGGCACCACTGGTTCGGCGCCACGCTGGCCATGGAGGAGATAAACGCGGCCGGTGGCGTGAAGGTGGGCGACGAGACGTACCAGATCGAGCTCGTCAAGGTCGACACGAACGAGCTCCTGAGCGTCGACGACGCGGCCACGGCCTGCGAGCGCGCCATCACCGTGGACGGGGCGCAGTTCCTCGTCGGCGCCATCAGGACCGAGGCCGCCCTGGCCATGCAGGAAGTGGCCATGGACCACAAGACCATCTTCCTCGTCTGCGGGGCCTCCCACACCCAGCTCTCCGACAAGGTGGCCGAGGACTACGAGCGCTACAAGTACTGGTTCCGGGTGACGCCGATCAACGTCAACTACCTCGTGAAGGACTCGCTCATCCTGCTCAACTATGTGGCCGGTATCGTCAGGGAGGAGCTCGGCATCGCCAAGCCCAGGTGCGCGATAGTCATCGAGCAGGCCGTGGCCGGCGACCCGCTGGCCCAGGCCGCCAACGCCATCATCCCCACGATGGGTATGGAGGTCGTCGGGACCTGGCGGCCCTCGACCACGGCCACGGACCTGACGGCCGAGCTGACGGCCATCCGGAACTCGGGAGCCCACATCATCTACACCTACTTCTCCGGCCCGGCCGGCGTGCCTTACGCCAGGCAGTGGGGCGAGCTCCAGATACCGGCCGTCTCGGTGGGCATCAACGTCGAGGCTCAGGCCATGGGGTTCATCGAGGCCACCGACGGCTTCGGCGACTACGAGTGCACCCTCAACACCCTCGCTCCCGGCCTGGAGATCACCGAGAAGACGGTCCCGTTCTACGACAAGTTCGTCGATCGCTTCGGAGAGTACCCGACCTACAACGCCGGCACCTACGACGCCGTCTGGATTCTGAAGGAAGCCATCGAAAGGGCCGGCGCCATCGATTCCGACTCCGTCGTGGCCGAGCTCGAGAAGACCGACTACCGGGGCGCGTCCGGCCGAATCGTCTTCGACGAGTGCCACGACGTGACCTGGGGCCCCGGCTTCGTGACGGCCATCGGGACCCAGTGGCAGGACGGTGAGCTCAGGTGTGTCTGGCCCTACGAGTGGCAGCCCGTGGAGGGCATGGACCCCATCACCTACCCGGGCACGGTCAGGTACCAGATACCGCCCTGGGTCCTCGAACAGTGGGGCGGCGAGTAGGAGCACGGCGGGCGTGACTCAGAGGGGGGAGGGGTGACCCTCCCCCCTGTAGGGACCACCGCCAAGGCCCCCCTACAGACGTCCCGGTCAGGGCTCGGTCCTGCGCGGTCTTCCCCGATAGGCTTATCCGCTCCAGGCCCGGATGAACCGGCCCGCCCCGGCGATCGACCCGTGTCTCGGTTCAGAGTGCCGGGCAGCCGCGGCGTCCAGGTCGCAGGCCGCGGGTTTCCCGGCGTGGGGCTGGCGGGCGGGTTCACGGCTCCTTCTGGGGCTGGTAGGGCGGGCGGCTGCAGCAGTCCGTGCCTCGCTTCCAGGCAGCGAAATCGGCCTGGAGACAGGCCGTGCACAGTTGAGAGTAGGTTCCCGCCGTGCCCGTGTTCACGTTACGGTGCTCACAAGTCCTGCAGGGCACCGGTTGGGCTATCTCGTCCCGCATGCAGAGTCCCACCGCCAGTGGGTCCCGGCAGACCACGTAGATACACCGTCGCGGGCCGACGTTCTCACAGGTCGCGCAGCGTCTGACGTGCGCGGGCGAGGCCGTCACCGTTGATCACCCCTTTGACCTCTTTCCGCTCGCTTAGTCCCTAAGCTGTCTCATGTCCCACTCAATCTGGCGCAGGCGACCCTCCCAAAGGGGACGCGATGACGGTTCATTGATGATCTTGTAGCGAGCCAGGTCGCGCAAGTCCTTAAGCACCGGCACGAGGGCCGGTCCGGCGCCCGGTATGGAGCCCGCTATCCTCTTAACCACTCCATATCTCGACCACTTCTCGGCAATACCGTGGGCCATCTTCTCCCGGTAGTCGTCCAGTCCCGAAAGGGCCTGCATGTAAGCCTCCTTTTCCTTCTCGGTGGCCGTCCCGTTCTTCACTTTCGGTACAAGGACGACAAGAATCTTGGTGAAGGCCTCGACCATGGTCACAATCTCGGCGAAATCCCGGTCGGTTATCGGACTCAACTTCCTTCGTCCCCTCGGCGGGTTCACTCGCCGCAGTCAAAAGGGGCAACCCCTTCGGCTCAGCCGCCCGACAATCTTTCGGTGCCGTGTCGCCTGGCACCTTGTGGTAGAGTTGCCGCAGTCAGGGGCTCTCGGCCCCTATGCCCCCGACCGGCAGAGGCCGGCGGGGTGGTGGGCCGCAGCAATCCGCAGGCCGGGACCCGGTACGGGCGGGCCGGCTGCCAGTGGGCCCGCGGCCGCAGGAGAGCAGCGCCGACTGCAGAACGGCGAAACTGAAAGACTATCCGAAAGGATGCGGACCATGCCCACGGTGTTCCGACGTTTGGACCGGTATCTCGAAGTCAGTGAGGAGGTCCTCGCCGCCCTCGCTGAAGGCCGGGGAGTGGTCGCCCTCGAGTCGAACGTCATCGCCCACGGGATGCCCTATCCCCGGAACCTCGAGACGGCCCTGGCTGTGGAGGAGGCCGTCAGGCGGGGCGGGGCCGTCCCTGCCACCGTCGCCGTCATCGGCGGCCGGGCCCGGGTCGGCTGCGGGCCGGAGGACATCGAGACCCTGGCCCGGCTTGGTCCGGCCGTCCCCAAGGCCTCCGTGCGCGACCTCCCGGTGCTCTTCGCCCGTGAGGTCACAGGGGCCACGACCGTGGCCGCGACCGGCAGCATCGCGGCCCGGGCCGGCGTCCGCGTCTTCGTCACCGGAGGCATCGGGGGGGTCCACCGCGGCTGGGAAGGCACGTTCGATATCTCGGCCGACCTCGCCGTCCTCGGGCGCGTCTCCCTGGCCGTGGTCTGCTCGGGGGCCAAGGCCGTCCTCGACATCCCGGCGACTCTGGAGCATCTCGAGATGCTCGGGGTGACGGTCGTCGGTCTCGGCACCGAACGCTTCCCCGGTTTCTGGGTGCGCGAGACCCCCTACCCGGTGGACGTGGCCGTGTCCACCCCGGAGGAGGCCGCCGCCGTCGCGGCCGCCCGCTTCGCCTCCGGACTGCCGGGGGCCGTCCTGGTGACGGTCCCCGTGCCGGCCGCCGACGAACTGGCCCGCGAGGAGCTCGACCGGGCCCTCGACCGGGCCCTGGCCGCCGCCGAAGCCGAGGGCGTCAGGGGAAAGGCCCTGACCCCGTTCCTCCTGCAGGCCGTCGAGAAGGCCACAGGTGGGCGGAGCCTTCAGGCCAACGCGGCCCTTCTCAGGAACAACGCCGCGGTTGGCGCCCGCTTGGCCCTGGCCCTCGCCGAAAGGTGCCCGGGGCCGGTGAGTCCGGCGTGAAGCCCGCCGTGCGCCTCGCCGTCTACGGCGACATCAACCTGGACGTCCTCGTCCTGTACCATGAAGCCGCCGCCCCGGGGAGCGACTCGCGGGCGACGGTCAGGCTGAGGGGCGGGGGCTCGGCGGCCAACGTGGCCGTGTGGGCCGCCCGTGAGGGGGCCGACGTGGCCTTCTTCGGCCAGGTGGGCGATGACGCGGCCGGCCGCTGGCTGAGGGAGGAGCTCGCCGCGGAAGGGGTGGCGGTCGACCCCCCTCAGGGGAACCTCGCCGTCTCGCCCGGCTCGGCGACCGGGCTGGTCGTGGTCAGCGTACGGGCCGGGGAGCGGACGATGGCTACCGACCGCGGGGCGAACCTCACTCCGGTCACGGACCTTGTCCCCCGCGAGGCCCTGGTCTCCCGGGAGTGGGTTCACCTCACGGGCTATTCCTTCTTCGAGCCCGGGCCGAGGGAGGTGGCCCTGAGGGCTCTTGAGGTGTGCCGCGAACTCGGTCTCCCGTTCAGCGTGGACCCTTCCTCGGTCAGGCCGCTCAGGGATTACGGGGCGGAGTGCTTCCTCGAGGACGTGGCCGGCACTGAGGTCGTCTTCCCCAATCTGGACGAGGCTCGGGAACTCACGGGCCTCGACGACCCGGAGGAGGTCGCGCGGGCCCTCGCCCGGCGCTTCCCGGTCGTGGCCCTGACCTTGGGGGCGCAGGGATGCCTGGTGGCCGCGGCCGGGCGGGTCGGGGCCGTGCCGGCGGCCAGCCCCCCCGGGCCGGCCGTCGACCCGACAGGGGCCGGAGACGCCTTCGCCGCGGGGTTCCTGACACGGTACGCCGCGGGGCGCCGCCGGACCGACGGCCGGCGTTTCGACCTTGCCCTGGAGGCCGCTGCCGCGGCTGTCCGAGTGGCCGCCAGAGCGGTGACGGTGGTCGGCGGCCGCGGTGAGGTCGGGGTGGGGGCCGGCAGAGCGCCCGAGGCCGCCGGGGATGAGGAGGCCGAAGGCCCTAGGGCGTGAGGTCAGGTCTTGTTCCGCGGGGCCTCACCCACTGCCGGGCCTTCTCCTGCCGGCTCCCTTCTCCGGCGAGGGCCGCGGCTTCGCCCGACGCCTCTCCTCGAAGCGAAGGTAGTCGATGAACTCCAGGAGCCGGCGGCGCTGGGCCGGCGTGAGCTCGCCCGTGCGGTCGATGAGGAGCTGGACGTCGGCGTCCTTGAGGAGGGCCGGCCAGCGCACGTCCGAGCGCCCGATGAGGTAGTCGATGCTGACCGAGAAGAACTCGGCGATCTTGCGCACCGTGCTGAGGTCGGGGGAGCGGACCCCGCTGATGTACTGGGAAACGGTCGACTTGCCCAGGTGGAGGGTCCGGGCCAGTTCCGCCTGGGTCATGTCCCGCTCTTCGAGGAGTGTCTTGAGTCGTTCACCGAAGCCGGCCTCAGCCATCGCCCCCATAATAGCCGCGAGAGGAGCGAGGCTCGTGGTTCGTTCCCGAAAGCGGAACCCGACCCCTTTACAGTTCCCGCTGAGAGAACTATGATATGGCTACTCCTTCCATTCGGTCGGGGCGGTGGACGACCTGTGCGGTCCGGGTCAGGGGACAACCCGCTGGTGAGGCAG
>CAJXZV010000127.1 GCA_913063835.1 uncultured Eubacteriales bacterium
CTTCCGATCTAGCCCCGGCTCCCACCAGCAGGGCCGGTCCCCTGGCCAGGAGCGCGCGGCCGGCCCGCAGGACCGGCCCGGCCGGAACCCGCACCGCCGCCCTCCGGCGCCGCCCGTACGGCCGCGCCCGCGTCCGTCCCCGCCGGCCTATGGTGTCCCCGCTCCTGGTCGCCGTCACGGCGGGCCCGCCCCTACTCCGCTGTCCTGGGTGTCTTCACCCAACGTCGGGGCTCACGACCGAGCCGCTTCAGAGCCAGGGCGACCGTGTAGGGGACGGGGAAGAGGAAGGCGGCCAGGGGCAGGAGCAGGAGCTGGAGGAAGACCGCGGCCTGCCCCAGGGCGGTCAGGTTCATCTGGTCGAAGGGGTCCATGTACTGGAGATAGCGGAAATAGGCGTAGAAGGTGAAGCACGGGTAGATGAGGCTGAAGCCGTGCAGGACCCACCTCACGGCCGCCGGCAGGGCCGACGGGTCCACGTTCCCGGTGGAGTAGAGGATGACCACCGTCGGCGGGACCAGGGTCGCCGTCTGGTAGAGGACCCACTCGAACTGGCCCTTCACCCAGAGCGTCCTGAGGAGGGCCTTCACCTTCCGCGGGTCGTAGTCCGCCTGGGCGCGGATCTTGTCCATCACCTGCAGGTGGCCGGCCCCCCAGCGGACCCTCTGCCGGAAGAAGCCGGGCAGGGTCGGGGGCGTCTGCTCGCTCGAGGGGTAAGGGAGGAAGTCCGGCCACGCGTCGCACTTGAGGTAGGCCCTCACCCCGAGCTCGAGGTCCTCGGTCAGGGCCTCGGCGTCGAAGCCGCCGGCCCTTTCGAGCAGGGCCCGGTCGACGTAGAGGTTCGTGCCGCCGACGAAGGGCAGTCGGCGGAAGAGGGCCGGGAGGTACCAATCGTGGGCGACGGCCTGGTAGAGTGATGCCAGCTTGCAGAAGGCCCCCATCCGGTAGAAGTTCCTGACCTGGAAGACGGGCCCCTGGAGGATGGCCGCCCTGGGGTCGTCCTGGAGCCGGCGCCAGGCCACGTAGAGGAGGACGTCCGGATGAGGCCGGCTCTCCGCGTCGTAGAACCCGTAGACGGTGGAGCGGGGGTCGGTGAAGGAGAGGGCCCAGTTCAGGGCCCGGCCCTTCGTCGAGGGGATGTCACGCCCCGTCCGGGACCCGGGGTACAGGCCGTCACAGTCGTAGGGGACGACGACATGCTTCAGGACGGGCGCCCGCCGGACGGCTTTCCCCTCGTCAGCCGCCCGGTTGCGCTCGGCCAGGGCGGCCACCCTCTCCTCGACGATGTCCTGAGTGGTCGGGAAGCGCATCACGAAGGCCTCGGCGAGGGCGTCGCCGAGCCTGCCGGCGGCCCGTTCGGCCTCCACCCGCGCGGCCAGGCTCCGCGCGATGAGACCGGACATGACCGTGAGCACGCGGGCCGTGACCTCCTCCCGGGCCTGGCCCGTCCGCCCGACGACCTGGGCGGCCTCGAGGGTCTCCGGATGGCCCAGGACAAGCCCGAAGGCCACGGCCACGGGGACGGCCAGGGCCAGATGGACGGAAGCCAGGAGGTCGCTCTCGCGGCGGCCGTGACGCGGACCCGCGAGGCGGGCCACCTCCCGGAGCTCGCTCAGGGGCAGCCGCCGGCGGTCGGTGACCAGCCTCCGGGCCAGGTTCTCGACCGCGGCCACATGACGGGAGAGGGGCCCCTCGAGCTCCGGCTCCCCGGGTTCCTGGGTCATGTGGAGGGTCAGGCGGCGGTACTCCCGCCTGCCGGCCACGTAGTCGATGACGGCGAAGCGGGCCAGGAGGGTGAGGACGACCTCCTCCGCCTCGTCGAGGGTCCTCCGTGAAGGGACCTTGCCGTCGAGGAGGGCCGCCGCCGCCGACAGGACCGCCAGGCGCCGGCGCTCGCGGGCCATGACCTCCTTCTCGTCCGTGGCGACCAGGATCTCGTAGCGGTCGGGGTCGTAGTTGAGGTCGGCCATGTGGTCTATGGTCCGGGCGATGACCTCGGCCTCGTTCCTGGCCGGAACGATGATGGAGAAGAACGGGAGCTCCCGGTCCTTCTCGCGGGCGAGGGCCCTCACCGTCTCGAGGTCGAGGCGCGGCCGCCTCCGCCAATATCGGCTGTCGGCGTAGCGCTTCCAGATGAAGAACCGGGCGAAGAAGAGGAAGAAGACGACGTACAGCGTGACGGCGATGAGGTAGATAACCTGCGAGGGGGTCATCCGGCCCTCCCGGTCGTCCGAACAGGATAGCGTTCAGACACTAATCTCCCGGAAGGGCAGGTCTTTTATGTGGGCCTCGCCACCCGGACCCTGGCGCAGCGCAGTACCTCGCCCCCGTAGGTGTAGCCCTTCTGGAGCTCCTCCACCACGGTCTCGGCCTTCACGTCCTCACGCGTCTCCACGGCCACGGCCTCGTGCAGGGCGGGGTCGAAGGGCCGGCCCACGCTCTCGATGGGCTTGACCCCCTCGTCTGACAGCACCTTGAGGAGCTGGCGGTGGATGAGGGCGAAGCCCTCGCGGGCGGCGTCATCCCCACCGTCCTGAGCGTCCCGGCCGCCCGCGTCCCTCTCCCACGCCGCGGCGCGCTCGAGGGCGTCGACCACGTCCAGGAGCCGGGTCAGGAGGTCCCTCTTGCCTCTCCTGACCATGGCCGCGAGGTCGCGGTCGACCCTCTTCCGGTAGTTCTCGAGGTCGGCCCGGGCCCTCAGGAAGCGGTCCCAGTTCTCCCTGGCCTTCTCTTCGGCCTCGGCCAGCCGGCGGGCCATCTCCAGAGGGTCGGGCTCGGGCGCGGAGCCGGGTTCCCCCGCGTCGGGTGCGGAGCCGGGCTCTAGAGTGTGGGGCGCGGGGCCGGACTCAGCGGGGGCTCCTGCGCCCGGCTCCGCGTCGGGCGCGGCCGCGGGTCCGGTGCCGGACTCAGCGCGGCGGGCCTTCCCCTTCTCGTCGCTCTCGTCGGGCCTCATCTGCTCTCGCCCTTCTCGTCCCCGTCCTTCTCGCGGAACTCGGCGTCGATGGTCTCGCCTCCGGCGTCCGCGGTGGCCTGGCGGCCCCCGGCGTCACCGGTGCCGCCCGTGCCGCCCGCTCCGGCGGCCGACCCGGCCTGGCCGGCCGTCTGCCGGTAGAGGACCTCGGCCACCTTGAACGCGGCCTTCTGGAGGGCGTCGATGGCCGACCGGAGCCGGGCGGCGTCGTCGCCCTTCATGGCCTCGCGCAGGTCGGCGACAGCCTTGTCGACGGCCTCCTTGTCGCCGGCCGATATCTTGTCGCCGACCTCCTTGAGGTTCTTCTCGGTGTTGTAGATGAGGCTGTCGGCCTGGTTCCTGAGGTCGACGAGCTCACGCCGCTTTCGGTCCTCCTCCGCGTGCTCCTGGGACTCCTTGACCATCCTGTCGACCTCCTCCTTGCTCAGGGTGGTGGAGGCCGTGATGGTTATCTTCTGCTCCTTGCCGGTCCCGAGGTCCTTGGCCGTGACGTTCAAGATGCCGTTGGCGTCGATGTCGAAGGTGACCTCGATCTGCGGGACGCCCCGCGGAGCCGGCGGGATGCCGACGAGGTGGAACCGCCCGAGGGTCCGGTTGTCGGCCGCGAACTGACGCTCGCCCTGCAGGACGTGGATCTCCACCGTGGTCTGCCCGTCGGCGGCCGTCGTGAATATCTGGCTCTTCCGCGTGGGGATGGTGGTGTTCCGCTCGATGAGGTTCGTCATGACCCCGCCCAGGGTCTCGATGCCCAGGGACAGCGGGGTGACGTCGAGCAGGACGACATCCTTCACCTCACCCGCGAGCACCCCCGCCTGGATGGCCGCGCCCACGGCGACGACCTCGTCCGGGTTGACCCCCCGGTGCGGCTCCTTGCCGGTCAGCTTCCTCACCAGGTCCTGGATGACCGGCATGCGCGTCGCCCCGCCGACGAGGATGACCTCGTCGATGTCGGCGACGTCCAGGCCGGCGTCCTTCAGGGCCTGGCGGAAGGGTCCGACGGTGCGTTCGGTGAGGTCGGAGGTCAGCTCCTCGAACCTGGCCCGGGTCAGCTTCATCTCGAGATGCTTGGGTCCGGCCTGGTCGGCCGTGATGAAGGGCAGGCTTATCGTCGTCTCGGTCACCGACGAGAGCTCGACCTTGGCCTTCTCGGCGGCCTCGATGAGGCGCTGGAGGGCCTGCTTGTCCTGGCGGAGGTCGATGCCGTTGTCCTTCTTGAACTCGTCGGCCAGCCAGTCGACGATCCTCTCGTCGTAGTCGTCTCCTCCGAGATGGGTGTCTCCGGCCGTCGCCTTGACCTCGAAGACGCCCTCGCCGACCTCGAGGATGGAGACGTCGAAGGTGCCTCCGCCGAGGTCCCAGACGAGGATGGTCTCGTTCTTCTTCTTGTCGAGGCCGTAGGCCAGGGCGGCGGCCGTCGGCTCGTTGATGATGCGCAGGACCTCGAGCCCGGCGATGCGGCCGGCGTCTTTGGTCGCCTGACGCTGGGAGTCGTTGAAGTAGGCCGGGACGGTGATGACGGCCTTCTCGATCTTCTCCCCGAGGTACTTCTCGGCGTCCTCCTTGAGCTTGCGGAGGATGAGGGCCGAGACCTCCTCCGGGGTCAGGAGCTTGTCGCCGAGAGCCGGGAGCGCGAAGCGCACGCTCTCGTTGGGCCCTTCCCGGACCTCGTAGGGGACCCGGGCGCGCTCGCCGACGACCTCGCTGAAGCGGCGTCCCATGAAGCGTTTCACCGAGAAGATGGTGTTCTGGGGGTTCAGGACGGCCTGGCGCCGGGCGAGCTGACCCACCAGGCGCTCGCCGTCACGGGTGAGGGCGACCACCGAGGGGGTGAGCCTGCTCCCCTCGGCGTTGATGATGACCGTGGGGTCGCCGCCTTCCATGACGGCGATGACGGAGTTGGTCGTTCCGAGGTCGATGCCGGCTATCTTGGCCATACGCACCCCTCCATGATGGAAAAGAGCCCATGCGTTAAAAAGAGCCTGTGCGCCCGCCGACGCCGCCGGACGCCGCCGTGCGGCATGCGCCGGGGAGCCGGACGGAAAGCGGAAGGCTCGCGTTTGGCTCGATGGTCGGCCGGGATTATTATAGGAGGCGCCGGAGCGGTGTTCAAGTGCCGGGCGAGGGGCGTTGCTGTCAAGCAAACGTGGGCAGAGCCCCATCGGCCTTGGTTTTTCAGAACCT
>CAJXZV010000128.1 GCA_913063835.1 uncultured Eubacteriales bacterium
AGACGGCCTGAGCCCGGCGTGACGTGCCGGCGTACCGGGCGGTGAAGGTCGCCCGGTGGACCCCCGGCCGGGCGCCGCCCGGGACCACCAGGTCGGCCTCCCAGAGACCTCCCCGACCGGTGCGGGCCAGGGCCAGTTCGCTGGCCACGCGCGGTGAGAAGTCGACCGTGACCGACGCCGGCCGGCCCGTGGCGAAGGCCGAGAGGTGGAGGGTCTCGCCCGGCAGGACGAAGGCCGGGCGCACGAACCCCTGCACCGACTTCTCCTCGAGGAAGACGGGCTTGAGGACGGACCGGTGCTCGAGGCCGTTGCGGTCGACGAGCCAGCCGCGGTAGTAGTAGACCCCGGCCGGGAGGATGCGGCCCTGGTCGTCCGTGCCGTCCCAGGCCACGGCCTGGGGCGGTTCGGGGGGAGCGTCTTCGGGGCGGAGCGTCCTGAGCCGCCGGCCGGAGCCGTCCAGGACGGCCAGGTCCCATCTCCGGGCGTTGCGGTTCCTCAGGGACCCCAGGGAGAAGACGGTGACGTCCTCGACCCCGTCGCCGTCCGGGGAGAACGGGTTGGGCCCGGCCTCCACGAGGAAGAGACAGGAACGGTAGATGACGGCGGCCGCCTCGGCGCGGGTCAGGGAGCGTCTGGGCCTGAGCGTCCGGTCAGGGTACCCTTCGATGATGCCCAGGCGTACGGCGAGGGCCAGGGCCCGGCGGCGGGCGGGGGCGACCTTCGAGCCGTCGCGGAACTGACTGATATAGGTCCAGGCCGCCTCAGCGTCCAGGGCCTGCGCCACGTCCCCGAGGCCCAGGGCGTCGACGAGGACGGCCACGGCCTCCTGGCGCGAGAGGCCGGGGACGCCCCTCCGGGACCACCGTCGGCCGGAGGCCTGTCCGGCGCTACGGCCCGGCGGCCGGGCCCGGTCGGTGCCGCCGGCCAGACCGAGGGCCGCTGGGGGAGGCGGGAAGGGGTCGCCCGGGAAGACCCTGACGAGCATGTCCCCGAAGTCGCTCCGGGAGACGGCGGCGTCTGGACGGAACCCGGTCCGGCGAAGGCGACGCGGCCACCGCAGGACACCTCCGACCTCCCCCGCCGGCGGTACGACCCCCTCTTCCCAAAGGACCCGGACGTACGTCTCCGCCCAGTGACCGGACATGTCGGGGTACCACAGGCGCTGGGCGGCGACCGGCCCGTCGGGAGCGCAGAGGACGAGCACAAGGGCTGCCGCGGCGAGGCTCAGGGACCGCTGCGTGCCTTTCGAGCGCAAGTCGTTCCACCTCCTCCGCCGGGGCTGTCGCGCCTCCCGGCAGAGGGCGGGCTGTTCTCCCCGCCGGCGGGCCCTCCTCCCGTGAAGGGCGTCGCCCGCACCAACATCTCACGTCACAGAGGGACGGCCTCCGGGGCGGCCCCTCGGGTGGAGTCGGACAGGGGCGGAGGGAAGGCGAAAGAGTCGAGCGATTCCCGTTGACCGCCGTGGCCGCGGCCGCCTAAGATGCTCAGTGGACCCACATGTTGCCTTGCCTGCCGCGGACATCCGGTCTGACCTTCCGACCGAGAGGAACCCAGGGGCTTCCGAGGCTCCGGTCGAGGGGGGACGTGGGTTGAAGCGGTTCATGTCGGCGAGGACGCGGTACCTCCTGCTGGCCTTGGCGGCGGCCCTTCTGGCCGGAATCTTCGTCCACATCTACCTTTCTGGAGTCGCACGGCGGGTCCCCGTCGTCGTCGCCGCCCGTGACTTCGAGGCCTACTCGGTCCTTGACGCCCACCTGGTGAGGACGGTGCTCCTGCCCGCTTCCGCCGTTCACCCGGCGTCGGTGTCCCGGACGGCCGACGCGCTGGGCAAGACGAGCCTCGTCCCCAGACGGCAGGGGGAGCAGATCCTCGCCTCGAGTCTGGTGAGCGGGGACGACCCCGGGGAATACCGGGCCGGGCTCAGGCCCGAAGAACGTGCCCTGTGCCTGCCGGCCGAGGTCGTCCTCGGCGGCTGGCTCGGAGTCGCGCCCGGGGACTACGTCGACCTGACGGTAGTCCTGGACGGGGTGTCGCACTGTCTTGCGCAGGGTCTGGAGGTCCTGGATGTCGTGAAGGACCCCTCGACTCCCTTCTCCGGGGGGCGGGTGCAGGCGCCGCTGGGCGTGTTCCTGCGCGTCACCCCGGCCCAGGCGGAACGCATCACCCTGGCCGTCGAGTACGGCAAGGTCTACTTCTCGGTGCTGGGTTACGCGGGGGTGCCTGTCCCGGCATCAGGGGCACGGCTTCAGGACCTCTACGGCGGGGGCGAGGTCGAGACCGATGTCCTCTGGCCGTGACCTGCCGCGGGTGTTGGTCCTGAGCCGGGATTGGCGCCTCGTCGAGTCTCTCCGGCAGGAGGGCCGGGTCCGGGTCGTGGCCCACGTCGAAGACCCGGAACTGGCCGCCTCCGTCCTGGGCGCCGCGGAGGTCGACATCGCCCTCGTCGATGAGGCGTGGGGGGAAGACTTCCCTGCGGTCATGGCCCGTGCCGCCACCGGGCGGCCGGGAGGAAGGATGCCGCAGGTCTTCCTGCTCCGTCCTGACCCGCCGGCCTCAGGGCCAGGACCGGGCCTGTCCCCCGTCCTCTCCCCTTCCCGGGCGGGCGCCCCGGACGCCTGGTCTGGGGGCCGGGCCGACGGCGGGATGACGCTGAGGGACTGGTGGAAGCGAGGTCCCGCCGACGACGCGGCGGGAGAGCCGGAGCCGGTCCGGGCGGCCGGTCCCGAGGTTCTGATGAGGCAGGTCATCACGGTCATCAGTCCCAAGGGCGGGGTCGGCAAGACCTTCATCTCCGTGAACCTCGGGGCGGCTCTTGCCCGCCACACCGGCTTCCGGGTCCTTCTCGTCGACCTCGACCTCCGGTCGGGCGATGCGGCCGTCCACCTCGACCTGGTCGGGCGTCCCACCCTGGCTGAGCTCCTTCCCTACGCCGGTGAGCTTTCCGAGGAACATCTGGACCGGGCCGTGGTGACCCACGACCTGTCGGGGCTCGAGGTCCTGCTGGCCCCGGTCCGCCCGGAGGCGGCCGACATGCTCACCCGGGAGCACCTGGAGGCTCTCATCAGGGTGACCCGGCAGCGCTACGACTTCGTGATCATCGACACGCCCCCGGACCCGAGCGATGCCGCCGTGGTCGAATGCCTGCGGGAGACGACGGCCGTCCTCCTCGTCTCGTCGCTTGACGCGGCGGCCCTCAGACAGTGCCGGCTTTTACTCGACTCGTCGGCCCTCGGCGGGCGGGACCTCTCCCGGCGGCTCTTCATCATCCTGAACCAGGCCCACGGGAGGGCTCCTCTTCCGGCGAGCCGCGCGGCGGCCTTCCTCAAGGCTGACGCCGGCGCCGGCCGGGTCTTCGAGATTCCCGAGGACAGGCCTTGTGTCGAACGGGCCGTGTTCGAGGGGCGGCCGGTCGTCCTCACCAGTCCCGAGCACCCTGTGGCCCGGGGCATCTACGAGCTGGCCCACACGTTCTGCCCGGTGTTCACCGGTCTTCTCGGCGCCGGATCCCGGAGGCCCGCAGGTCTCCGGAGCCTCATCGAAGCCATCCGCAGATGGTGACGGAGGCCCGCCGCGTGGTCCGCAGGGGTACCGAGCCTGGACTTCTCGAGAGCGTCAGGCGGAGGCTCCTAGAGGCCTACCCCGACCTGCTCGCCCGGGCCAAGCTCGACGAGGCGGGACGGGAGAGCGTCAGGAGGGCCATCCGCCAGATACTCATCGCCGACGGCCTGGCCGGCGACCGGGCGCGGCGCGAGGAACTGACGACCGCCCTCTTCGAGGAGATAGCCGGCTACGGACCGATAGACGCCCTGCTGGCAGACCCCGAGGTCTCGGAGGTGATGGTCAACGGGCCCGACCGGGTGTACGTCGAGCGGGCCGGCCGGCTCCAGCGGGTGGACGCGGTCTTCCGGGACACCGCACACCTCCTGGACGTCATCAGCCGGATGCTCAGCCTGACGGGACGGAGGGTGGACCTCAGCCAGCCCTACGTGGACGCGAGGCTCCCGGACGGGTCGCGGGTCAACGCGGTCGTCCCGCCGGTGGCGGTGGACGGCCCCTACCTCACCATCCGGCGGTTCGGCAGCGGGCTCCTGGGGGCCGAGAGCCTCGTGGCCCTCGGGACGGTCGACGGTGCCAGCCTCCAGGCGCTGAGGTGTGCGGTGGAGGGCCGGCTCAACATCGTCATCTCCGGCGGGGCGGCCAGCGGGAAGACGACGTTCCTGAACGCCATCGCGGGCTACATCTCCCTGGAGCGGGAGAGGGTCATCACCATCGAGGACGCCGCCGAACTGCGCTTCGGCGAGGGCAACCTGGTGCGCCTGGAGTGCCGGCCGGCCAATGTCGAGGGGCGCGGCCGCGTGGACCCCAGACAGCTCGTCAGGAACGCCCTCCGCATGCGGCCCGACCGCATCATCGTCGGCGAGTGTCGGGGTCCGGAAGCCTTCGACATGCTCCAGGCCATGAACACCGGGCACCCGGGGTCGATGACGACGGTGCACGCCAACTCGCCGCGCGACGCTCTGCGCCGCCTCGAGATCATGGTCCTCATGGCCGGGGAGGGCCTCCCTTACGCGGCCGTGCGCGACCATATCGGGTCCGCCGTGGACCTCATCGTCCACCTCACCCGGCGTCCCGACGGCAGGCGCGTCCTGTCGGAGATCTGTGTGCTCCGCTCCTACGACCATGCCACCGGCACCTATGAGCTCGTCAGGGCGCGGAGATGTGAGGGAGGGCGCCTCGTCCTGCCCCTGGCCCCCGAGCAGGCGGAGCGGTTGTCCCTCTTCGGAGGGGGGCGGCGGCCGGCCGGGCCGGGGGCGACGGAGCGTGACGGAGGGTAGGGGAGCACGATGGAAGGCGGGTTCACGCTGGTGTCGGCCAGCATCGGGGTCTCTGTAGCCGTCCTGTGCCTGCTGTTGGCCCTGGCCGCCCGGCCGGGGGAGAAGGAATGGGGCGGGCGTCTGGTCGGCCGCCTGGAAGCGCTGGTCGGGCCTCCCCGGGGTCTCGGCGCCTGGAGGGCCGGCCGTGGGCGGGGAGGAGGTCCGGGGTGGCCGGAAGGTCCGTCGGAGGCCCGGGCGGTCC
>CAJXZV010000129.1 GCA_913063835.1 uncultured Eubacteriales bacterium
ATCCTCGCGGACGAACCCACAGGAAACCTGGACACCAAGACCGGCGAGGAGATGGCACAGCTCTTCATCAGGCTTAACAGGGAACAGGGCCAGACCTTCATCATCGTCTCCCACGACATGAGGCTGGCCGACCTGGCCGACCGGGTCTTTCACATGCGGGACGGCCGGATGACCCGGGTCACCGCCAACGGTCGCAGGTGAGGTGGTGCCGGACCGGCGCTCAGCGGCTCGAGGGCCAGTCGGGTGAGGCCCGCTCCGGCTCCGCCTCGGGCTCAACACCCTCCCGCAGGAAGGCGTCGACGTCCGGGACGGCGTCGGGGCCCTCGGCCGTCGGAACCTCCTTCCCGCGGAGGAGCCTGAGGGTGAGAAGATGGTAGGCGAGCTCCCAGGACAGCCCTGAGAAGGGTCCCTCCCGGGCCATGTAGGCTTGAGCCGTCGAACGCACGAAGGTGAAGGCCCGCTCGAGGTCACCCATCAGGGCCGCCGCGTAGCCGAGGACCGACCAGGGGTGGGGGTCGTCCTTGGCCTGGTGGACCCATCCAGGATGCCACTCGTTGAGGTTCTGGTAGAGAACAGCGGCCCGGGGGTCGGCAGGTTCGAGGATCCCGGAGATGACCGGGAAGACCTGCGCCACCGAGTCCG
This sequence comes from uncultured Eubacteriales bacterium, assembly GCA_913063835.1. Lineage (GTDB taxonomy): Bacteria > Bacillota > Sulfobacillia > UBA995 > UBA9673 > UBA9673. Next base: position 643 of record CAJXZV010000129.1, read on the forward strand.
GGTACCACCGGCTCCAGGACGACTTCCGCGAGACCTCGCCGACGCGCAGACCCCCCAGGCGCAGGGTGTATATCGCCCAGTCGTAGTTGCCGCGCTTCGGGTTCCAGAGCCGCTCCTCGACCCCGGCCAGGATGCGGCCTGCCGCCTCCCGCGCCGCCCGGGCCTCGGGCTCGCGTCCGACCGAGGAGAGGACGGCGGCGTAATCGACGAGCCCGCGGAAGTTCTCGCAGTTGTCCATGAGATACTTCTCGACCCGCGCCGGCGTGGCCCAGGCGAGACCGTCCGAGTCCTGCAGGCCGGTTATGACCGAAGCCACAAGCTCGATCTCAGGGAGATGCTCCATGACGAACCCCCGGTCCCCCGTGTGGTCGAGATAGACCCTGAGGAGGGTGAGGAAGGTGGCCGCGTAGGAGTCGGCCGAGTCGTAGGTCCCGGTCGGGACCTCGCGCCCGTCAGCGGTGATGCGGTAGTCGTAGACCGTCCCGTGGAGTCCCCAGCGGTCGGGACGGTTGAGGTGGGCGAGGTACCATTCCATGTAGGCCCTGACGTCGCCCGGCCGCCGCTCCACGAGGGCCAGGGCGGCGATATTGGCGAAATAGGGGACTATCCGGTCTCCGCCCGGCCGGGTGGTGATGGCTCCCGACGGGCGCTGGCACCGGAGCAGGAGCTCGTACGGACCGGGTCTGGAGGCCTCGGGAAGGATGCTCCGGACCTCCGACACCTCCGGCGCCGCGCCGGGCGTACGCGGGGTGGCCTCCGCCGGCACCAGGCGCACGCCGCCGAGGTAGCCGGAGCCGAACAGGCAGGCGAAGACCAGAGTCAGGGCCACCACCCTCCGCAGACCTAGGATGGGCCGCCGGCCGCTCCAGGCATCCACCTGCCGACCGATGTCGGGGACAGGGCCAGGGACAGGCAACGTTCTACCTCCCCGGCCCCGATTCGTCAGCTAGCTGGGCTTTTCCTGGACGAGCCGAGGAGTGAAACCCTGCCAGCCCTACCTCTCCGGATGATGGCAGGCCACGAGATGGAGCCGGCCGGGCCCGGCGCCCGGAGGCGGCGGGGTCCCGGCGGCCCCCGGCAGCGGCCTGAGAGGGGGGCGGCGGGAGAAGCAGCGGCCCTGCGCCCTGGGACACAGGGGAGCGTAGAGGCACCCTCTGGAGGGCCCGCGGGCGGGGTCGACCGGTTCAGGAGGCGGCTGGGCGGGCGGGGGGCGTCTTGCGCCCGGGTCCGGCACAGGGACGGCCTCCAGAAGGGCCTGGGTGTACGGATGGGCCGGGGAAGCCAGGACCCCGCCGGCCGGCCCCTCCTCGACCAGGCGGCCCGCGTGCATGACCCCGACCCGGTCTGCGACATGGCGGACGACGCCGAGGTCGTGACTTATGATGACGAGTCCGAGCCCGCGCTCCCTGCGGATGCGGCAGAGAAGGTTGAGGATCTGGGCCCGCACCGAGACGTCGAGGGAGGACACCGGCTCGTCGAGGAAGAGGAGGTCCGGGTCCAGCGCCAGGGCCCTGGCGATGACGACTCTCTGCCTCTGGCCTCCCGAGAGCTGGTGGGGCAGGCGTCGTCCTTCCTCGGCGCTCAGCCCGACGACCTCGAGAAGACGAGCCACCTGCTCGAGGCGGCGCCGGGGCGGGCCCTTCCCGTGTAGGATGAGGGGCTCCTCGACGGCCGACCAGACCCTCTGCCGCGGGTCGAGGGCCCCCACCGGGTCTTGGAAGACCATCTGGACCCGGCGCCTGAAGGCGAAGAGCTCGCGCGCCCGCATCCGATGGACGTCGGCGCCGGCGAAGCGGACGCGCCCCGAGGTCGGCCTGATGAGAGCGAGGCCCAGGCGGGCGAGGGTGGTCTTGCCGCACCCCGACTCCCCGACGAGGGCGTAGGACTCCCCGCGGCCGACGCTGAAGGTCACGTCATCCACGGCCAGGCGCCGGCCGGCGCCCCGGCGGGCCCCCGGGAGAGCGGACCGCAAGGCAGGGTACACCTTGACCACGTTCTCGAAGCTCATGAGGCTCATGACACCACCCCCGCGCGCCAGCACCACACAACGTGCCCCGGCCCCACCTCGACCGGCGCCGGGAGGCGCTCCAGGCACCGCCTCGCACCGGCCGCCGAGCCTCCGGCGAGTCTCAGGCGGCAGCGCGGCGCGAACCGGCAACCGGGCGGAAGCCCGCGCGGGTCGGGGACACCGCCGGGGACGGCCTTGAGCTCGCCGGCCTCCGTGGCCATGCGGGCCGCGTCGAGAAGGCCGCGGGCGTAGGGGTGGACAGGGCCGCGGAAGAAGGACCTCACCGGAGCCGTCTCGACGATGCGCCCGGCGTAGAGGACGGCCACCCGGTCGGCCACCTGGGCCACGACACCGAGGTCATGGGTTATCAGGAGCAGGGCCAACCCGTGCCGGCGCCGCAGATAGGCCAGCAGGTCGAGGACCCTCCGCTGGGCGGTGACGTCGAGGGCTGTCGTGGGTTCGTCGGCGATGAGGAGGGCCGGCCCCGAGGCGAGGGCCATGGCCATCATGACCCTCTGCTTCATCCCGCCCGAGAGCTGGTGAGGGAAGTGGCCGAACCGGGCCGCCGGCGACGGCACACCCGCCTCGGCCAGGGCGAGCAGGGCCAGACGCCGCGCCTCGCGGCGCGTGACCGCCCGGTGGGCGGTCACGGCCTCCATCACCTGCCGCCCGACGGTCATCACCGGGTTGAGGGCTCCGGCGGGCTCCTGGAAGACCATGGCCATCTCCCGCCCGCGGACCCTCCTCATGTCCTCCTCCGTCAGGTCGAGGATGTCGCGGCCCCGGAGAAGGACCCGGCCCCCCGTGACGCGCGCCGGCGGCTCAGGTAGGAGCCGCATCAGGGACAGGGCCGTGGCGCTCTTGCCCGACCCGGATTCGCCGACGACGGCCAGGGCCTCACCCCGGTCGAGAGAGAAGCTGACCCCGTCCACGGCCTGGACCCGGCCGCGCGCGGTCCTGAACTCCACTCTGAGGTCGACGACCCGGAGAAGCGGCGCCCTGCTCCGCCGCCGGGCTCGAGCCATCCCGCACACCCCCTCCCCTGTGCCGTCGTCACGTCAGTCGGAAAGGCGCGGGTCGAGGACGTCGCGCAGCCCGTCGCCGAGTAGGTTCGAGGCCAGGACGGCCAGGGCCACGGCCAGCCCCGGGAAGACGACCAGCCACGGCGCCCGGGAGAGCCACCTCAGCCCGAGGTGGACCATCGACCCCCAGGAGGCGGTCGGCGGCTGGACACCGAGACCGAGGAAGGACAGGCTGGCCTCCTGCAGGATGCGGCTCCCCAGTCCCAGGCTGGTGGCGATGATGACGGGCCCGGCCACGTTGGGCAGGACGTGCCGCCGGATTACCCACCAGTCTCCGGCCCCGGCGACGCGGGCGGCGTCGATGAACTCCCTCTCCCGCAGGGCCATGACCTCACCTCTCACCACACGGCACAGCCCCGGCCACCCGACGAGCCCCAGGGCGAGGAGCACCGAGGACGGCCCCGGTCCGAGGGAGGCGGCGATGCCGATGGCCAGGAGGAGGTCGGGGAAGGCCATGACGATGTCCACCAGGCGGCACACGAGCCAGTCCACCCACCCGCCGAAGTAGCCGGCCGCCGCCCCCAGGGACACCCCGATGACCAGGGCGACGAGCTGGGCCGAGAAGCTGATGGCCAGGGACACCCGCGCCCCCGCCAGGACGCGGCTGAGAAGGTCCCGACCGTAGTAGTCGGTGCCGAAGGGGTGTCCGGGTCCGGGGGGAAGGAGGCTCTCCTCAAGAGAGATCTCGTCGGGATGGGAAGGGGCGAGCCACGGCCCGGCCAGGGCGGCCGCCGTCAGAAAGAGGAGGAGGGACGCCCCGGCGGCGACCATGGCCCAGCCGCCCGCCCTAGCCAAGGCGGACCCTCGGGTCGACCAGAGCGTAGCAGAGGTCCACCAGGATGTTGGCCAGGACGAAGACCACCGCCTGGAACAGGAAGCAGCCCATGACCACCGGGAAGTCGCGGGCGTAGGCGGCGTCCACGGTGAACCTCCCCACCCCCGGCAGGTTGAAGATGGTCTCCGTGAGGACCGAGCCGACCAGGAGGTTCGACAGAGACCCCCCCAGCAGGGTGACAACGGTCACCAGGGCGTTCGGGAAGGCGTGCCTCCAGACGACGGCCCCCTCGGGCAGCCCTTTGGCCCGGGCCGTCCTGACGTAGTCCTGCCGGATGGTCTCCAGCACGGCCACCACGTTCTCGATCGGCGTGTGGGGCACGAAGTAGTTCGAGCAGCCCACGATGACGCCCCCACATTCCTTGGCTTCCTCGATGCATGCGAGCGTCTCGGCGATCACCTCCTCCCGGCTCCCCA
>CAJXZV010000130.1 GCA_913063835.1 uncultured Eubacteriales bacterium
CTGAAAGACTCGCGGGACTGGCGCGACGGCTTCTCCGCCACCGCGTCGCAACCCTCATCCCGACGAATAGGGGACTGAAAGCGAGGCGAGCTGTGGCACGAGGAGGTGCTGCCCGTGAGCGTCGCAACCCTCATCCCGACGAATAGGGGACTGAAAGGCCTCCGGGATTTCCGGAACGTCGTTCTGGCGGTACACGTCGCAACCCTCATCCCGACGAATAGGGGACTGAAAGCGACCGACAGGATGTATCTCAAGGAGGAATACGACAACGTGTCGCAACCCTCATCCCGACGAATAGGGGACTGAAAGAGATTCTCGCGGACCTCAGCGCCCCGCACCACCACCCCGTCGCAATCCTCATCCGGACGAATGGAGGACTGAAAGCGATTGCGTCGAGGACCTCGTGGCAGTCCAACGCCGCCGAAAGCTCGACGGATAGGGGACTGATATAGGGGACTGGAAGATACGTAAAGGCACCTAGTGATACATCGTTGTGACACGTCATTCAGGTCAGGTTAGGAGGTATCTTGGAGTCTGTCCTCGGTCCGCAATCGAAGCGAGGGTCGGCTGTAGAAGACGAGAAGGCGAAAAGGAAAGGAAAGAAAAAGAGACGTGTGATGGAGGAGGTCTGAAGGGCCTTGCGGTGTAGCATCGGGGAGACCGCCGCGGGGTGCGAGGAGTGAGCTGGAGTATGAGTTCGCTGACTATCAGGCAGGCGCGCAAGGCTGACGCCCGGGAAGTAGCTCACGTCCATGTCGATACGTGGAGAACGACTTACCGCGGGCTCATGCCGGATAGCGTTCTAGAGGGGCTCTCTTACGAGAGGTCGCAGGCCAAATGGGAGAGTTTCATGGAGCAATCGGACCGCGTGCTGCTGGTGGCCGGGGTTCCTTATAATGATGAGACTGAAGCCGCTCCCTACAGACAGAGCGAAGGGCGTGTCGTCGGCTTCGCGGCTGCCGGCCCGGCCATGGGCACCGCGTCGTCAGCCCGTGACGGCGAGGTGTACGCCATCTACGTCCTGAAGAGCTACCAGGGGCAGGGAATCGGCCGGATGCTCCTTCAGGCCGCAGCAGGCTACCTCTATGGCCAGGGGCGGGAGGCCATGATTGTCAGGGTCCTGTCGGATAACCCTTATCGCGCCTTCTACGAGAGACTGGGCGCCACACCGGTCCGGACCGAGGAGCTCGAGATCGCCGGGGTGGTGCTGGCGGAGACCGTCTACAGGTGGGCCGACACAGGTACTCTCAGAAGAAGTCGCACCGGTCCCGGGTGCGTTCGGCCCATCCAGAGGAACACGAGCGGGTAGCGGGAGGAGCAGGTCACTGCGGCCCCTCTCCGCTAGGTCACATAACGTATATTATCGGACGTAAAGGCAATGAGCACGGACTGGGCCGTGCGGCCGCATACGTGCTGATCTGGTGCCATTCGGAGGTAGCAACGGCGTACACGCAACGACCGACCTTCCGGAGTGCCTAGGACCCTTCCTTAGAAGCGTTCCTTGAATACAGGCAAGCTAGACGGATACCTGCCTCCAGTAGCTCTTTAAGCATCACTCCTCGGACGAGGGGTCGTCCCAATGCCTTTTCACGGGAGTGGCCTGCCGAGTAAGGCCGCACTCATCCATCATGCGGTGGCATACGGGGTCTGAATCATCGACGGCTGCATCGATTGGTTTCTTGGTACGGCGGAGGACGCAAGAACCACGGAGGAAAGGCACAGGAACCCTCCTTCGGGTCCCCCCGCTTTCTCTCGAACAACCGTTCGGGGCCATGAACCGGTACCGTTACCGGTCTACCCTGACACGGACGGGGCCAGCCGAGCAGTCTTTGCCCCTCTGGTTCTGCTCCTGTGGGATTGCTGAGCTTCGGGGACCATGGTATCACGGCTCGGTTCCTCTTCCACCGCCTCCGGCCGCACGCACCTCACCGCCACAAGACGTCCGTCGCGCCCGGCCCTGGAGATCTGGGCGTACTTGAACCGCGCTCGGTCACCGAGTGTGATTCTCATCTCTATCGCCTCCTGCTTCCAGACGGGTGTCGACGCTGAGAGCTGACCGCCTGGTCGTTGGGGCGAACAAGTGTTCGCCCCACTGATTCTAGTCGGCGTCAGGGCCGATGTCAAGGAGGATGCGAACAACCGTTTGCCTTTTCGGCCTGCGGACACTATACTTGGAGTGTCAAGAGAGGTGGGGTGTCTTGGAATCACTCACGACCAGGCAGAAGCAGATACTGGAGTTCATCAGGAGGCAAATTCGTGAGAGGGGCTACCCTCCTTCGGTACGCGAGATAGGCGAGGCCGTCGGCCTGAGGTCGAGCTCGACCGTCCACGGGCACCTCGCGCGCCTCGAGGGGAAGGGTTATCTGCGCCGCGACCCGACCAAACCCCGGGCCATAGAGCTCCTCGACGACCCCACCCGTGTCCTTCAGCACCAGCGCCTGGTCAGCGTCCCCCTCGTGGGGCGCGTCACGGCCGGTGAGCCCATCCTGGCCGTCGAGAACATCGAGGACTACATCCCGCTCCCCCGTGACTTAGCCGGAGGAGAAGGCACCTTCCTCCTCTCGGTGCGGGGCGACAGCATGATCGGTGCCGGTATCTTCGACGGAGACACGGTGATTGTTCGGCCCCAGCAGACGGCGGACAACGGGGACATCGTCGTGGCCATGGTCGGCGATGAGGAGGCCACCGTCAAGAGGTTCTTTCGGGAGAAGGACGCGGTAAGGCTCCAGCCGGAGAATCCGGCGATGGAGCCGATCATCTCGCGGGACGTGCGCATCATCGGGAAGGTCATCGGCCTTATCCGCCGCTTCTCTTGAGCCTCCTGGTCGCGCGAAGCTCAGCCCCCTCAGGTCACCCTCATGACGAAGAGGACGATCATCGTGAGGCCGATGGCGGCCTTGAGGACCATCCCCCCCATCACGCCGATGACCGTGGCCGTGCCGACGCGCACCGCCTGGCGCGCCGTCCGGCCGGAGGCGACCTCACCCGTCACGGCCCCCAGGAAGGGGCCCACGATGAGGCCGATGGGCCCGAACACCACGACACCCACCACCGCTCCGAGGAGGGCGCCGACGTACCCGGCCCGTGTGGCCCGGACGCGCCTGGCGCCCACCAGACCGGCCAGGTAGTCTGTTGCCATGGCCAGGAGGGCGAGGGCCCCCATCGCCGCCACGAACTCACCGCTGACGACCTGGAAGCGGTCGTGGAGTCCGTAGAGCACGATGGCCCCGAAGATGAGGCCGGTCCCGGGAAGGACGGGAAGAAACGTCCCCACGAGTCCCAAGAGCATGAGCAGGATGACCCCGGCCAGCACGAGCGCGTCCAGCGTCAGTCCCCCTCTCCCTGCGCATTCCTATTCGCCCCGGGACGGGCTCACGACGACGCCCTCCGTCTGAGGGCCGTGTCCCGTCCGGAGAAGTTCGGCCGCAGCCCGGACCACGGCCAGCTTCATGTGGGTCTCGTTGAGTCCTCCTTGGAGGTAGGCGGCGAAGGGCGGTCTCAGCGGCGCGTCCAGACTCAGCTCGATGGAGGCGCCCTGCACGAAGGTCCCCGCGGCCATGACGACCTCGTCGTCGTAACCCGGGAGCCTTGCGCCGACAGGCCTCGCCTGTGCGTCCAAAGGTGAGGCGGCCTGGACGCCCCGGGCGAAGGCCAGGACGGCCTCCCGGGTGCCGAGTCTGACGCACTGGACGATGTCGGTGCGCTCGTCGTCCCACCCGGGCGACACCTCGAGGCCCAGGCTCTCCAGGAACGCGGCCGCGAAGGTCGCCCCGGCCAGGCAGGCCCCGACGACGGACGGAGCGCAGAAGAGGCCCTGGAGGAAAAGCCGCGTGAGCCCCAGCGTCGGGCCGCCCTTGTCGCCGACGCCGGGAGCGGTGAGGAGCTCCGCGGCGCGCGCGACGAGTTCGCTCCTCCCAGCGACATAGCCGCCGGTGGGTGCCAGACCCCCGCCGGGGTTCTTCGTCAGCGAGCCGGCGACGAGGTCGGCCCCGACCGCCGTGGGCTCCCGCTCCTCGACGAACTCTCCGTAGCAGTTGTCGACGATGCTCACCAGTTCCGTCCCCGCGGCGGCGGCCTCGCTCCTCGCCTCGGCGAGGACCTTCTCGATCGTTCCGACGCTCCGGGGCGGGACGGGATTGTAGCCGCACGAACGCTGGACGAAGAGACACACCCGCCCGCCCCCGATGGTGCTCGTCCCCGGCCTGACGCCCGAGCGGAAGGCGGCCATCGAGGCTCTCCTCGCCGTGAGGGCCGCCTCGCCGACCGCCTGGACGACGGCCTCCGGGTCGAGCCGGCCGTCCGGGTCCAGGTCGACCTCCACGTAGCGGACCCCGTTCCGCTGGAGCCTCCTGATCTGCGGGAGGAGGCTGTCGTAGGGGCGCCCGGTGGCCGAGACCAGCACGTCCCCGGGCTCCGCCGCCGCCCGCAGGGCCAGCGACACCGCGTGGGTCCCGGAGACGATCTGGAGTCTGACCAGGGCCGCCTCGGCCTGGAAGACACGGGCGAAGACGGCCTCCAGGACCTCTCGGCCCGGGTCGTCGTAGCCGTACCCTGTCGTCCCGGCGAGGTGTCCTTCGCCGACACCGGCCTCCTGGAAGGCCTCGAGGACCCGGAGGAAGTTCCTGTCGGCGCGGTCCCGCCAGTACGCCCGTCTGGCCCGGGTCAGCTCCTCGGCCCTCTCGGCCAGCTCGACGAGCCTGCCGGGCAGTCTCCAGACTTCCGCCGCCTCGGCGTAGAGCGATTCCGACAAACCTATCACCGTCCCGACACTGTTCTCCCCCCCGCTCCCACATCCCTCCGCCGCCTCCGCCTCCCCCT
>CAJXZV010000131.1 GCA_913063835.1 uncultured Eubacteriales bacterium
GGGCGGCACGGGCGGGACGACAGGCGGCGCCCCACCGGCCGGCCCCAAGGCCCGCCGGGGAGCCCGAGGCCCGCTTCGCCGCCTTCTGCAAGGGGGCCCCCGACACCGTCCTCGAGCTGTGCACCCACTTCCAGGGGCCGCGGGGCCCCGCGCCCCTGGAGGAGGCGCACCGCGAGAGGATCCTCGCCGCCAACAGCCGCCTGACCTCCTCCGGCCTGCGCGTCCTGGCCCTCGGCTACCGCCTCCTGCCGTCCCTGCCGGCCCAGCCCGACGAACGTCTGGAGCGGGGGCTCGTCTTCGTCGGCCTGGCGGCGATGTCCGACCCGCCCCGCCCCGAGGTGCCCGCGGCCGTCCGGAAGTGCCGCCTGGCCGGGGTCAGGGTGAACATGGTCACGGGCGACCATCCCGGCACGGCGGTCGCCGTCGCCCGGGAGATCGGCCTCCTCCGCCCCGACGTGCCCCTGGAGCGGCAGGTCGTCACCGGGAGGGAACTCGACACCCTCTCGGACCGCGCCCTGACCCGCCGGTGCCGCGACATCCGGGTCTACGCCCGCGTCTCCCCCGGGCACAAGCTGAGGATAGTCAGAGCCCTCAAGAGGGCCGGCGAGGTCGTGGCCGTCACCGGCGACGGGGTGAACGACGCCCCGGCGGTGAAGGAGGCCGACATAGGGGTGGCCATGGGGCGGATGGGGACGGCTGTCACCCGGGAGGCCTCCGACATGGTGCTCATGGACGACAACTTCGCCTCCATCGTCGCCGCCCTCGAGGAGGGGCGGGTCATCTACGACAACATCCGGCGCTTCATCAGGTATCTCCTCTCCTGCAACACCGGCGAGGTCCTCACCATGTTCCTCGGAGCCCTCCTCGGCCTCCCCCTCCCTCTCCTGCCCATCCAGATCCTCTGGGTCAACCTCGTCACCGACGGCCTCCCGGCCATGGCCCTCGGCCTCCAGGCCCCGGAGCGCGACGTGGCCCTGCGCCCCCCGCGCGACCCTGAGGAGGGCGTCTTCGCGGACAGGCTGGGCCTCAAGATCATCGCCCGCGGCGTCATCATCGGCCTCTCCACCCTCGCCGCCTTCGCCCTGGCCCTGGAGTCCTCTGGGCGGGACCTCGCCCTCGCCCGCACGGTGGCCTTCGCCACCCTCGTCATCTCCCAGCTCGTCCATGCCTTCGACTGCCGGTCGGAGCGGCGGGGCCTCACAGAGGTCCCTCTCTCCTCAAACTGGTACCTGGTCGGGGCCACAGCCGTGTCGCTGGCCATGTTCCTGGCCGTCGTCTACGTGCCGGCCCTCGCCCCGCTGTTCAGGACGGCTCCCCTCGGCCTCCGGGAATGGGCCTGGGTCGTGACCGCCTCCGTCTGGGGGCAGGTCGCGCTCGGCGTGCGGCGGGCCGCCCTCGCCCGTCTGGCCCGGCGGCGGCGGAGGGAGCGGCCCTAGCCCCCGCCGCCCTGGACCGCTCCTCCGGTGAGGAGGCCCTGGCCGACCCAGAGGCTCGGGACCGGCCCGACGATGACGGCCTCGGCGACGGGGAAGTCGTTCTCAACGGTTATCTCGGAGTAGAGGAAGGGGATGGCCGTCCTGGCCCGGAGGGTGACCCTGAGATAGATGCGGTGCCTGGTCTGGTTGATGCCGGCGGACTCGAAGACGTCCCAGATGCGCACGTCCTGGACGACGAGGGGATAGACCTTGACGTGGATCTTCGGGCCGTAGCCGCCGAGGAGCCGGCTGCCGAGGGCCCGGCCGAGGGGGATGGAGACCGTCACGCCCTGGAGCCCCTCCACCGCCTCCTGGACGGCGGCCGTGGCCCGGGCCGCGAGGTCGTTGATGGCCGGGGTGTCCGGCTGGACGACGGTGACCCGCCCGTGCTCGTCCGTCTCGACCCGGAAGAGCTTCCAGTACTCGGACCCGAGGTCGGAGACCTCCCCGCTGACCGCCTCGTACATGAGACCCACGGTGAGGTTCTGGAGCTCGGCCTCGGTCAGGGTCCGGAGGGTCGGCCAGAGGAGGACGTCGAGGAGCAGGAGGGCCAGGCTCCCCGCGACGAGGACGGCGATGAGGGCCAGGGCCAGCTTCTCCTTCGGCCCGACGGGCCGGACCGGTCGGAAGGCCGGCCGCCCCCCTCCTCCCGCACCCCGCCGGGCGCCCGCCCGCGCGCTGGCGAGGCGCACTCCTCGCGACAGCCCGGGGCGCCTGGGCCAGAGCCCCAGGACGAGCCTCCCCTTCGGCGGCCCCGTGCCGCTCGGGCGGCCGAGCCAGAAACGCCGGCGCAACGCCATCACCCGGGCAATTGTATTCGGGCCCCGGCGGCAAGTGTCCGGGTCCGCGCGGCCCGCCTCAGTCCTTGAGGCGCACCTTGGCCACGCGGCGCTTGCCGACCCTCACGACCATCTCGTCCTTCACCGCCACGTCGGCCGCGGGGTCGGTGACCCGGCTCTCGCCCACCCTCACCCCGCCCTGGAGCACCAGGCGGCGGGCCTCACTGGTCGACGACGCCAGCCCGAGCTGGACCAGGAGGCGGGCGATCCACATCGTCCCCTCGGGCGACAGCTCCGACCTGGAAAGGGCGATGGGCAGGATGTCCCCGGGGAGCTCCCCGCGCCGGAAGACGGCCACGAACTCGTCCTGCGCCCGGTCGGCCTCCTCCGGGCCGTGGTACATGCGGACGAGGGTGTGGGCGAGGCGCATCTTCGCGTCCCGGGGGTGGAGCTCCCCGCTCTCGAGCCCCGTCACGATCCCGCGCACCTCGGCGAGCGAAAGGTCGGTCACGAGCTCGAAGTAGCTCGGCATGAGCTCGTCCGGGATGGACATGGCCTTCCCGTAGATGTCGCGGGGGCTCTCGCTTATGCCGATGTAGTTGCCGAGGCTCTTGGACATCTTCTCGACCCCGTCGGTGCCCTCCAGCAGGGGCATGGTGAGGGCCACCTGGGGGGTGAGGCCGTAGCGGGCCATGATGTCCCTCGTGGCCAGGAAGTTGAAGGTCTGGTCCGTGCCCCCCAGCTCGACGTCGGCCCGGAGGGCCACGGAGTCGTAGGCCTGCGCGAGGGGATAGAGGAACTCGTGGACGGCGATGGGCCGCCCTTCCTTCCACCGGCGGGCGAAGTCGTCCCGCTCCATCATGCGGGCCACCGTGTACTTGGCGGCGAGCTCGATGACCTCGATGAAGGTCAGCTCGGAGAGCCAGTCGTTGTTGAAGACGACGCGGGTCCGGGCCGGGTCGAGGATCTTGAAGATCTGCTGTTCGTACGTCCTCGCGTTCCGCCTGACCTCTTCCTCGTCGAGCTGGGGCCTTGTCTCGGACTTGCCCGAGGGGTCGCCGATACGGCCGGTGAAGTCGCCGATGACGAAGAACACCTCGTGCCCGAAGTCCTGGAACTGCCGCAGTTTGCGAAGACACACGGTATGGCCGAGGTGGATGTCAGGTGCGCTGGGGTCGGCCCCGTACTTCACCCTCAACGGGCGGTTCTCCCGCCTGGCCCTGACCAGCTTCTCCTTGAGCTCTTCCCTCGTGACGACCTCGGCGGCGCCCCGGAGGAGCTCCTCGAGCTCCTCCTCCACCGTGACCTGGGTCCTTGTGCCCTGCGGCATCGCCATCTCCTCCTCGGTCAGGGGTTCATGTCGTCGGTCTGTAAGGTCTGCCGCGTAAAGGAGCGCCCCCACGGCCGTGGGGCCGAAGGGGCGCCTGGTGTTGACGCGGTACCACCCTTCTTCCCGCGGGCGCCGGCTTTGGACCGGACCCTGCCCGCGGACTCTCGACCGGCTCGAGACCGGAAAGCCGTTAACGGGGCCGCCGGGCCCGTCTACTCGGAAGTCCACCGGCTCCGCGGCGTGTCGCGGCGCGGTACCCTTTCGACGGACCGGTTCAGGGGGGTATCTCCCCTTCATCACCGTTGGTGTTGATTTGGTCTTGATTATAGCATCCCGGGTGGAACCTCGGAAGGGGCGCCAGGAAGCTCCAAGGTCCGCCCGGTGACGCCAAGAGGGAGAGGCCGGTCCTGGAGCGAAGTAGCGCCCGAGGCCCCGTGCCCGGCCCGTGGCCGGCCGCGCACCATGCCTCACGTCGTCGCGTTCTCCCGTCGGCGCACCGCTAGGTGCGCCGTGCGCCGGGACGGATGATGCAGTAATATGAACGCATGAACAAGCGCACGAAGAGGTGGTCCCCCCAGATGCCGAGAAGGCGCAGCCGCACCGCCAGGAACGACCGGCGGCGCCGCATCCTGAGGTACATGGCCCTCGCGGCCGCCGCCATGGCCGTCGTCGTCTTCGGCCTCATGGTCGGCTTCGTGGCCGCCGCCGTCAGGGGGCTCCCCGCCCTTTCCGGGCTGGAGCCGGACCCGGCCCTCACCTCCTTCATCTACGACTGCAACGGGGAACTCGTCACGGAGGTCGCGGGCTGGGAGAACAGGATACCCGTCGACCTCTCCGAGGTGCCGGAGCACCTCGTCGACGCCTTCATCGCCATGGAGGACGTCCGCTTCTGGCGTCACCCGGGCATCGACATCGGGGGCATCCTCCGTGCGGCGTACCGCAACATCACGAAGGCCTCCATCCGGGAAGGTGCCAGCACCATCACCCAGCAGTTCGTGAGGAACGCCTTCGGCCTGGGCTTCGAGCGCACCTGGACCCGGAAGCTCCAGGAGATCATCCTCGCCCTCCAGATAGAGCGGAAGTACACCAAGGAAGAGATCCTGGAGATGTACCTGAACCAGATCTAC
>CAJXZV010000132.1 GCA_913063835.1 uncultured Eubacteriales bacterium
CATCTGCGCCTGGGAAAGGGGGAGGAAGCGTCAGGAGGGCGCCGCCGGAGGTCCGTGCTCGCCGACGCGTTCGAGGCCGTGGTCGGCGCCGTCTACCTCAGCTCCGGCGTCCGGGGGGCCGAGACCTTCGTGGCCCGGTGGCTGGGACCCTTCGTGGACAGGGCGGCCGAGGGTCCCCTCCTCGACCACAAGACGGCCCTTCAGGAGGCGGCCCAGGCGGCGGGAAGAGAGGTCGTCTACCGACTGGTCGAGACGAGCGGGCCGGAACACGAGAAGGTCTTCACCGTCGAGGTGACCGTGGACGGAGTGGTGGCCGGCCGCGGCACGGGAAGGACGAAGAAGGAGGCCGAACAGGCCGCGGCCGGTGAAGTGCTCCGCAGCGGAGGTATCCAACGGCAGGAAATGATGGGGTGACAGGCGAAAACCTGGTATCATCGTTTCTGGGCGGGCCGCAGGCTTGTAAGCCGACGCCGTCACGCCCTCGGAGAGGAAGGCTGAACAGGCACATGGACGTTCTAAAGGTTTCAGCCCAGTCTAAACCAAAGTCGGTTGCCGGTGCGCTGGCTGCGGTCCTCAGGGAAAAGGGCGGAGTGGAGATCCAGGCCATCGGTGCCGGCGCGGTCAACCAGGCGGTGAAGGGGATCGCCATCGCCCGCGGATATGTGGCTCCGAACGGCATCGACCTGGTCTGCATCCCTGCCTTCACCGAGATCGAGATAAACGGCGAAGAGCGCACGGCGATAAGATTCATCGTGGAGGGGAAGCAGGCGCCGTCGGAGTCGGGCGACGCCGCTGCTTCCGCCGCCCCGAAGGAAGAATAAGGCATCATCAAAAGAGAGAGGAAGCGGGGGCGGACGACACAGAGACACAAAGAGTGAACCGGTCTCATTGTTGGGCAGTCTTTTCTTGAACCCGTTCATCATGACGGTGACGGGTTTTTTGTTGGAGACGAGTCCGGCGCCGGGTGGTGTCGTGGTTGCTGGTCAAGCGCCTGGAGATCCAGGGGTTCAAGTCCTTCGTCGAACGCGCGGTGCTCGAGTTCGGACCCGGCGTGTCGGCCATAGTCGGCCCCAACGGGGCCGGCAAGAGCAACATCGCTGACGCGGTGCGGTGGGTTCTCGGGGAGCAGAACCCCCGCCTCCTGCGTTGCGCCCGCATGGAGGACGTCATCTTCAAAGGGTCGAGCACCCGCCGGCCTACCGGTTTCGCCGAGGTGGTTCTCGTCCTCGACAACGAGGACGGCACCCTTCCCTTGGACTTCACAGAGGTGTGCATCACCCGGAGGCTGTACCGGTCCGGTGAGAGCGAGTATCTTCTGAACGACTCTCCGGCGAGGCTCCGGGACATCACGGAGCTCCTGGCCGGGACCGGCATCGGCAAGGAGGGCTACTCCATCATCGGGCAGGGGCGGATAGACGAGGTCCTCCTCGCTCCGCCCGAGGCCCGGAGGTCGCTCTTCGACGAGGCCTGCGGTATCGCTCTGCACCGGACCCGGAAGCGTGAGGCCTTGTCAAGACTCGAGGAAGTCTCAGGACGTCTGGAGCGGGTCTCGGACATCGTCTCCGAACTCGAGGCCCAGATCGCCCCCCTGGACCGTCAGGCGGCCGTGGCCCGGAGGTTCGTGGCCTGCCGCGACGAGCTTGAAGGGCTCGAGCTGTGGCTCGAGTACCGCAACCTGACCCGCCTCCAGGCCAGGGCCCGGGCCACGGCCGGGCGGTTGGCCGAGGTGAGGGAGCGGGCGGCGGCCCTCCGCGAACGCGAAGCCAGGCTCGAAGCCGAGGTGAGGACCCTCCGGACGGCACAGGAGGAGCTCGGCGTCATGCTGGCTCGGAAGGAGCAGGAAAGCGCGGCCACCCAGGCCGCGCTGAGGGAGCTGGCCGGGGAGATACGGTCGCTCGAGAAGCTCATCGCCGACCGGGAGCGCGAGGCCGGCCTGGTGAGGGAGGAACTCGACCGGCTGGAGGCCCGGCACGAGCGCCTCGAAGCCAGGCGGAAGGAGGCGGCCTCAGCCAAGGCGACCAGGGCGGAGAGACTGACGGCCGCCAGGCGGGACCTGGCCGGGCTCGAGGCCGAGCGGCAGTCGCTGTCGACGACCCTGGCCGCCCACAGGTCGGACCTCGAAAGGGCGAAGACGGAGCTCCTGGAGGTCATGAGCCAGGCCGGCGCCTGCCGCTATGACCTCACCGGGGCCCAGGAGGAGGGTTCGCGTCTCAGGGCTGAGGCGGAGAAGCTCGAGCGTGAGGCTGCCTCCGCCCGGGAGGAACTGGGCCGGCTCACCAGGGAGACGGACGAGGCCCGGAAGCGCCTGGAGGAACTCGAAGCCGAGGTCGAACGCGGCGCCGGCACCCTCGCGGAAGTCGAGCGGCAGGAGGCGGCCCTCCTGGACGAGCTGGCCGCCCTGGCCAGGTCATCCGAGACGGCGCAGGCTGCCCTCCGTGACCTCGAGACGAGAAAGGCATCGCTCGAAGCCTCGCTGGCGGCGGAGAGGCGGTGGTCGCGCCCGGCTCTCGCCGTCGTGGCCGCGTCCAGGGACCGCGGTGCGGCGGGGTCCGGCTTCATCGGGGTGCTGGGTGAGGAGGTCGAGGTGCCTGACGGGGACCGCCGGGCCGTGGAGGCCGCCCTCGGGCGGTTCGCCGACGCCCTCGTCGTGCGCACCGCGGAAGACCTCAGGCGGTATGTCTCGTACCTGCGGGCGGAAGGTGCAGGACCGGTGGTCGTCATCCCGCTCGACCTTGTGCGCCGGTATCTGCAGGGACTCGGCGGTACCGGAGGGGCCGACATCGCGGCCTCCCTTGCCGGGAGGGTGACCTGCCCGGACGAGCTGCGCCCTGTCGTGGACTACCTCCTGGGGGGTACGGTCCTCGCGCAGGACCTCGACGAGGCCCTGGCCCTTGTCGAGGGCGGAAGGTGGAGGCGCGCGGTGACGCCCGACGGGGTCGTCGTCAGGCCCGGCGGGGCTGTCAGCACCGGGCCGGGGGCCTCCGGAGCCCCGGCCGGCGGTGACACCCTCGCCAGGATGCGCGAGATACGGAGGCTGAGGGAGGACCTCGAAGAGCGGGCCGCGGAAGCCGCGGCACTGGCCCGGAGACGCGCGGCGGCCGAGGAACGCCTGTCGCGACTGCGCGCGGAACGGGCGGCCCTATCCTCCCGGCTCGAGTCCTTGACGTTGGAGAGGACCAGACTCTCGGAAGAGGTCTCATCGAAACGCAGGCGGTCGGCTTTCCTCAGGGAGCGGGTCGAGGTCTCAAGGCTCGAGCTGCCCGAACTCGAGCGGCGGAGGCGGGCCTCGGAGGAGAGGGCCCGGGAGCTGAGAGAGAGGCTGGCGTGCCTCGAGGGGCAGGAAGGGCGACTGCGGGAGGACATCACCCTGCGGGAGACTCAGGTCAGGGCCGAAGAGGAAGAGTTGGCCGCAGTCAACGGGGGGGTGAACGAGCTCAAGGTCCTCCTTGCGACCCTGGAGGAACAGGAGCGGTCAGGACGGTCTGAGGAGCAGAGGCTCTCCGAGGAGATGGGGAGGTTGGGCGAGGACAGGGCCAGGCTCGCGTCCCGCCTGGAGAAGCTCGACGAGGAGAGGAAGAAGGCCCTGGAAGACCTCGAGGTCCTGCGGAGGCGCCTGGAGTCCTCCCGGGCGGCCGCGCCGCGGACGACGGAGGACCTCGAGGCCTGGAAGGAGAGGCGGCGCGAGACGGCGGAGAGGCTGGCGGCCGTCGAGGCGGAGCTGGCCCGGGTGCGGGCCGAACTGGCCGACCTCACCGACCGCGAGCGCCGTGACGAGACGCGCCTCGCCCGCATCGAAGCCGAGGTGGAAGTGGCTGCGAGGCGCCTAAGACGCGACTACGGCGAGGACTGGGAGTCCAGGGCCTGCAGGTCCGGGCCTGAGGCCTCCGGCCTGAGCGACGCGGAGGTCTCGGCCCGCGTGGAGGAACTGCGCCGCGAGATGGCCGGTCTCGGTGTCGTCAACATCGGGGCCATCGACGAACACCGGCGCCTCACCCAGCGCGTGGAGTTCCTTCGCGGGCAGGCGCAGGACCTTGAGGAGGCGCGCAACAGCCTGTTGCGGCTGGTCGAGGAGATGGACGAGACGATGGCCCGACGCTTCGAAGAGGCGTTCCTCGCCGTGAGACGGCGCTTCCGGGTGTGGGTCCCGGAGCTGTTCGGCGGCGGCCGGGGCGACCTGGTGCTGACCGACCGGGACGACCTCCTCGAGAGCGGGGTGGAGGTCCTTGTCGAGCCCCCGTCCAAGAAGCTCCAGACGCTCGCCCTCCTCTCGGCCGGTGAACGGGCTCTGGCCGCGCTGGCCCTCCTCCTGTCCTTCCTGGAGGTCCGCCCGTCTCCGTTCGTCCTTCTCGATGAGCTCGACGCGCCACTGGACGATGTCAACGTGCGGCGCTTCATCGCGGCCGTGCTCCAGGTGGCTTCTAAGGGCCGGAGCCAGTTCATCCTCATCACCCACAACAAGCTCACCATGGAGATGGCCGATAACCTCTACGGGGCGACGATGGGTGAGGACGGCGTCTCCCGTCTGGTGTCGGTGAGGCTCGAGGACAGGGACGAGTTCGGTCGACGTCTCGAGAGGGAGGTGGCCGCCGGTGGCGGGGCGTCTGTCTGAGGGGCTCGGTCGCGTCCGAAGCGGCTTCGGGGCCGCCTTGAGGCGGGTGCTCAACCTGGGGCGCCGCGTGGACGAGGAACT
>CAJXZV010000133.1 GCA_913063835.1 uncultured Eubacteriales bacterium
GACCCAGACGATTTCGTCCGCGATCTATTCGCTGATCCAGACGCCGGACGGCGACGCCGCCGACGGGCGACTCCGGGAAGGGTCGGCCTGGGGGGGCAGGCGGTGATGCCTAGGAGGGGCGGGCTGGCGGCGGCTGCGGTGGCTCTCCTGGTCCTCGCCGTCGTCGCGGCGGTGCCGGGCGGCAGGGCGGCGGCTGAGGCCGAACTGCCGGGGCTCGAGTGGTTCACCGTCGTGGACCCCGACGGCAGGATCATCTGCCAGACCGGGTTCGTCCTCGACGTGGGGGACCAGTACATCGACCAGGACAACAAGGTGTGGCGCATCGAACGCATCGTCGCCGCCGAGCGCAGAGCGGTGGCGCGGCTTGAAGGCACCCTCGACATGTCGAGGGCGGTGGAGGATTTCCAGGCCGGTCTGGCGGCGGTGCCCATGGTCCAGGGCGCCGCGCGGCGGATAGGCATCTACCACACCCACAGCGACGAGTGCTACGTGCCCTCCGACGGCACGGACAGCGACCCCGCGGGCCGGGGAGGGGTCTACAAGGTCGGGGCGGAGCTGGCCGAGAGCCTGGAGAAGGCCGGCTTCACCGTCACCCACAGTCAGACCAACCACCTGCCCCACGACGCCGGGGCCTACGACCGGTCGAGGCGGACGGCGATGCAGCTCGTGCAGGGCGCGGTGGCCGTCTTCGACGTGCATCGCGACGCCGCTCCTCCTGAGGCCTACCGGGGACGGGTCGACGGCAGGGAGATAGCACAGGTCATGCTTGTCGTCGGTCGCGCCAACCCC
Organism: uncultured Eubacteriales bacterium; assembly: GCA_913063835.1. Classification (GTDB taxonomy): domain Bacteria; phylum Bacillota; class Sulfobacillia; order UBA995; family UBA9673; genus UBA9673. The sequence continues at coordinate 790 of CAJXZV010000133.1, forward strand.
CAGGCCGAGGCGAACATGAGCTTCGCCCAGGCCATCAAGGCCGCCGCGGACCGCCGGATGCCCGGGCTCATCCGGGGCATCCTGCGGACGGGCGGCAAGTTCAACCAGGACCTCTCCAGCCGCGCTCTCCTCCTCGAGGTCGGAGCCCACACGAACCGCCGCGAGGACGCCGAGGAAGCCGTGGCCATGCTGGGCTCCATCATCCCCGAGGTCATCGGAGCCGGAGGGGGCGGGACGGCCGGCCCGGCGGTCCTGCGGGCCATAGGGCTCATCCTCCTGGTCGCGGTTGGCGGCGGCCTGCTGTGGCTCTATGTCGCCGTGGGCGGGGACTGGCGGAGGGCCTGGGACAAGCTCAAGGGCCTCGGCGAGGAGTTCGCCACCTACCTGGGCCGGCGGGGACGGCGTTAGGGGCGGGGAGCGTCCGGGGTGCCTTTCTGGGTGGCCGTGATCACCGGGGTGGTCCTCGGGTCCCTGGCCAGGCTGGCCATGCTGCGGACCGACTACCGGCAGTATCCCAGTTACCCGCACGGGTACGCCAGCCATCTGGCCCTCGGGGTCATCGCCGCCTTCACCGGCGCGGCCGTGGTCCCGGCCTTCATCGAGAAGGAGTTCACCGCCGTCACCTTCCTGGTGCTCGTGGCCCAGCAGTTCCGCGAGATACGCGACCTCGAACGGAGGACGCTCGACCGCCTGGAAGAGACCCAGCTCGTGCGGCGCGGCGCCGGCTACGTGGAGGATATCGCCAAGGTCTTCGAGGCCCGGAACTACCTCACCATCTTCGCCGCCATGACGGCCAGCACGGTGGCCTACCTCGGGGCGGCTTCAGAGGTCATGCCGTGGCCTGCGGCGGCCCTGGCGGGCTCGACGGCCGGCCTCGGGGTCGTGCTCTACGGCAAGAGGGGCCTGGACCGTCGGCCGGTCGGGGCCATATGCAGGGTGAGGGAGGGGCGCCTGCACTTCCGCGACACGCTCCTTTACGTGGACGACATCCTCATCATGGAGATAGGTCTGGCGGAGGGCCGTGAGGCCTACGAGAGGCACGGGATCGGGGTCGTCATCGAGCCCAAGGACGACGACGCCCGGGCCACCTTGGCCAATCTCGGGCAGCGTCAGGCCATCGCCCACGACACGGCGGCCATCATGGGCCTGAGGAAGGACATCGGGACGCCCGAGTTCACCCCGCTCGTGCGTCTGGACCTTGAGACCGGGAGGGCGGCCATGGCCATCGTGCCCGTGGAGCAGGACGTGGGGCCGCTCCTGGACGCGGTGCGTTCCGTCCCCGTCATCGAGGGCGCACGCACGCGGCCGCTGGCGACGAAGCCGGGGCGGAGGGCGGCGGACTAGGGCGTCTGCGGGAGGGGAAGCTCTTGGCCCAGCGTGAGGGGGAGACGATCGTGGCCGTGGTCACCCTGGACCCGGAGAAGGTCCGGGGAGGGGGCGCTCCGGTCTTCGTGGCCTCAGGACCGGAGGAGCGCGAGAAGATAGCCACATACCTGAGCCGGATAATGGATGTCCAGGTCCACGACCTGGAGAACGGGACCTACGTCCTCGTGCGCCACTAGGAGGGGCGACTTGCTCGTCATATACCACTGCCACGGCGGGGCCCACGCGTCGGTGGTGTGTGCGGCGGTGCACCTCGGGCTCCTGCCGGCGGACCGCGTCCCGACCGCCGACGAGCTGTGGGCCGTCCGCTGGTTCGGTCGGGAGGAGCCGGCCGACCACGGGAGGATCCGGTGCATGGGTGTGGACTCCCGGGGGACGAAGGTCTGCGTGCTGGGACGTCGGAACGTCTTCCGGGTGCTGCGGCGGGCGGTGGAGGTCGTGGCCCGCGAGATGGGGGTGTGGGCGCCGGGGGAGGTCCTGTTCGTCGATACCCTGCCGTGTGCGAACTGGTACATGCGTGTCGGGGCGCTCCTCAGCCGGGCGGCAGGTCTCAGGCGTCTAGGGCGTCCGCTGGTGGTGCACGGGACCCGGAAGGCCTACCCGGAGCTCGTCGCCCTCGTGAGGCGCACCCTGGCCGGGATGGAGGGGCGGCCTGAGGGCGGGTGAAGGTCTTCTACAACTGTTACGGCGGGACGCACACCTCGGTCGCGGCCGCCGCCCTCCACACGGGACGCCTGGACCCGCGCCGGACCCCGCGGGTGAGGGACATCGTCGGCCTGCCGCTCTTCGACCGTGTGCCCACGGAAGACATCGGCCTGGCCTTCCCGTACGGCCGGGGGCCGGACGGCGAGGACGTGCTGGTCATCGGCTTCGGTCCCGGGAAGACCGTCGTCAAGCGGGCGGTGACCTCCTTCCTGGAGCTCAAGGGGGTCTGTGCGCGGGATTACTTCTTCGTCGACGCCCTGCCCCGGGCCACGTGGGCCATCAGGGTCGGCGGCACCCTCTCGCGGCGTCTCGGTCTGGTCCCGCTCGGGCGACTCCTCGCGGCCTGGGGCGTGCAACGGGCCTACGACCGGCTGGTGTCCCTGGTCGAGGAGACCCGCGCGGAGGTAAGGCGCCGGCGGGGCGGCTCTTCCTTGACGGTCCCTTCCCGGGGTGGTTAAGATGGTGGTCGAGCCTCGGGTCCGGGGTCCGGGCGCTCCGGGAGGGTGGCGGAAGTGGGACGCGGGAGTCTGTCCGGAGCGGTGGTCGCGAACGTCCGCCCCGGCTCCATCGCGGCTGAACTCGGACTCCGGCCGGGAGACCGCCTCTGCGAGGTCAACGGCTCTCCCCTCCGGGACTACATCGACTACCGCTACCTGACCGCCGAACCGCTCGTGGAACTCCGGGTCATCAGGTCCTGCGGGGAGGACGTCATCTACGAGGTCGAGAAGGACCCTGACGAGGACCTCGGCCTCGTCTTCACCGCGGACATCTTCGGTGACCCCCCACAGGTGAGGACCTGCACGAACAAGTGTGTCTTCTGCTTCGTGGACCGCCTGCCCCCCGGCCTCCGCCCGGCCCTCTACGTGAAGGACGACGACTACCGCCTCTCCTTCCTGCACGGCAACTTCATCACCTTGACGAACCTGACCCCGGAGGACCTCGCCCGTATCGAGGCCATGCGCCTCAGTCCCCTCTACGTCTCGGTCCACAGCACAGAACCGGCCCTGCGGGCCCGTCTCATGGGAAACCCCAGGGCGGCCGCCGTCATGGACGACCTCCGCCGGCTCATCCGGGCCGGCGTGTCGGTCCACACGCAGATCGTCGTGTGCCCCGGCCTGAACGACGGCCCGCACCTCGAGCGGTCGCTTGAGGACCTGGCTTCGCTGAGGCCGGAGGTCGAGTCCGTCGGGGTCGTGCCTGTCGGTCTGACCCGCTTCGGGCCGCCGTCGGGCCCGGTGAGGAGGCTCACGCCCGCCGAGTGCCGGGCCCTCCTGGAGACCCTCTTCCGGTGGCACCGGCAGACGGACGGCTTCGTCTTCCCTGCCGACGAGCTTCTGGTGGTCACGGGCAGCCCGGTCCCCGGAGCCCGCTTCTACCGCGGCTTCCCACAACTAGAGAACGGGATCGGGCTCGTCCGGCTCTTCCTCGACGACCTCGCCCGGGTCAGGCAGGGAAGGGGGCCGGCCGTGGGCGCCGCCGCCGCCGAGGGGTTCGTCGTCGTCACCGGCACGCTCGCCCGCCCCTACGTGGAACGGGCGGTGGAGGCCGTCTCGGAGAGGCTCGGCGTCGAAGGCGAGGTCGTCGAGGTGCGGAACGAGTTCCTCGGTCCCTCGGTGACGGTGGCCGGCCTCCTGGCGGGAAGGGACGTCCTCGAAGCCACGAGGAAGGCCGCCCGCGGGCGGCCTGTGCTCGTCCCCGGCTCCGCCCTGCGGGCGGGGTCGGACGAGTTCCTGGGCGGTGTCTCCTTGGGGGACCTCAGCGCCG
>CAJXZV010000134.1 GCA_913063835.1 uncultured Eubacteriales bacterium
CCCCGTCCCCACCGCCCCGTCCGCCCCGGCTCCGGCCGGGACCGCCTCCTCCCAGGCGAGCCTGCCCGCGGCGTGGCCCTGCCACCAGAGAAGGGCCCCTCCGGCCAGGGCCAGGCCCGCCAGGAGCATGATCACCAGCCGCTCCTCCGCGCTGAGTCCGACCAATGAGACCGCCCCCGGCCCCACCCGGCTTCCCTGCGGGTGAGGCTGGGGGCGGGTCATTCGTCAGGCGGGGGACGTCCCCTCCGGTGAAGCCGGTCGTCTCCGGGCGCCGGCCCCCGCATTTTCCGCCTACCTGACGACGATGTTCACCAGACGGTCGGGAACCACCACGACCTTGACGACTTCCTTCCCCTCCACGAAGGGCCCGACGCGCGCGCAGGCCAGAGCCTTCTCACGGAGCTCCTCCTCCCCGGCCCCCTTGGGCACGACCATCCGGTCCCGCAGCCTGCCGTTGACCTGGACGGCGACCTCGACCTCCTCGGTCTCGACGTAGGCCTCGTCCCACTCCGGCCACCTCTCGTCATGCACACTGCCCTCGTGGCCGAGCTCGCGCCACAGCTCCTCGGTGATGTGGGGCGCGAACGGAGCCAGGCAGAGGACGAGCTTCTCCAGGGCCTCCCGGACCGCCGCCGGCGAGCGCTCGGCCTCGGGGACGTTCTCCACGTAGCGGTAGAAGTCGTTCAGCATCTCCATCGCGGCGGCTATCGCCGTGTTGAAGTTGAAGCGTCGGTCGATGTCGAGGGTCATCTTCTTGACCATCCGGTGGGCCGACCTGAGCAGGGCCCTGTTCGGGTCGTCCAGGCCTCCGCCTCCGGCCGCGGTCTCCGCCGGCGGCACGACCGAGCCCGGCGGAGCCTTCGCGGCCAGCTCCCGCAGGTCGTAGACGATGCGCCACACGCGGCGCAGGAAGCGGAACGTCCCCTGGACGCCGGCGTCGGTCCACTCGAAGTCCTTTTCCGGCGGGGCGGCGAAGAGCACGAACACCCGGGCCGTGTCGGCCCCGTACCTCTCCGCCATCTCGTCCGGGGAGACGATGTTCCCCTTGGACTTGGACATGGCCGCCCCGTCCTTGGTGACCATGCCCTGGGCCAGAAGGTTGGCGAAGGGCTCGACCGGCCTCAGCATCCCCGCGTCGTGGAGGACCTTGGTGAAGAACCGCGAGTAGAGGAGGTGGAGGACGGCGTGCTCTATACCGCCGATGTACTGGTCGACGGGCATCCAGTAGTCGACGGCCTCCTTGTCGAAGGGCGCTTTCTCGCAACCCGGAGACGTGTAGCGGAGGTAGTACCATGACGAGCACACGAAGGTGTCCATGGTGTCCGTCTCCCGGCGGGCCGGCCCGCCGCAGTCGGGGCAGGTCGTCTCGACGAACTCCTTGACCCGGGCGAGCGGCGACTCACCGGGGGTGAAATCGACCACATGCGGCAGGGTCACCGGGAGCTGGTCCTCGGGGACCGGGACGACGCCGCACCTGTCGCAGTAGACGATGGGTATCGGCGCCCCCCAGTAGCGCTGGCGGGAGATCAGCCAGTCACGCAGCCGGTAGATGGTCGTGGCCTTGCCCAGTCCTTCCCTCTCCAGCCACTGGGCGACCTTGCGCCGCCCCTCCTCGCTCGGCGTCCCGCTGAAGGGCCCGGAGTCGACCATCACTCCTTCGCCTTCGTAGGCCTCAGTCATCTCCTCCGCGAGGTCAGGGCTGTCCGGTCCCTTGATGACGACCCTCACCGGCAGGCCGTACTTCCGCGCGAACTCGAAGTCCCGCTGGTCGTGGGCCGGGACGCCCATCACGGCCCCTGTCCCGTACTCCATGAGGACGTAGTCGGCCGTCCAGACCGGAATCCGCTCGCCCGTCCCCGGGTTGAGGCAGTAAAGGCCGGTGAAGAGTCCCTCCTTGGCCGGGTCGCTGGTGCGGTCTATCTCCGAGAGGTCCCGCGCCCTCTCCCTGAAGCGGCGGAGCTCCTCCGCCCGGGCCGGGTCGGCCTCCCTGATGGCCCGCTCGACCAGGGGATGTTCCGGAGCCACAACCATGTAGGTCGCGCCGAAGAGGGTGTCCTGGCGGGTGGTGAAGACCCGGACGCGGCCTTCATCCGCCGCGGTCGCGCCGACCCGCCGGGCATCGCCGGTCCGAGCCTCCGCACCGGGGCGCGTCCCCGCCGGCGGCACCAAGGGGAAGTCGATGTAGGCCCCGTGACTCCGTCCGATCCAGTTCTCCTGCATCACGCGGACCCGTTCCGGCCAGCCCTCCAGGAGGGCCAGGTCGTCCAGGAGGCGGTCGGCGTAGGCGGTGATGCGGAAGAACCACTGCTCCAGCTCCTTCTTCACCACCGGGGTGTCGCACCGCCAGCACAGACCTCCGACGACCTGCTCGTTCGCCAGCACGGTCGCACACTCGGGGCACCAGTTGACAGGGGCCTTCTTCCGGTAGGCCAGGCCGCGCCTGTACATCAGCAGGAACAGCCACTGCGTCCACCGGTAGTAGTCAGGGTAGCAGGCCGTGACCTCACGGCGCCAGTCGTAGCCGATGCCGAGGCCGTGAAGCTGCCTCTTGATTCGGGCGATGTTGGCCTCGGTCCAGTCCTTGGGGTGCTTGCCGTGCTTGATGGCGGCGTTCTCGGCTGGGAGGCCGAAGGCGTCCCAGCCCATCGGGTGCAGGACGTTGTACCCGTGCATGCGCTTGTAGCGCGCCGTCACGTCCCCGATGGTGTAGACCCGGCAGTGCCCCATATGGATCTCACCCGAAGGGTACGGGAACATGACCAGACAGTAGTACTTCGGCTTCCCGGGGTCCATCTCGACCTCGAAGGCCTGCCGCCGGTCCCAATCATCCTGCCACTTCTTCTCGATGCGGCGGAAATCGTAGTGCTCCTGCATGCGGTCTCCCTCGCCTCCCCCGCGCGCCGCCGCCTCCCGGGCCCCCGTCCAGGCCACACCGACAGGCGGCGGGCGAAGCATGCCGACCAACAAGGGAATAAAAAAAGGCTTCCCGCCCCAAGGGACGAGAAGCTCGAAGACTTCCCGCGGTACCACCCTAATTGACCAAGCCGCCTTCAAAATCAACTGGTGGAGCCGATGGGGATCGAACCCACGACCTCGTGAATGCCATTCACGCGCTCTCCCAGCTGAGCTACGGCCCCACCAAGACTCGGTTGCAGCTTGTCATCCGCTCTAAGGCCGTTAACGAGGCCAGCCGTCGCCGGCTACTGTGCCGTTTCACCGGCGCACTCCCGGGCGAGTTCGGCCTCCTGCTCCTGCCGGTTCGCACCCGTTCACACCCGGCTCTCTGAGAGGAGCCCTGAAGCCTACTGCTCCCGTTCATCGCTGTAGACAGGGTTCGTAGCAGAATGCTTAAAGGCCCATCTGCCGGGCCCTGCGCTCATTATACGGAACGACTCCCGACCCGTCAAGGTGATGACAGAGGAGACTGCGGTTCATGCCTGTCCGTTCTATTCTCTCTTCACCTCCGGCGTCTCCCCGTCCGGCACCACTCTCTTCGCGTCACCCCAGAGCCGCTCGAGTCCGTAGAACTCGCGTTCAGCCCTGTTGAAGATGTGACAGACGAGTCCGCCGAAGTCCAGGAGAACCCATCTCTGACTCTCCCAACCCTCTCTGTGCAGAAGGCGCAGGCCCGCCTTTGAGAGCGTCTCCTCCAGGTGTTCCGCGATGGCCTTGATCTGGCGCCCGGTGGACGCACTGGCGATGAGGAAGTAATCCGCGACGAGAGTCAGACCTCTCAGGTCCAGCAGGAGGACGTCTTCGGCCTTTCTCTCCTCGGCCGCCTGGGTGGCCATGACGGCCAGCTCCCGGGTAACCTCCAAAGGCCTTCCTCCTTCTTCCTAGTCTCCCGTGCTCTCCTCGCCTCTGGATTCGACGTAGGCCGCGTAATCCTGGCCGACGATGACGGTGAACTCCGGCCGTCCCCTCACCGCTCTGGCCCGTCCGAGTTCGGCCAGGGGCATGTACCTCAGGACCGCCTGGGACAGCCGCCTCAGCTTGTCGTCGTCCCGGGAGCGGTCGATTATCTCCGTCACGGTCAGGTCGTGCCGGTCGGCGTCGGCGACCGACACGACGTCAAAGCCCTGCCGGCGCAGTTCCGCGGCGAAGAACCCGGCGAGTCCCGGCACTTCCGTCCCGTTCAGCACCTCCACGGTTATCTCCGCGTTGGCCTCCCGGTCGACCCCCCAGATGAGGATGTCCACAAGTTCGGCGCATTCATCCTCCCGGACCACGTAGTAGCTCAAAGGCGGGCGGCCCGGGTCCTCGATGGTCCTGATGTCTCCCGGCAAGACGTCCATCCTGACGTTGGGCATCTCCACCTTCATCGCCAGGCGGGCGTACGAGAGCATCTCGCCCGGGGTCATGTTGGTGTCGACGCAGTCGGCTATCTCCGCGATGAGCGACGGGACCTTCGCGATGGCCCCCAGACTGAAGAGCTTGTGCTTCAGGGCCTCGAGGAACTTCTGCTGGCGCTTGATCCGGTCCACATCGCTCAGGCCGCCCCGGTAGCGGAGGTAGCCGACGGCC
>CAJXZV010000135.1 GCA_913063835.1 uncultured Eubacteriales bacterium
CCCGAGGCCGTAGGGTTCGTCATGAGCGGGGCCCTGCGCGGCGCCGGCGACACCAGGACCGTCCTCGTCATCACCGCCGTCGGCGTCTGGGCCGTGCGCCTCGTCACCGCGCTGGTCTTCGTCCTTGTCCTGGACCTGGGACTCTTCGGAGCCTGGCTGGCCATGGCCCTGGACTGGGTCGTCCGCTCCGCCTACCTGGTCGCGCGCTTCCGCCGGGGGGCGTGGAAGGAAGTACAGGTCTAGGAGGAGAACCTCACCCTGTGCACACCATTGTATACAGACGGGCCGGGGCTACCCGGTGAGGCCGACCCGCGGCGAGCGGCTCGACCCGGACGGCCGCGGGCCCAGGGGGAGGTTCCTCCGTGAAGCGTGTCGTGAGCATAAGCCTCGGTTCTTCTTCCCGCGACAAGAAGGTGGAGGCGGAGTTCCTCGGGGAGAAGTTCCTCATCGAACGGGTCGGGACGGACGGGGACATCAAGAAGGCCGAGGAGCTCCTGAGGGAGCTCGACGGCAAGGTGGCCTGCTTCGGCATGGGCGGCATCGACTTCTACGTCCGCGCGGGCAGGAAGAAGTGGATGCTCAAGGACGCCATGAGGATAGCCGCCGTCCCCAAGAAGACCCCCATCGTCGACGGCGGCGGGGTCAAGGACACCCTGGAGCGGAAAGTCATCCTCGACCTCGAACCGGTGTACGGCATACCCGTCAAGGGAAGGAAGGTCCTGGTCTGCTCGGGTGTCGCCAGGTACTCCCACGCCGAGGCCTTCCTGGAGGCCGGGGCCAAGATCCTCCTCGGGGACCTGATGTTCGTCCTGGAGGTGCCGGTCAAAATCTGGACCCTGAGGGGCCTTCACATCCTGGCCAGCATCATCGCCCCTATAGCCGTCAACCTCCCCATCAGCGTCCTCTACCCGACCGGTGAGGCCCAGAAGAAGCCCAAGCCCAAGTTCAGGGATGTCTACGAGTGGGCCGACATCATCGCCGGCGACTACCACTTCATCCACCGCTACATCCCCGACCGCCTCGACGGCAAGGTCATCCTCACCAACACCGTCACAGACGCCGACGTGGCCGAGCTCAAGGAACGCGGAGTGGCCTGGCTGGTCACGACGACCCCGGAGATGCAGGGCCGCTCCTTCGCCACCAACGTCATCGAGGCCCTGCTCGTGGCCATCTCGGGCAAGCGACCGGAGGAACTCACCGAGAAAGACTACTACGACCTCATCGAGAGGGCCGGACTGGAGCCCAGGGTCGAGAGGCTCAACTAGGCCCGGCCGGGCTGGCTGCCGGCTGCTACCCGCGGCGCCTCGGTCTTCCGACTCCGGAGTGAGGCCCCTCACCCTCGCAGGAAACCGATGACGTCCCGGTTGAACTCCCGGGCCCGTTCGATTATGGGACTGTGGCCGGCACCCTCGTAGAGGACGAGCCGGGCCCCTGGGATAAGGGAGGCCAGAAGCCTGGCGTTCTCGACGGGGCAGAGAGCGTCGGCCGTCCCGTGGCAGACCAGGGTCGGCGCCCTGATACGTCCGACCCGGGCGCTCTCGTCGAACCGGGCGCACGCCCGGCCCTGCAGGAGGAACGTCCGGGGCGGCGTTCCCGAGGCGAGGTGTCTCCGGACGACCGCGGCCGCCAGGCGGGGGTGCTCCCGGCGGAAGTCCGGCCCGAAGAAGGCCCGCAGGGCGACCTCGACGGCCCGCTCGGAGGGCAGCTCCCGGAGTCTCAGCAGGTCCCGCCACAGCTCGGGGTCGGGACGGGCGGCGGCCGGGCCGCCGCAGGACGTCGAACACAGGACCAGGCGGTCGACCCGCTGGGGCCGTTCGATGGCCAGGGTCTGGGCAATCTGGCCACCCATCGAGACGCCCACCACGTGCGCCCTCTCGACGCCCAGGAAGTCGAGGAGCCGCAGGGCGTCTCCGATAAGCTCCTCCATGCCGTAGTCCCCGTCGGGCAGGGAGCTCTCTCCGGTCCCGCGGTGGTCGTAGGTTATGACCCGGAAGTGGCGCGAGAAGACGCGGACCTGGCGGTCCCAGCCCCATCGTCCGACACCCAGGCCCATGACCATAAGGACCGGGGGCCCGCTCCCGCGCACGGAGTAGGCCAGCCTGACGCCCCCGACCGGCGGGGTGAAACCGTCAGCCACCCGGCACACCTCCCGCCCCCCTCCGCCCTGACTTCCGCCTGGCTCCTACCCGCGGGGACCTTCGACAGGCCGCAGGCTCTTCCTTCGGTGGGGGCGGCTGCATCGCCCCGGCCTCCTCCGGGCCGCCCGGGGGTGTCACGGCGTGTCCCTGGCGCCGCGCGGCGGGGGATGCCGCCGGCGCCCGAACCGGGCCCCGAGGGACTCGCGGCACCGGTGTTCCGCAGGAGTCACGCAAGGCCGGTCAGGCCAAGGAAACGTCCCGTACGATGGAGAAGGTGTGGGTGGAATACTCGATGAGCGGAGGGATGGCCGTGTCTGGGAACACGCTGGCCTTTGTCGAGGAGGAACTCGGAAGGCTCCACGAGACGAGCCTCTACAACGAGATCCGGACCCTGGAGAGCGAACAGGGGGCCTGGGTCGTCATCGGCGGACGGCGCCTGCTCAACATGTGCTCTAACAACTACCTGGGCTTCGCGGCCGACCCGCGCCTGAAGGAGGCCGCCAAGCGTGCGGTCGACCGGTACGGGGTCGGGCCGGGAGCGGTGAGGACCATCGCCGGGACGATGTCCATCCACGACGAGCTCGAGCGGGAGCTGGCTCGCTTCAAGAAGGCGGAGGCCACCATCGTCTTCCAGTCGGGGTTCAACGCCAACCTGGGGACAATCCCCGTCCTGGTCGGACGTGGGGACATCATCTACAGTGACGAGCTCAACCATGCCAGCATCATCGACGGCTGCCGGCTCAGCCGGGCCGAGATCAAGCCCTACCCGCACCTCGACCTCGACGCCCTCGAGGACATGCTCAAGGCCGACGCCGACAGACCCGGCCGCAAGCTCATCGTGACCGACGGCGTCTTCAGCATGGACGGCGACCTGGCCGACCTTCCCGGCGTGGCCGAACTGGCCCGGAAGTACGGCTGCATCTCGATGGTCGACGACGCCCACGGCGAAGGCGTCCTCGGCTCGCACGGGCGGGGCATCGTCGACCACTTCGACCTCCACGGCCAAATCGACGTGGAGGTCGGCACCCTGTCGAAGGCCTTCGGCTGTGTGGGCGGGTTCGTCGCCGGGCCGGCCGAACTCATCGACCTCCTGAAGCAGCGCGCGCGGCCCTTCCTCTTCTCGTCCTCGCTCACCCCGCCCGAGGCCGCGGCCAACATCGAGGCCGTCCGCATCCTCGAGGCAGACGACGAGCTGGTCTCCCGGCTCTGGGACAACGCCCGCTACTTCCAGGGCGAGATGCGAAGGCTCGGCTTCGACACGGGGAAGACCCAGACCCCGATAACCCCGGTCATCATCGGGGAGGCCGACCGCGCCCGCGACTTCAGCCGGGCCCTCCTCGAGGCCGGCATCTTCGCCCAGGCCATCGGGTTCCCCACGGTCCCGCGCGGGACGGCCCGCATACGGGTGATGATCTCCGCCGCGCACACCCGGGAAGACCTCGACTTCGCCCTCGACGCCTTCGGCCGCATCGGGCGGGAGATGGGCATCATCTGACCTTGGACTACGGCGAGAAGGTCATCGACCATTTCCAGAACCCGAGGAACCTCGGCCGGCTCGACGACCCCGACGGTGTCGGCGAGTACGGCGACCCGGGGTGCGGGGACGCCTTCTGGGTCTACATCAAGGTCGAAGGCGGCCGGATAGACGACATCCGCTTCCAGGTCTACGGCTGTCCCTCGGCGGTGGCCTGCGGGAGCGCGCTCACCGAGATGGCCAAGGGCAGGACCCTTGACGACGCCCTCCGCATCAGGAACGAGGACGTCCTCCGCGCGCTCGGCGGCCTCCCCGACCCGAAGGAGCACTGCTCCAACCTCGGGGCGGAGGCTCTCCACCGTGCGGTCTACGACTACCTCCGGAGGGTCTGCCCCTCGACACCTGGTACCTTCTGGGTGGAGGCCGTCGGCGAGGTGACCCGCGTGGCCGAGGTCTCGGACGAGGCCCCGCCGGACTTCCCCCGTCTGGCGGAGATAGCCGTCTTCCCGAGGTACCTCCAGGCACTGGAGGGTCTCGAGGCCGACTCCCACATATGGGTCGCCTACTGGATGCACGAGCTTCCCAAGGAGGAACGGGGACGGCTCAAGGCCCACCCCATGGGGGACCGGAGCCAGCCGGAGCGCGGCGTGTTCGCCCTGCGGAGCCCGGCCCGGCCCAACCCCATCGGCTGGACCCTCGTCCGCCTCCTCGAGCGGCGCGAGGGCCGTCTCCTCGTGGACGGGCTCGACGCCCGGCCGGGCTCGCCCGTCCTCGACATCAAGCCGTGGACGGAAAGCGACGGCAAAGCGCGCGGGTGAGGCGCCCGTGAAGCACGGGTGAGCCGGC
>CAJXZV010000136.1 GCA_913063835.1 uncultured Eubacteriales bacterium
GATGAGCGCCCCCGCCGTGACCGCCAACAAGGCGCTCAACGGCGGCGTGCTGGCGCTGCCCGTGGTGGCCCCGCCCTCGAGCGCTGCCGCGCCTGGCGCAGTGGAATTCGTCTCGCACTGGCGCTTCCGCGACGTGCCGGTCTACAAGCCCCGCGGCGAGGTCCAATCCGTGGTGCTGATGCTCTCCGGCGACCTGGGCTGGACCCCCGCCACCTCGCGCATGGCGCAAGGGCTGGCGGCACAGGGCGCGCTGGTGGCCGGGCTGTCGACGCCCGCGCTGTTCGCCAGCCTGGAGGCAGACCTGGGCGATTGCGCCTTCCCCGATGGCGATCTGGAAAACTTCAGCCGCTTCCTGCAGGCGTACGAGAAGGTGCCGGGCTACTACCCGCCCATCCTCGTCGGTGACAACGAAGGCGGCGCGCTGGCCTACGCGATGATTGCGCAGGCACGCCCGAACATCTTTGCCGCTGCCATGTCGATCGAGTTCTGCCCGGTGCTGGAGCTGCGCAAGCCGCTGTGCAAGGGCGAGGGCGTGCACTTCAGCCGCCGCAAGAGCGAGAGCCGCACCACTGCCAAGCGCACCAAGCCGGCCGACAATGCCGGCGTGGTGCTGCTGCCGGCCACCAAGCTCTCGGCGCCGTGGGTGGCGCTGCAGTCCAGCACGCTCACCTCGTATGCGCACCGCTCCGGCCCGCTGTGCGAGGCGCGTGCCACGCAAACCTTCATCGACACGATTTCCGGTGCGCAGTCGGTGGCGCTGCCGGCCGCGTCAGGTAACGCCAACGCAGTGCCGGTGACGGAAACCGCGCCGTTCAAGGCCGCCTTCGCCAAGCTCAACGCCCAGCGCAAGCCACTCCCCCCGCCGCCGCCCGCCGCGGTGTCGGACCTGCCCGTGATCGAGGTGGCCGCCCAGCCGGGCACATCGTCGGAGCTGTTTGCCGTGCTGCTGTCGGGCGACGGTGGCTGGGCCGGGCTCGACAAGGAAGTGGCCGGCGCGCTGTCCAAGGCGGGCGTGCCGGTGGTCGGCGTCGATTCGCTGCGCTACTTCTGGACGTCGCGTACGCCAGCCTCCACCGCGGCCGACATCGACCGTCTGGTGCGCTTCTACTCCGCGCGCTGGAAGAAGAGCCGCGCGCTGCTGATCGGCTATTCGCAGGGCGCGGACGTGCTGCCCTTTGTCGTCAACCGCCTGCCGGCCGCCTCGCGCTGGACCGTCTCGGCCAGGTCGCCGCTCACCGGCATCTGGGGTGAGGCCAACGTGGGGGGCTTCTTCGGGGCCGAGCTCAGGTTCGCCGGCTATGACGGCGTCATCGTGACGGGGCGGGCCTCCGAGCCCGTCTACCTCCTCATCGGCGACGGCCGGGTCACTCTCGAGCCGGCCGGCGAGCTCTGGGGGAAGGACAGCTACGAGACCGACGACATCCTCACCGCCAGGCACCGGGGAGGCTCCGGCGGCCGACGGCCCCGGGTCATGGCCGTCGGGCCCGCCGGGGAGAACCTCGTGAAGTACGCGGCCATCGTGGCGGGCAAACACCACGTGGCCGGGCGCACGGGCCTCGGAGCGGTCATGGGGTCCAAGAACCTGAAGGCAGTCGTGGTGAGGGGCCGCACCGGGGCGGAGGTCCCGGCGGCCGACCCCGGGGCCCTGGGGGAGCTGGTCAGCACCCTCGTGGAGCGGGCGAAAGAGAACATGGTCACGCGCAGTCTCGGTGAGGCGGGCACGGTCATGGGTATGGACCTCGGGGGACTCATCGGCGACGTTCCGCTGAAGAACTGGACGCTCGGCGAGTGGCCCGAGGGACTCGAGAAAGTCGGCGTGGGCGGCTACAGCGAGTACCTGACAGGGACGGGCACCTGCTACGCCTGTCCGATAGCCTGCAAGCGAAAGGTCACCGTGAGGGCCTACGGCCGGGAGCTCGAAGGCGCCCCGGGCGCGGAGTACGAGTCCCTGGCCTGTCTCGGCCCGAACCTCCAGATCAGCGACCTTCCCGCCCTCCTGGTGGCCGGTGAGACGTGCAACCGGCTGGGACTCGATACCATCTCCGCGGGTATCACCCTAGGCTACGCCTACGAGGCCGCCGACCGCGGCCTCCTCGACGGGGTCCTGGGCCCCGACGAGGCCGAGCGCCTGAAGGGGGCCTGGGGTGACGCCGAGCGCATGCTCACCCTCCTCGAGGACGTGGCCTTCCGCCGCGGCGCAGGCGACGTCCTGGCCGAGGGAAGCGCGGCCCTGGCCGAGAGAATCGGCCGGCCCGAGGCCCGGGCCTTCCTGACGACGGTCAAGAGGCTCGAGGCCCCGGCCCACGACCCGCGGGCGGCTCACGGGATGGCCGTGGCCTACGCCGTCTCCACGCGGGGCGCCTGCCACATGGCCTCCCTGATGTACAACGCGGAGCACACGGGCTTCAGCGCGCCGGAGGCCTGCATCGACCCCGACGGGGTCCAGCAGTCGTCGAGCGGCAAGGGGGCCCAGGAGAAGGCGGTCGAGGACCTGGGGTGTGTCTTCGGCCAGGCCGCGGTCGTCTGCCAGCTCGGAGGGGCCGTCTACGGCGCGGAAGACCTCTGTGCGGCCCTCGAGGCCGTGACCGGCTTCGGCCTGAGCCTGGAGGACCTCCTCGAGACCGGGGCCCGCATCTGGCACCTCAAGCGCGGCATCGGCAACCTCTATGGGGTGACCTCGGCCGACGACGTCCTCCCGCCGCGGTTCCTGGAGCCCCTGGAGGAAGGCGGGGCCGCCGGCTCCGTCCCCGACATCGAGCTCATGCTCGAGGAATGGCGTGAGGCCCGGGGGCTCGATGAGAACGGGCGGGCCCGCCGCGAGGTCCTGGAAGGCCTGGGCCTCGGGCGCCTGGCCGACCTCCTGGGACGGTTGCCGGCGGGGGAGGCGGCCGGTTGACGCCGCCGCCCGTAGCACCTACAATCCAGGAGAGGTCACAACACGTGGCCGGGGACGGAGCGGTGCCGTGAGCCAGAGCAACTACGTTGTCGCCTACCGGCGCGCGTGCGAGATGCTGGCGGAGCTTTCAGACCCGGAGGGCATAGCCCAGCGCGCGGCCTGCCGGTTCGACCGGGCCGCGTCCGCCTTCGAGCTTCCCTTCCTCGGACGCCTCTACCGTGTGTCTTATCCCGACGGGGAAGTCACGCCGCTCGAGCCTCTTCCCGGCGCCTCGGGGGCGCCTCCCGCCCCGTCGGGCCAGGCCCTCTTGACGGCCAGCATCCTCATCGTCCATTACCTGGCGAAGGCCACCGGCGTGCCTCTCTCCGGGGAGTGGATAGCCTTCCGCGAGCTGCCCGGCGGGCAGATCTACGTCTCGCCCTTCACGAACCGGACCATCCGCCCGATGGTCGGTATCTTCGGCCGTGAGCCCGGGAGCCTGGTCCGGGCCCTCGAGAGCCTCGGGGGGCGCCGCGAGGAGTTCGGGCACGCCTCCGCCTCGGTGAGGGTCTTCGAGAGACTTCCCATCTGTTTCGTGATATGGCAGGGGGACGACGAGGTCCCGCCCTCGGGGCAGATTCTTTTCGACCGTTCGGCGCCGCACTACCTCGACACCGAGGACCTTGTCGTCGCCGCGGCCGAGGCCCTCTACGCCGCACGTGCGGCGGCGGGGGGCGCGGGAGCCCGGAGGCCCGGCACGCTCGAGCCGTCCTGAGCGCGCAGGCCGCCGGGCCGTGCGAAGGCCTGGCGATGTCCCAAAGAGGGCGTGACCGAGCCCGGCCGCCTCAGACGGAGTATTCACTGAAAACTCGGCCATAAGTCCCACGAACGCCCGCTCTGAGCCGAGAATCCAGGTGAATTCGGAACATTCCACCAAAGGAAAGCTTCCTGACAGCGTACAACTTACTGGACTGAGGCGAGAGCCCATGAAGCTAGCCCTGGCCGGAAAAGGCGGGGTCGGCAAGACGACCATCGCCGCCGCACTGGTCAAGCTCTTCGCGGAGAAGGGACACCGCGTCTTCGCCGTGGACGCCGACCCGGACTCCAATCTCGGAGCCAGTCTCGGCCTTCCTTCGTCCATCCTCCGGAGACTCACCCCGATCGTGGAGATGAAGGACCTGGTCGAGGAGCGCACCGGCAAGGGTGCGTTCCTGGTTCTCAACCCCGACGTGGACGACATCCTGGACCGCTACCGGGTCCGGGTGGGCGACATATCCCTCTTCAGGATGGGGGGTGTTAAGGCGGCCGGCACGCAGTGCTACTGCAGGGAGAACGCCTTCCTCAAGGCGCTGGTCAGCGCTCTCGTGCTCAAGCGCGAAGACCTTGTCGTCCTGGACTTCGGGGCCGGTATCGAGCATCTCACGCGCGGCACGGCGAGGGGTGTCGACCTCCTGCTCGTGGTCACCGAACCGACCCGCGTCAGCGCGGACAGCGCCGCGACGATGGTCCGGCTGGGACGTGACCTCGGCGTGGGAGAGGTCCGCGTGGTCGGCAACAAGGTCCGGACCGAACGTGA
>CAJXZV010000137.1 GCA_913063835.1 uncultured Eubacteriales bacterium
GAGGTAGGGTCCGGCGGCCGGCGGCGGCCGGTCCGCGAGCTCGCCGCCGCCCTGTGGAACCTCCTGGAGACCCTCGACATCCCCGCCACGCTGGAGCGCTGGCACCGCGAGGCCCTCCGGGCCGGACGGCCGGACCTCGCCCAGGAGCACGAGCGGGTCCTCGAGGGGGTGGTCGGCCTCCTCGACCAGATGGTCGAGAACCTCGGCGGCGAAGCGGTGGACATCACCGAGTTCTCCCGCATCCTCGAGGCGGGACTCGAGACCCTCGAGCCGGGCCTCGTCCCGCCCGGTCTCGACCAGGTCCTCGTCGGGGCCGTGGACCGTACCCGGCACCCGGACATAAGGGCCTGCTTCGTCCTCGGTGCCAACGAGGGTGTCTTCCCGGCCGTCTCCGTCGAGGACCAGGTGTTCAGCGACCAGGAGCGGGACGAGTTGGCCGGACTGGGCATGGACCTCGCCCCCTCCAGCCGGGAGAAGGCCCTCACAGAGGACTATCTCGTCTACGTCGCCCTGACCCGGCCCTCCGAGAGACTCTGGGTCAGCTACGCGCGGGCGGACGACGACGGCAGGGCCCTCACCCCTTCCCCGCTGGTCGCCCGCCTGAAGGCTCTTTTCCCAGGGCTCACCGAGCGGCCCTCGGGCCTGGAGTCCCGCCCTGAGGAGCTCTCCTCCGAGACCGAGGCCCTGAGTTCGGTCACCCGCGCCCTCTCCCGTCTCAAGAAGGACCGGTCTGTCGGCGCCCCGGGCCGCCGGGAAGCCCCACCGGGGCCCTCCTCCGAACCGACCTCTCCGGTCGACCGCCGGTGGCTGGAGGTCTACAACTGGCTCGTCGGCGACCCGGCCCGCCTCGAAAGGACCCGCACGGCCCTCCGCTCGGTCGGGTATGTCAACCGGGCCGGACCGCTCGAGCCGGACCTTGCCGCGAGGATATACGGTGACCCGGTGCGGGTGAGCGTCTCCCGGCTCGAGGCCTACGCGGGCTGCCCCTTCCGCCATTTCGCCTCGGCCGGCCTCGGCCTCGAGCCGAGGCCGTGCCAACAGCTCAAGGCCCCCGAGATCGGCAGCTACTACCATGCCGTCCTGAGCCTCTTCACGAAGGGCCTCCTGGCCGACGGGGCGGACCTGGCGGACCTCACCCAGACCGAGGTCTCCGACCGGCTCCGGCGGGCCGTGGACGAAGTCGAGCCCCGCCTCGAGAGCGAGGTCCTGACCAGCCGGGCCCGGTACAGGCACCTCGCCGGGCGCCTCCGCCGGACCGTGGCCCGCACGGTCGAGGTGCTGGCCGAACACGCCCGGCGAGGCTCCTTCCGTCCCACCGGGGTCGAGGCCAGGTTCTCCCTCCGGGCGGCCGGACTATGGCTGAGGGGGTTCGTCGACCGCCTCGAGGGGGCCCCGAAGGCCGGGCGCCTTTACGCGAGGGTCATCGACTTCAAGTCCGGCGGGCGCTCCTACGACCTCCGCCGCACCTACCACGGCCTGGACATCCAGCTCCCCACATACCTTCTGGCCGCCACAGACCCCACCGTGCGCTGGGAGGAAGGACCAGGCCCGGCGACGGGCGCCGAGGGGTCCGAGGGCCCCCGGAGGGCCCCCCCTGTCCCCGCCGGGGCCTTCTTCTTCCCCGTCACCGACCCGGTGGTGTCGGCCAGGGGTCCTCTCGAAGACGAGGACCTCGAAAGGGAACGCGCCAAGAAGGTCCAGGCGAAGGGTTTCGCGCTCCGCGACCCCGAGGTCCTCAGGCTCATGGGCGCCTCGCCCGGGAAGGGCCCGGCCATCCTGCCGGTGTCGTTCAGGAAGGACGGCACACCGAAGGCCTCAAAGGGCCTGCTCTCCCGGGACGAGATGGATCTCCTCCTCCGGTTCACGCGCCTCCGGATCCGCGACCTCGCCTCGGGCATCCTCCGCGGCCGGGTCTCCGTCGCGCCCTACCGGCGGGGAACCGCCGAGACCGCCTGCCGCTGGTGCGAGTACAGGGCGGTGTGCCGCTTCGACCCGACGGCCGGCGACGACTACCGGCGGCTTCCCTGGCCGGACGTGTCCGAGGTCTGGAAGCTCATGAGAGAGAGGGTGGAGCAGGCCGATGACGCCTGAACTCACGCCGGCCCAGAGGCTCGCCGCGACCACCCGCGGGACGGACCTCCTCGTCTCGGCCGCCGCAGGGTCCGGCAAGACGATGGTCCTGGTGGAACGTGTCATCCATCTCGTCACCGGGCCGGACGCGGTCGACGTCGACCGCCTGCTCGTCGTCACCTTCACCGAGGCGGCGGCCGATGAGATGCGGGAGCGCATCGGACGGGCCCTCCGGGACAGACTGGCGGCCCTGGAGCGGTCCGTCGGGCAGACCGGGATGCGGGAAGCCGACCGTCTGCGCCTACAGACCGCCCTCCTCGGGAGGGCCACCATCTCGACCATCCACTCCTTCTGTCTTTCCGTCTGCCGGAGGTACTTCCACAGGCTCAGCCTCGACCCGGCCTTCGAGGTCTTGAGCGAGGAGGAGGCCTCCCTCCTGCGGGAGGAGGTGCTCGAAGAGGTCTTCGAAAGCCTCTATGCCGCCGGCGACCCCGGGTTCCTCGGGCTGGTCGAAGCCTACGGCACCGAGCGCGGCGACGAGAGCCTGGCCCGCCTCGTCCTCCGGGTGCACGGGCTCGCCCGCAACGACCCTGACCCGGCCGGCTGGCTCAGACGCGCGGCGGAGGCCTTCCGCCCCCCCGAGGGGGTCCGCGTGCTGGACCTCGAGTTCGGACGCCGGGCCCTGGAAGGCGTCCGACTGCGCCTCCTCGAGGCCCTCGAAAGCCTCCACCTGGCCCGCAGCCTGGCCGCACGCGACGGTGGGCCGACCGCCTACGGTGCCGTCCTCGACGCGGACATCAGCCGGCTGGAGGA
Source organism: uncultured Eubacteriales bacterium (assembly GCA_913063835.1). GTDB lineage: Bacteria > Bacillota > Sulfobacillia > UBA995 > UBA9673 > UBA9673. The sequence continues at coordinate 2,884 of CAJXZV010000137.1, forward strand.
GGCCGCGGCGGCCTGCGACTCCGGCAGCTGGAAGGCCGTCGTCGAGGCCGTCAGGGCGGCCGGGGAGTTCGGCACCCTGCCCCGGGTGGGGAGGGACGAGGCCGACGAGGCCCTCAAGGAAGACTGCCGGAAAGCCCGCGAGAGGGCCAAGAGTATCGTGCGGGAACTCGGCCAGACCTGTGCCGGCCGGAGCGAGGAGGCGCTCCTCCGAGAGCTGAGGCGCCTGGCCGAGCCCATGGAAGCCCTGGCCGGGCTGGCGTCCCGCTTCGACCGCGCCTACAGCGAGGCCAAACGCGAGCGCGGTGTCGTGGACTTCAACGACCTCGAACACCTCTGCCTCGAGGTCCTCCGGGAGGGACCTCCCTCGGACGCCCCGGCCGAGCCGTCCGAGGCGGCCCTGGACCTCCGCCGGCGCTACGAGGAGGTCCTGGTGGACGAGTACCAGGACATAAACCCGGTGCAGGAGGAGATCCTGCGCCTCGTGTCCCGGGGCGACAACCTCTTCATGGTCGGGGACGTCAAGCAGAGCATCTACCGCTTCCGCCGGGCCGACCCGACCCTCTTCGCGAGGAAGCTCGAGACCTTCCTCCCCCTCGGGGACCGTCCGGCGGCCGGGCCGGCGGGCGGACGCCGAACGAGCCTCCCAGACAACTTCCGGAGCCGGAGGCCGGTGGTGGACGCGGTGAACTTCGTCTTCCGCCGGGTCATGCGCAAGGAGACGGCCGAGATAGACTACGGGCCAGACGCGGAGCTGCGCTGCGGGGCCGCCGCCCTCTACGGCGAGGAGGGGGCCGGAGGACCGCCGGTCGAGCTTCACCTCGTGGAGCGGCGCGGCGTCGGCCCCGCCGACGCCCCGGGCCGGCCGGCTCCGGGAGAGGGAGAGGAGCCCGACGCGGACGGGGAGGACCGCCCCCCGGACGACGCGGGCCCGAGGCCCGAGGACCTCCTCGCGGTGGAACGCGAGGCCTGCGTCATCGCCGAGCTGGCCCGCCGGATGGTCGAAGGTGACCCCGGGGCCCCCGCGGGCGACCCGCGCCGGGAGCCCTTCCGGGTCTTCGACCCGACCCTGGGAGAGTCCGGCGGCTACCGGCCGGTGAGATACGGCGACATGGTCGTCCTCATGCGGACGACGGTCGGCCTCGCCAACCGGGTCGTCGAGACCCTGGGCCGTATGGGCATCGAGGCCCACGCCCATCTCAGCACAGGCTACTTCGCCGCCCCCGAGGTCGAGACCATGCTCTGCCTCCTCAGGCTCATCGACAACCCGAGACAGGACATCCCCCTCGCCGCCGTCCTCCGGTCACCCGTCGTGGGCCTCGACGAGAACGACCTCGCCCGGGTCAGGCTGGCCGACCGGCAGGGGGAGTTCTTCGACGCCGTGCTGGCCGCCGCCGGCAGAGCCCCCGGCCCCGAGCGGGACGGAGAAGGCGACGCGGTGGGGCCCGGCCTCCGGGCCGTGCTGAGAAGGTTCCTTGAAAGG
>CAJXZV010000138.1 GCA_913063835.1 uncultured Eubacteriales bacterium
TTTGTACCTAGACCCCGCTGTGCCCTCTATCTGCCCACGTGAATCTTACAGGAACAGGGCACCGGCAGGACGCACCCCGGCCCCGTCCGGTACGGTCAGGCCCAGGCCACGGAACACGATGAAACCGCCTCCTCGCCGGAGGCGGCCCAGCTTGGCTGCGGCCGTCTTCTTCACCCCTGCCGCCGCGGCCTCACTGCAGCTTGCGAATCTCGTCCAGCAGATACTCGTTCAGGACCTTGATATGGGTTCCCTTCATCCCGAGGGAGCGGGCCTCGATGACCCCCGCGCTCTCGAACTTGCGGAGAGCGTTGACGATGACCGACCGCGTGATGCCGACACGGTCGGCGATCTTGCTCGCCACCAGGAGGCCTTCCTGCCCCCCCAGCTCCTCGAAGATGTGCCGGACCGCTTCGAGCTCCGAGTAGGAGAGGGTCCCCAGAGCCACCTGTACGGCCGCCTTCCTGCGGGCCTCCTCCTCCGCCTTCTCGGCCTTGTTCCTCATCATCTCGATGGCCACGACGGTCGCGCCGTACTCGGCCAGGACAAGGTCCTCATCGCTGAACTCCTCGTTGAAGCGGGCCAGGATGAGGGTTCCCAGCCGTTCCCCTCCGCCGGTGATAGGGACTATCGTCGTGACCTTGCCGCTCTGGATGCAAGGTTCGCCTTCCTTGAAGACACACTTCCGTTCCTTCTGGGTCACGTTCGGATAGGTCTCGCGAACGTTGAGGATGGCCTGGCTGTAGCTCTGCGGGAACCGCTTCTCAGCCAGGACTTCCTCCACCAGGATGTCGCACTCGAAGCCCCTCTGGAGTGCGTAGCCGAGAACCCGGCCCCGGGTGTCCACCACGTAGGTGTTGGCCGCGATGAGGTCGGTGAGCACGCGCGCCATCCGAGCGAACTCCTGGGGACTGCCGGCGGATCTCTGTATCTCCCGGCTCATCTCTCTGACTTTATCCAGTAAGGTCACCAACGACGATTCTCCTCCCGCCGTCCGTCCTGCCGGCCGAAGCGCTGTCCGGCCTACAGGATGAACCGGCTCAGGTCACGGTCACGGATAATATCAGACAATTTGGCGTTCACGTATTCTGCGTCGATAACCACCCTCTCCTGCCCGGTCTCAGGCGCCTCGAAACAGAGGTCCTCAAGGAGCCTCTCCATGATGGTGTGAAGCCGTCTGGCCCCGATGTCCTCGGTCCGCTGGTTGACCTCCTGGGCCATCTCGGCGATGAGGTCGAGGGCCTCGTCCGAGAACTCCACGTGCACCCCGTCGGCGGCCAGGAGAGCCTGGTACTGCTTTGTCACCGCGTCGTGGGGCTCGACGAGGATGCGCCGGAAGTCTTCCTTCGTCAGCGGGTCGAGTTCGACCCTGATGGGGAACCGGCCCTGGAGCTCCGGTATCAGGTCGGACGGCTTGGACGTATGGAAGGCCCCTGCGGCGATGAACAGGATGTGGTCCGTCTTCACCGGCCCGTACTTGGTCATGACCGTCGAGCCCTCGACGATGGGCAAGATGTCGCGCTGGACTCCCTCGCGCGAGACGTCCGGGCCGGCGCCGGCTCTCTCGCGCCCGGCGATCTTGTCCATCTCGTCGATGAAGATGATGCCGGACTGTTCGGCCCGGCGGCAGGCCTCGGCGGTGACATCCTCGTTGTCGATAAGCTTGGCCGCCTCCTCCTGGGCCAGGATGCGGCGGGCCTCCTTGACGGTGACCTTCCTCTTCTTCGTCCGCCTGGGCAGAAGGCCCCCGAGCCAGTCCTGGAAGTTGATGCCGAGCTCCTCGGTGCCTGTGCCGCTGAACACCTCCACCATCGGAGGGAGACGTTCCGGAACCTCTATCTCCACCATCTCGTCGTCGAGTTCTCCGGCCAGCAGGGCCCTGCGGACCTCCACCCGCCTCTTCCTGGCTTCGGTCATCCGGTCCGCTTCGGTCTTGGCTGCTCCCGCGTCACCGCCGTCCTCAGGCTCGGTCTCGGACGTGCGCGTGGCCGGACCGAAGAGAGCATGGAACGGGTGGCGGACCTCGGAACGCCGGGCCGGCAGAGGTGCCAGGATGTCCACCAGCCTGGCCACAGCCGCCCGCTCGGCCTCCTCAGAGACAAGCTCCGTCTTCTCACTCCGGACCATGCGGATGGCCGTCTCCACGAGGTCCCGCACCATGGAGTCCACATCACGCCCGACATAGCCCACCTCGGTGAACTTCGTCGCCTCGACCTTGACGAAGGGGGCGTTCACGAGTCTGGCCAGGCGCCGGGCGATCAGCGTCTTACCCACTCCAGTGGGCCCGATGAGCAGAATGTTCTTGGGAACGATGTCTTCCTGCAGATGCTCGGGGAGGCGCTGCCGCCGGATGCGGTTGCGCAGGGCGACGGCCACGCACTTTTTCGCCCGCTCCTGTCCGACGATGTAGCGGTCGAGCTCCGCGACTATCTCCCTCGGGGTGAGTTCGCGGGCCGGTTCCGACCGCCGTGCCGGTCCCACGAGCTGGAACGAGCGGACCTCCCCCTCTTCCCCGGGAGGGGGCTCGGGACCCGCCTTGGTCATCTCTCACCCCTCCCTCCGGCACCCTCGGCCGGGAGTTCCTCCACGGTGAGGGCGTCGTTCGTGTACACACATATCGAAGCCGCGATGCGCATGGCCCGGGTCACGATCTCCCGCGGGCTCATCTCCGTGTGCAGGGCGAGGGCCTTCGCCGCGGCCATGGCGTACGGCCCGCCCGACCCCACGGCCGCGATGTCGTCATCGGGTTCGACGACCTCCCCGTTGCCTGAGACCATGAGGAGATGCTCTCTGTCCATGACGACCATCATGGCCTCGAGGCGGCGCAGGACCTTGTCCCCCCGCCAGTCCTTGGCCAGTTCCACAGCGGCCCGCATGAGGTTGCCCCGGTGCTGCTCGAGCTTCTCCTCGAAACGCTCCATGAGAGCCATGGCGTCGGCGACCCCTCCGGCAAAGCCGGCCAGGACCTTGCCGCCGTAAAGGCGGTGGACCTTTCTCGCCCTGTGTTTCAGGATGGTCTTCGTGGCCTCGAGGGTCACCTGACCGTCTCCGCCCATAGCCCCACAGGGGCCCTTCTTGACCGCCAGGACCGTGGTCCCCCTCGTCATCACCGTCACCGGTCCTCCTCCCCACTTCGCCGAGCGCCATCCGGCCCGAGGGCGGTCCCCCGGCGGGCCGCCGCCTCCTCCGGGGTGAAGGCCCGCGGGTGGGCGTTGCGGTACACGGCCCTTATGCGGGCCTGAGACACGTGCGTGTAGATCTGGGTCGTCGAGAGGCTCGCGTGTCCCAGCATCTCCTGTACCGACCTTATGTCGGCCCCGTTGTCGAGAAGATGGGTGGCGAAGCTGTGACGGAGGGCGTGCGGCGTCACCCGGCGCTCCCTTGCCAGGCGCCGGACGTACTTGTCCACCAGCCGCCGGAGACCCCGGACCGAGAGCCGTCCTCCCCGCCGGTTCAAGAACAGAGCACGAGACCCCGGGCTCCCGCTCCGACCCGGCCTGTCGGCGGCCCGGAGGAGCATGGGGCGCACCTCGCGCAGGTACCGGCTAAGAGCGGAGCGGGCACAAGAGCCGAGCGGCACCAGCCGCTCCTTCCGTCTCTTTCCCGTAAGACGCACGAACTCACCTTCAAGGTCCACGTCATCCACGTCAAGGGCCCAAATCTCCGCGATACGGGCTCCGGTCCCGTACAGCATCTCGAGCACGGCCCTGTCACGCAGGCCGAGAGGCGAGGAGTCGGGCTGCCGGAGAAGGTCCTCCACTTCCTTCACATGGAGGTAGCGGGGGAGCCGCTTCTCGAGGCGCGGGCTCGACACGACCGCGGCCGGGTTCTCCTCGAGGACGCCCTCCCGGCAGAGATGCCTGAAGAAGCTGCGAAGAGCGGCAAGCTTCCTGGCCACCGTACGTGAAGACCTGCCCTGAGACCTCAACAGCCCCAGGTACCGTCTCAGGGTCAGGTGGGTCACCGTGTGGAGCCCGCCCCAACCGTCCCTCTCGAGGTGGGAGAAAAACTCCTCTAGGTCCTTCCGGTAGGCCCTGAGGGTGTTGTGAGAAGCCCGTCTGACCGCCTGGAGGTAGCCGAGGAAAGCCTCGACCTGAGCTTGCCAGTCGGTCCGCGTGGTAGCGGCTTCCCCAGTCTCGACGCCCAGAGCCTGCCCCTCCCCTCATGACCGCCCGGCGGCGGTCCCAAGCCCTGTGTTCCTTGCTGCATTCTTCACATCTTAGCATGTCGCATAAAAATCAGACAACCACTCGCCCCGAACGAGTTGCTGTCAAGCAAACGTGGGCAGAGCCCCATCGGCCTTGGTTTTTCAGAACCT
>CAJXZV010000139.1 GCA_913063835.1 uncultured Eubacteriales bacterium
CCGGGGCCCCGCCGCCGCTGCCCGCGGCGGCCGCGCCACCCGCCGCGCCCTCGACCGTCACCTCGGGCTTGGCCTCCTCGTCGTAGTTCACGAAGACGACACCCGCCTCGCGGGCCTGACGGTAGTACCTCTCGTAAAGGCCGTAGGAGCGGATGTCGCGGTAGAGGACGTAGACCTGAGCCTCGGGTTTGAGCTCCTTCAGGCGCAGGGCGTTCTTCAGGGTCTCGACGCAACACGTCCGCGAGCAGTAGCGGCGCTCCTCGTTCCGCGACCCGACGCACTGGATGAAGACCACCGTGTCGGGGAGCCCGCCGCCGGCCTCCTCGAGCCTCCCCTCGAACTCGAGCCCCGTGAGGACCCGCGGGTCCTCGCCGTAGAGGTGCTCCCGCGGCACGCTCTCCCGTGCCCCGGTGGCCACGATGACCACCCCGTGCTCGAGGGTCCGCGTCCGTCGGGCCGGTCCACCCGACCCGCCCACGGCCTTCACCGCCGCCGGGACCGAGACCGTCGTCTTGAAGTGCCCGACGTGTCCGGAGAAGTCCTCGACCCTGGCCGCGGTCAGGACCTCTATCCGCGGCTCGGCCTCCACACGTGCGACGAGGTCCCGGAGGTAGGCTCCGACGTCGGCCCCGCCCACGGTGCGCCTTATCCGCCGGAGGTTCCCGCCGAGCTCGGGCTCCTGTTCGACGAGGTAGACGTCGTAGCCCATCCCGGCGATCTCGAGGGCCGCCGTCATCCCGGCCGGCCCCCCGCCGATGACGAGGGCCTTCTGGACCACGGGGACGGGCCGGAGCTCGAGAGCCTCATGGGTCTTCACCTTGGCCACGGCGGCCTTGACGAGGTCCTTGGCCTTCTCCAGCGCCGCAGTCGGGTCCGTGCGGTGGACCCACGAGCACTGGTCCCGGATGTTGGCCATCTCGAAGTAGAACTGGTTGAGCCCGCACTCGCGCAGGGTCTCCCTGAAGAGGAGCTGGTGCGTCCTTATGGTGCAGGAGGAGACCACGACGCGGTTGAGGCCCTTGTCCCGGATGACCTCCTTGATGTGCTTCAGGGAGTCCTGGGAGCAGGTGTAGAGGAGTTCCTCGGCCCAGACCACCCCGGGCAGCTTCGAGGCGAACTCCACGACCGAGCCGACGTCCACGACGGAGGCGATGTTGATGCCGCAGCGGCAGACGAAGACCCCGACCCTGGGCTCCTCGCCCGAGACGTCGCGCTCAGGCGGGTACTCCTTCGGCCGCACGTCCCGGCCGCGGCCCGCCGCCAGGAGCCTCTCGGCCGAGGCCGCGGCCGCGCTGCCGTTCATCACCGACTCGGGGATGTCCATCGGCCCCTGGAAGGCCCCGGCGACGAAGACCCCCGGTCGGGTGGTCTGGTTCGACTCCAGCTCCCCGGTCAGGGCGAACCCGTGCTCGTCGAGCTCGATGCCGGCCGCCTCGGCCAGCTCACGGGCCGCCGCGGGCGGCCTCACCCCCACGGCCAGGACCACGAGGTCGAACTCCTCTTCCTTGACCTCGCCATCCTGGACATAGGTGATGAGAAGGTTCCGGGTCTCGGGGTCCTCGCGCACGCCGGAGACGAAGCTCCGGATGAACCTCACGCCGTAGTCCTCCCGCGCGGAGTCGACGTAGCGGTCGAAGTTCTTCCCGTAGGCCCGGACGTCGAGGAAGAAGACCGTCGCCGAGACGTCCGGGTCGTGCTCCCGGGCGATGACGGCCTCTTTCGTCGAGTACATGCAACAGATGGAGGAGCAGTACTCCGCCCCACAGCCGACGTCGCGCGACCCGACACACTGGATGAAGGCTATCCGCCGCGGGGGCCGCCCGTCCGAGGGGCGCTCTATGTGTCCCTGGGTCGGTCCGGTCGACGACAGGAGCCGCTCGAACTCCATGCTCGTGACCACGTTGGGGTAGACGCCGTACCCGTACTCCCCGGCCCCGGCGGCATCGAAGAGCTCGTAGCCCGGAGCGAGGATGACCGCGCCGACGCTCAGCTCCACCTCCTCGGGGCGGGCGTCGTGGTCGATGGCCTTCTTCTCGCACTTGGCCACACACTGGAGGCACTCGCAGCAATCGCCGCACTGGAGGCACCGTCTGGCCTCCTCTATGGCCTCCTCGCGGCTCAGCCCCTGCAGGACCTCGCGGAAGTCGCGGCGCCTGGCCTCAGGGTCGGCGGCCTTCTCTCGGACGCGGGCCTTCACCTCCACCGGGCGGTCCGGCGTCGGCACGCTCTCCGGCCGCTCCAGCGTCCGCCCCTCGGCGAGGTCGACCCCGTCGAGGTAGCGCCGGACGCTCTCCGCGGCCTCGTGCCCGGCGGCGATGGCCTCGACGACCGAGGCGGGCCCTGTGCTGATGTCGCCGCAGGCGAAGACGGCCGGGTTGCCGGTGGCCCCGGTCAGCCTGTCGGCCACCACGTAGCCGCCAGGGGTGAGCTGGAGCCCCTCGAGGACGTCGCCCCCGCTCCCCCTCTCGAAGCCGCGGTCGACAGCCTGGCCCACAGAGAGGATGACCACGTCGGCCTCGAAGACCCTCTCGGTGCCGGGAGCGAGTTCGGGACTGAAGCGGCCCTCGTCGTCGAAGACCCGGGTGCAGACCAGCATCTCCAGGCCGCGGACGGCGGGCCTTTCCCGGCCTCCGCCGTCGGCCTTCTCGGGGCCGGCGGCCTCGCCCGAGCGGGCCTCTCCGTCGCGGTCAGCCTCCCTATCCCGCGTGAGGACCCGCTTCGGGCCCCACGACGGGTGGAGGACCACGCCCTCCTCGAGGGCCTCCTCGACCTCCCACTCGTGGGCCGGCATCTCGGCCCGGCTCTCCAGGCAGGCCATGTGGACCTCCCGGGCCCCGAGCCGCAGAGCCGTCCGGGCCGTGTCGACGGCGACGTTGCCGCCGCCCACGACCAGCACCCTCTTGCCCTCGAGGTCCGGAAGCTCGGCCCGGCCCGCCTCCTCCTCGTCGGTCCCCAGCTTGGCCGCGGCCCGGAGGAATTCCATCCCGAGGTAGACGCCTTCGGCGTCCACCCCCTCGAGCGGCAGGGAGCGGCCCTTCTGGACCCCGGTGGCGACGATGACGGCGGAGAAGCCGTCCCGGAGGAGGTCGTCTATAGTGACGTCTTCCCCGACGCGGGTGTTGCCGACGAACTTCACCCCGCGCCTGAGAATCCAGTCGGTCTCCTCGTCGACGATCTCGACCGGCAGGCGGTAGCGGGGGATGCCGTAGCGGAGCATCCCGCCGGGCTTGGCCTGCTGGTCGTAGACGGTGACCTCGAACCCCTGCTCGACGAGGTCGAGCGCCGCCGTGAGCCCGGCCGGGCCGGCGCCGACGACGGCGACCTTCTCCTTGCGCGTGATCTCGGCCGGCCCGGGGTGGGCCCCGGCGGCACCGCCGCCCTCGGCACCGGCAGCCGCCTCGGCCGCCTCCGCCGCCTTGGCTAGGTCCTCGCGCCCGAAGTCGAAGGCCGCGCGCTTGAGGGTGTGGATGGCCACGGGCTCGTCGATCTCGGCCCTGTTGCACTCCCTCTCACAGGGGTGGTGGCAGATGCGCCCGCAGATGCCCGGGAACGGGATGCGCCGCCTGGCCACCTCCAGGGCTTCGGCGAACCGGCCCTGGGCGATGAGGGCCGTGTAGCCCTGAACGTTGCACTGGGCCGGGCAGGTGTTGCGGCACGGCGGGGTCCCGGCCTTGGAGATGAGGTAGGCGTTCGGCACGGCCTGGGGGAAGTACTTGTGGATGGCCTTGCGGGTGGTCATGCCCACGTTGAACCGGTCCGGAAGCTCCACCGGGCAGACCTCGGCGCACTCGCCGCAGGCCGTGCAGTCCTCCACGTTCACGTAGCGCGGGGCCTTGCGGATACGGGCCCGGAACGCCCCAGGCCCCCCCTCGAGCCCCACGAGCGTCGAACAGGTGTGAAGGGTTATGTTCGGATGTCGGCCCGTGTCGGTCATCTTCGGGCCGAGCAGACACATGGCGCAGTCGTTGGTCGGAAAGGTCTTGTCGAGCTGGCTCATCCGCCCGCCGACCGACGGGTCGGTGGTCACGAGGTGCACGGCGTAGCCGCCGTCGGCCAGGTCGAGCGCGGCCTGCATGCCGGCGATGCCCGCGCCGACCACGAGAACGGTCCCGCTTCCGGAAGTGCCGGCGGCGCCGGTCGCCTCTCGCGT
>CAJXZV010000140.1 GCA_913063835.1 uncultured Eubacteriales bacterium
TTTGACCAACCCCGCAAGTTCATGTACCCTTGACACTGACGAGACTCCTCGTCGCCTGAACCCCCGGGGGTCCTTGGGTGAAGGCTTGACCCGGGGGTTCGCCTTTCTGCCGAAATCGAAAAACCGGCACTCCTCACGCCGGTTCTCTCCGAAAGCCCCTCTAACCTACCCGGCCGCCGAATCCGAGAAGAAGGCGTCACCTGCTGGCCAGAGAGTGTGAGCGACCACAGTATTGTGGTGACACCAAACCACCCCCGTTAAGGACTGAGGAGACCCAGACTTCATGAAGGGTACCGAATGAGCGTGAAGCTTTCACTGTTAGCTGAGGGGTTCCGGCACGAAAGCGATATGCGCGACTTTGCGGGGGAGTTCTTCCGGCTCGGGGGGTGCCGGAGTTTCACAACAGCGACGACGCCGTCCAGCTGGTCCTCTGACACGCCTTGCGCAAAGAGGCCAGCCTGGCTTAACTCCTGCTCTCTGCGGTCCATCGGAAGTACGCCAGGATCACCAACTCATCGAGAGGAGCTTCGAGGACTAGCGCTGGCACGCAAAGGTGATTCCGAGGTTCCGAACGGAGAAGAAGTGCCGGAAGGTCGTCTTCGCCACCCCGTGGCTAGCAGGCGCTCGGACCACGTCCTCTTCAGTGAGCATGAACACTGGTAGCTCCAACACTACCAGAAGCAAGGGCAGTAGACGACGGCCCGGCTGCTCCAGGGTGACGACCACCTTCCGGAGCTGGGCTCTGGCCGCCGCCTGGTGCGGTGAGGCCTGCGCGGGCGTCTGTGAAGACCAGCCTGAACGCTCCGACCTCCGCATAGTGTCTGTAAAGGGAGTCTGTGCTGCCGTATACCGCCCCCGATCTCCCTGGAGAAGCGGTTGGAATGTGGAGGAGGTGCCGGGGCATGGCGAGGTTCTTGGCCCGTCTCGGGGCACGACTCGGGCGCGCCCTCCGGCGGACCGGAAGGCCGGGCGGGCGTGGCGGAGGAGCCTCCGGCCCGGACCGGCCCGGGCGGGGAGTCACGGTCCTGACCATCTCGTGGCCGGCGGTGAGGCGCCGCATCCCGGGGGCGCTCGCCCTCCTTGTCCTGATCTACGCATCCGTCTCCGCCGTGTACCTCCATTCCTTCAGGGTGGTCCGGGAGCCGGGCGTCGTGGTCGTGGTCGCTGAGGCCGAGCTGCTGGCCGACGTGGAGCGGCTGGCCAGGGCCTTCACAGCCGAGACGGGACTGGAGGTCGCTATCGTCGACAGCGGGAGCTCCACGGCCTCGGAACTCCTGGCCTCCCTGGCCTCGGGCTCGGTGGACGCGGTGTTCGCCGGAGCCGGGGACGGGGGCCCGGCACCGTCCCGCGGCACGGCCTACCCCCGGCGCCCCGCTTTCTACCGGGCCGCTCTCCTTGCGGTGAGGTTCCCGTCCCCGCGCACGGACGTCTCTCTCGAGGAGGCCCGGCAGGCGGTCGAAGACCTGCGGGCCGGGAGGCCGGGACCCTGGCCTGGGGAGGACCTGGAGGTCATCGGCCTGCGGGACCGGACCCCGGACCGACAGCTCCTGGCGGTGGACGGGGTCTACCCGACCCTGGAGACGGTGTGTGACGGGACCTATCCCCTCTCCGAGGAGGTCCTCCTGTGGCTGAGGCCGGAGCCGCGCGGGCCGTTGTCACTCCTTTACCGGCTGTCTCCCGTCAGGCGGCTACTTAGGCCCAACGAGGAGTCGCTCCGGGAGTTCACCGTCTGGCTCGATTCGCCGGGCCTGCGGGAAGCGGTCTACGGGACCTCGGCGGAGGTCTCGCTCACCGCCGTCGGGGACGTCTGGTTCGCCCGCAACGTCGGCCGGCTCATCGACGAGAACGGCCTTCACTACCCGTTCGAGCTGGTCGCCGAAAGGCTCCGCTCCGCCGACATCACCTGGTGCAACCTCGAGTCGCCCCTCGGCACGACGGGACTCCCGCTCCCGGGCAAGATGATATGGTTCCGGGCCAAGCCGGAGACGGTCGAGTGCCTCAGGCACGCCGGGATGGACGTTGTGGCCCTGGCCAACAACCACATCCTCGACTACGACTCCCCCTGCCTTCTGGAGACTCTCGACCTTCTCAAGGGGAGCGACATCGCCTACTGCGGGGCGGGCCGGGACATGGACGAGGCCAGAAGGCCGGCCGTCCTGGAGGTCGACGGCCTCAAGGTGGCCTTCCTGGCCTACACCGAGTACGCGGACCCGGGGCTCTTCTGGGACGCTAGCTATCCGCGGACCTTCATGGCCGGTGAGGGTGTGCCAGGGTGCGCCCCGCTCGACATGGAGATGGTGGCCGAGGACATCGAGCGGGCGCGGGCCCTGGCCGACCTCGTCGTCGTCGGCTACCACTGGGGCCGGGAGGACGAGCCCTACCCGGTGGCCTATCACCCGTGGAACGATCTCAGGGCCATCGCCCGCCGGACCGTCGACCTCGGGGCCTGTCTCGTGCTCGGGACGCACCCGCACGCCGTCCAGGGCTACGAGGTCAGGGGCAGAGGGCTCATCGCCTACAGCCTCGGCAACTTCGTCACGGACCAGATCCGCGACACGCAGAGGGAGGGCGTCATCCTCGAGCTCCAACTCGGCCGGTCAGGCGTGCTGTCGGCCCGTATCGTGCCGGTGTGGTCGGAGGGGTTCCGGCCCAGGCTGATGACGGAGGAAGAAGCACAGGCCCTGCTCGAGAAGATCCAGCGGCTGTCCTGGGTCTACCGCCAGCCGGAGTAGGCGGCAGGCGGCCCTCGCCGCCGCCGGTGGCGGGGCGCGGGGGGCGCGGTGCAGGCGGCGGGGACCAGCCGAGGTCACCTTATTTCATCTCGAAGACCCGGCCGGGGTGGAGGAAGTAGAAAAGGACCGACCTAACCTTCCGGCCCCAGATGACCTCGACCGCCCGGCGGTAGACCTCGGCCTGGGTCCGGTAGCGCTCGGCCCGCGCCGGGACCTCGTCGGGCGCCACGCGGTCGGTCTTGAAGTCGACGATGACCGGTCCGTCCGGCTCGTCCACCAGAGCGTCGATGATGCCCTGGACCAGGACGGTCTCCCCTTCCCCCTCGGTGGGCGCCGCGGCCTCTCCGGCGGCGGCCTGGCCGTAGACCTCCTCCACCGGAAGGCCCAGGGTGAACGGGACCTCCCTCCGCACCCTCGGGGCGGCCGCGGTGAACCACCGGCCCGTCTCCGAGACGAAGAACCGCGCCACGGCCTCTATGTCGGCCGCCCGAGCCTCTTCGGGGGTCATGAGCTGACGCTCGACGAGTTCGGCGGCCAGCCTGGTCAGGCTGGCGGCGTCGAGGGGGCCGTCGAGTCGGACGTGCTGGAGGAGGAGATGGGTGGCCCGGCCCCTTTCGACCGGGGCCGGGCCCCGGGGACCGGACAGGAGGAAGGCGGGGCGGAGGTCCGCGAGCCGGCCCTCCGGGACCTGGTGTGTCGCGCCTTCCCTGTGCCAGGTCTCCCGCAGGCGCTTGAGCTCCGTCGCCGAGACCTTGGCCGGGAGGCCGGCCAGGGCCTTGTGCGGGTACGTCCAGTCGAGGGCCTCGGAGACGGCCGTCCGCGGGACGCCGGTGACGGGCTCCAGGCGGAGTATGTGCTCCCAACCGATGTCAGGGGACGGGCCCGGGCGCTCCTCCGGGGTCTCGGGCGCCTCCCGGTCCTCCCGAGCCGTGGGTATCGTCTCGAAGCGCACGCCGCCCTCGTCTGGAGCCGGTCCCCAGAAAGCCAGTTTCCAGGTCGAGGGGGTGGGGGAGGTGGGGGAGGGACCGGGCACGTCGGTGCCCGACAGACCCGCCAGCACCCGCAGGCTCGAGGCCTCCGGGTGGGACGCCACGGCGGGCACCAGCCAGTCGAGGTAAGTCCTTGCCCTGGCGACGCCGGCCGTCGAGAGGGAGGGCGACGCGAGACCCGCGAGGCACCACCGACGGACCTGCCGCTGGAGCCCCTCCGCACTGCCGATGAGGACCAGGCGGTCGCGGGCCCGGGTGAGGCCCACGTAGAGGATACGCATCTCCTCGGCCACCGTGTCGGCCTCGACGGCCCTGGCCACGGCGAGGTGGGCCAGGCTCGGGTACTTCAGGGCGCGCTCCGGGTCGACGACCACCGGCCCGAAGCCGAGCTCCCGGTGGCAGAGGACGTCTCCGGAGGCGTCCCGGAGG
>CAJXZV010000141.1 GCA_913063835.1 uncultured Eubacteriales bacterium
GGGACGACCCCGGCCACCTTCCGGGGGGCCCGCCTGCCGGAGAAGAGGTAGGTCACCGTCTCGGGGTGCTCGAGCCCGACGGCCCGGGCGAAGTCGCGCTGGAGGGAGAGCTCGAGCTCCGGCCAGAGCATGGCCAGGGCGAACGACGCCGAGAAGTGCACGTCGTAGGTGTTGTACATCAGGTACTCGTGGCTCTCGAGGTAGGCGAAGTGGCCTATGTCGGGCTCGGGGAGGAACTCGGCGGCCGCGCCGCCGCCGGTCTCCGGGCGGCCGGCGGTCCAGACGGTGCCGCCGTCGACGAGGTAGTAGGTCTCGTTGAAGAGGAGGCTCTTGTACCAGTCGGGCAGCCCCGGGTCCCCGAGAACCGGCCCCTGCCAGGCCTCGATGGCCGCCTCCCATTCGGCGAGGCGCAGCACGGCGTCCCGGGCGAGGGCCGGGGCCGCCTTCCCGTCCCTCCCGTAGAAGCGGGTGTACCGCCTGTACCACCCCGTGCCGAGGCCGAACCGGGCCACGGGCATGTCCCAGGCCAGGACGAAGACCACCTGGCGCGCCTCCCCGGGCGGCACGACCGTCCGGGCGCACACGGCGGCCCCGATGGCCTCCCCCGGGCGGGAGGGACCGGTCTCCCCTCCCCCCTTCACTTCCCCCTCGGCTTCCCGCTCGGCTCGCCCCTCCGCTTCGCCCTCCGCTTCCCTGTCCGCGCTTCTGCCGCCCCCGAGGCGACCGTGAGCGGCGAACTCGCGCCAGAGGTCCAGAGCCGTGAAGGAACCGTCAGGCCGGCGGGTGCAGACCGTGAAGCGAGGGCGCGCCGTCACCTCCACCCCGTCCCCCGCCACCGCCGCCACAGCGAAGGTCAGCGGGTCCTCGTAAATCACCCGGTCCTTCCGGCCTTCCCCCGGCCGGGGCACCTTCGCCTGGCGGTGGCGGTGCTCAAGGCAGACGCCGAGGACCTCCCTCCCGCCCGCCGGCTCCCGGAAGAGGCGGTTCCGGTGGCCCCCGGCGAGGTCGTTGGGGCCGCCCGTCCCGTTCTGGAAGGAGAACATGAGGGCGACCTCGGCCTCGGTCGGGCCCGCGTTCTCGACCGTCCAGACGAAGGCGGCCACCGGGAGGCTCGAGTCGCGGTAGTCGTGCGGGATGACCGGCGACACCTGACGGCAGGTCAGCCTCAGGCCCGGGACGGGCTCCTCATAGACGGTCCAGGCCCGCGGGAAGAGGGCGTGGTAGGTGGCCTTCGTCTCGTCCAGGGCCCAGTT
Organism: uncultured Eubacteriales bacterium; assembly: GCA_913063835.1. GTDB lineage: Bacteria > Bacillota > Sulfobacillia > UBA995 > UBA9673 > UBA9673. Next base: position 1,254 of record CAJXZV010000141.1, read on the forward strand.
CCAGGCCCAGAGACCGGTGTCGACCGCCCGGCCGGGAAGGGCTGCCCTGCCGGCACGGACCGCCCGGCCCCGACCGCCTCCGCCGCCGGACACCCCGTCGGGGCGGGGCGCCAGGACGAGGGCCCGCGTCCCGTCTGCGTCACCCGCTGCCCTGCCCGTGGCGTCGGCCTCCGCATCCGGACCTGCCGCTCCCTTCCGGCGGACCCACAGCGAGAACTGGTCCGCGGCCACGGTGCGGTACTCGTGAAGCCCCGGCCGGAGCTGCCAGCGCACGAAGTGTCCGCGCCAGCCCCGCGTGATGCTGCCCCCGCCCAGACCCCCGAGGGGGACCCCCATCTCGGGGGCGGCCCGGAGACCCTGCCGCCACACAGGCTGGGCCCCCCGGAGCCTGTCGCGGACCATCCTGCCGGCCAGACGGACCACGCCGGGCAGCACGTGCAGGAGGAGGGCCGGCGTCGCGCGGACGGGAGAGCCGGGCCAGGTGGCCTTCCGCTCGTCCAGTCTTCTCGTCCAGGCGCAGGAAGGCGGGACGTGTCTGTGGAGCTTTCGAGCCGTCACCCCATGGCTATCGCCCCTCCGTTGAAGAGGACGCGCCGCAGCGTCTCCGGCCCACACCGGAGCCCGCAGCCGACCTCTGCCCGGATATCATCCGTCGTTCTCGTCACATGAGGCGGGGGTCTAGGAGCCCGGCGGGCGCGCCGCCAGGAGGTCCTTTATCATGTCGGTCAGCTCACGGAGGCCCATGGAGGGCGGGGTCTCGGGGGGATGCGGGTGGAGCCTCCAGTGAACCTCCACACGGTCTGGTTCGAGAACGGGGAAGACGGCCGCCGGGGTGCCTATCCACCAGCCCGGACGGTTCCGGTACTCGGCCCGGTCGAGGAGAAGGACATAGCGCCGGCCAGGGAAGATCCAGGGTATCTGCGAGCAGGGGCACTCGGGGGTCTGGCCGGCAAGGTAGAAGGTGATGCGGGAGCCGGCGGTGACTTCTCCCCCGACTTCGCCGCCGCCCCCTGTCAGTCGTGGCGCCAGGTTTTCCTCGACCACGGCCTCGTACTCGCTCCACCAGCAGGAACCCTCCCAGCCGAGGACGCGCTCGACGCGGACGAGGACCGCCGCGTCGCAGGCATACCGAGAGTCGAAGGAACCTTCTCCGAGGCAGATGGTGTCCAGGTAGTGCTCCGACCAGTCGGCCGTGCACCAGCCCGACCAGCCGCCCGCGGGAGCCAGGACTTCCCTGACCATCTGGTCTTCCATCCCATGAGGCGACCACAGGACGAAACCCTCGGCCTCCGCCACGCCGTCCGGGTGGTCCAGAACGAACACCCCGGGCGCGCGGAGTCCGGGCAGGTCGACCCGCCTGAGGAAGACGAAGTAGTCTTCTCCGACGGTCAGTGGCATGAAGCCGAGCGCCGCGGGGGTGTGGCTCAAGGGAAGGCCGAGCCGGTAGTCCGGGCTTTCGCCGGGACCGACCCGCCGGCCTGTGACCTGCCATAAGGTGAGGTCGCCCAGGAAGGCCCCGGTTCTGTCGCAAGTGTAACGGTGGACGGCCACGCGGTAGCCGCGCAGGACCGCCCCGGAAGGCAGGGGGTCAGGGAGGTCGGTGCTCGGAGTCTCTCCTCGCCCGACAACGAGCGTTCCGAGGTCGTCCTCAACCGTCACCAGGGCGAAAGCGTCGGAGTGCCGGCAGAGATCAGCGAACTCCACCGAGACCCAGGTGGCCTCAGACAGGGCCGGCGTCCCGGCAGCAGCCAGCCAGACCACGGCCACGAGGAGGGCGGTGATGCCGAACATGCGCCCGACCATGGGTCTTGCCCCCTTCCCGCATCTTCCGCACTCGAGAGAGGGGCGTGACCTTTACGGTCGCGCCTCACTCCCACAACGGGCTTCACCTCCGGAGACCCCTTCAACGATGGTCGCCACGCCCTGCCCGACGCCCACGCACATGGTGGCCAGACCATAGCGGACCTCCGGGCGTCGCTTCATCTCGTGCACAAGAGTCGTCAGAATGCGGGCCCCGCTGCACCCGAGCGGATGCCCGAGGGCGATGGCTCCCCCGTTCGGGTTGACCCGCTCGTCGAAGGGGTCGAGGCCCAACTCCTGCAGGACCGCTACCGACTGGACGGCGAAGGCCTCGTTGAGCTCGATGAGTCCGATATCGTCCATCGTCAGGCCCGCCCTGGCCAGGGCCTTCCGGGTGGCGGGAACAGGCCCGATGCCCATGATGCGGGGGTCTACGCCGGCATTGGCCGACGCCACGATGCGAGCCAAGGGCTCGAGGCCTCTCTCCCGAGCCCGCTCGCCGCTCATAAGCAATACGGCTGCGGCCCCGTCGTTCAGGCTCGAGCTGTTCCCGGCGGTCACTGTACCGCCCTCCCGGAAAACCGGCCGCAGGGTGGCAAGCTTCTCAAGGTCGGTGTCCCGCCGCGGACCCTCGTCGGTGTCCACCACGGTCACCCGGCCCTTGGGACCGACGACCTCGACCGGGACGATCTCATCCTTGAAGCGGCCTTCCTCGATGGCGGTGACCGCCTTCTGATGGGACCAGTAGGCGAAACGGTCCTGCTCTTCGCGCGGGATTCGCCAGCGCTCGTATATATTCTCGGCCGTCTCGCCCATGGACTCGAGCGGGATGATCTCCGCCATGCGGGGGTTCTCGAACCGCCAGCCCAGAGTAGTGTCGTAGGCCACCCGGTTCCCTGGGGCAAAGGCCCGTTCGGGCTTGGGGATGGCGTAAGGAGCCCGGCTCATGGACTCAACACCGCCGGCTATCACGACCGACGCGTCACCCACCTGGATGGCCCGGGCCGCCGTGTTCACGGCGTCGAGGCCCGAAGCGCATAGCCTGTTCACGGTGACCCCGGGTACGCTGAAAGGAAAACCGG
>CAJXZV010000142.1 GCA_913063835.1 uncultured Eubacteriales bacterium
TCACCGAGCCCCAGCTTCCGGGCCGGCTTGGCCGTCAGCTTGTGCACCAGCCCGGCGAGGTCCCCGAGCCGTCTCTCGCGTCGGTAGTGGCCCAGGACCCGGGGGAAGGTCCCGTAGTGCCTGGGATGGACGGGGGTGCGCTCATCGAGCCTCCGGTCCAGCGCGAACGCGTCCGTGCCGACCATCGTCTCGGGGTGCCCCAGCACGGCGGCCACGGCGTCCTCGGACATCGTCGCCGCGAGGTGGATGGTGAGGTCGTGGGAGAGAAGGAGGTCAGCCGCCCGGTCCACGAGGCGGCGGACCCGGTCGGGGTCCGGGGCGGCCGCGGCCTCCTCGTCCCGGAGGCCCAAGGCCTCGGCCAGGGTCAGCCCTTCGACGTCCCTGTCCCCGCCGGCCGAGACCACCCGGTAGTGATGAGGCCGGCCGAAGAAGCCCCTCAGGCGTCCTTCGGGGGTGGCGGCCTTGACGATCTCGCCCACCGCCGCCTGCCGGAACTCCTCGGTCGCCAAGAGGCGCGCGGTCTCCTCGAGGGGGCCTTCCCGCTCGACCCCCGGAAGCTCGTTGAGAAGGGAGAAGACCTGCGCGAAGGCGTACGGATAGGCGTCACACGTCACGTCGACCCCCGAGCGGCGCGCCTCCTCCATCAAGGCCAGGGTCTGGTCCACCTTTCCCGCGTTCTCCTCCCCGACGGCCTTGTGGTGGGATATCTCCACGCTCACCCCGGTCTCACGGCCGACGCGGACGGCCTCCTCGACGGCCTCGACGACACCGTCCGACTCGTCCCTGACGTGGGAGGTGTAGATGGCGCCGCGCGAGGCGGCCACAGCCGCCAGAGCGATTATCTCCCGCGTGGGCGCGTTCGACCCCGGCTCATAGGACCGACCTGTCGAAAGGCCTCGGGCCCCTTCCTCCAGGCAGACCTCGAGGAGAGCCTTCATCGCCTTGAGCTCCCCGACCGTCGCCGGCCGGCGGTCCGAGCCGACGACGTGGGCCCGGATGAGGCTCTGGCCCACGACCGGGTACAGGTTCACCCCGATGCCCGTCCTCTCCAGGTGGTCGAGGTACTCCCCGAAGGAGTGCCAGGCGGGTCCGTCCTCCCCGTCTTCTTTCCCAACCCCGAGCTCCGGCGGCACGGAGCCGAGGAGGGCCTGGGTGAGGCGCTTGAGGACGGTCGCGGCCGTCTCCCGGCGGACGGGAGCGAGCGACCAGCCGCAGCTCCCCGCGACTTCGGTGGTTATGCCCTGAAGGAGAGAACTTGATGCGCAGGGGTGGCTCGGCAGGGAGAGGTCCGAATGCGAGTGCATGTCGATGAAGCCCGGAGCGACGGCGAGGCCCCGGACGTCGAAGATACGCTCCGCCGAGGCTCCCTCCAACCGCCCCACGGCGACGACCCGGCCCGAAGACACGGCGACATCGGCCTGACGGGGCTCGCTCCCGGTGCCGTCGACGACAAGCCCGCCGCGCAGAAGGATGTCCACCAAGAAAGGCCACCCTCCCCCCCGTCGGCGTCGGCGGGCCGGACCGACCCGCCGCGACAAGGCTTCTACCTCCTTCGGCAGAGCCCTTCTCCAGCGGACCGGACCCGACTCCCCGGGAGGGACCTCCCGAGGTGACCGGACCTACTCCTTCTCCTTCTCGGACGGACCGCGGAACGGAAGGACCTCGTCCCCCTCTGTCACCGCCCGCGTCCGCCGCCGGCGGTCGAGGAAGACCTGGGCTCCGACCGACACGCGCCTTATGCCTGACGGCTGGAACCAGTACAGGGGGTTCCGGAGGTCGTCCTCCAGCACGCGGACGAGTTCACCTTCCACCCGCCGCCTCACTTCTGCCGACATCCGCTCACCTCCTGGTTCCTATGCCCTGTGATGCCATGACCAGGGTATGCCCGCGGACCGCCGGCGGTGAGAGGCGCGGCCGGGTGCCCTAGAGGCGGACGAAGCGGTGCCCCGGGTCGACCGAGGCGTCGGGAGGGACGAGGGGCAGAGCCGAGAGCTGCCCCGCTAAACCAGGCCCGTAGCGCGCCAGGAAGGAGAAGATGTTCAGGACGCGTTCCTGGTAGTCGCCCCGCGGCCGGAGGGAGGCCTCGATGGCCCCGAAGCGCCGCAGGGCCTCACGGCATCTCCGGCGGTGCCGCTGCCAGGTCTTCCTGCGCAGGCGGTCCATCTCGCGCAGGACCCGCCCGAGACTCCTTTCGGCCAGGCCCTCGAGCGCCGGGTCGACCTTCTTCAGGACCGCGGCGACGCCCTGCTCGCCCAGGTAGGCCTCTCTCACGCCGTCGGAAAGGCGGCCGAAGAGCGCCTCTATGCCCACGGGGTCCTGCTCCTCGAGGTAGGCGGCCTTGGCCTCCTCAAGGCGTCCCGGCTCCAGCGCCGCCGCCGGCTCGAGCCCGCACCACCGGAGGTGACGGGCCACGGCCGGTTCGATGATGGTCACGGCCGGCCGGGGGTAGATGATGGGCATGCGCCGGCCGAAGTGATGGTATAGGTCGCGGTAGAGGGCGAAGTAGCTCGTCTCGCCCGGGCCCGCGACTTGAGCGAGGACAGGAAAGAGGGCGTCCTGGGCCACCGGGCGCAGGACCACGTCTGGGCTGAACCGTTCCGGCCGCCTGGCGGCCTCCTCGAGGAGCTCCCTCTCGTCGAGCACCTCGGCCCCGGCCTCCGGACCGGCCCGGAACCTGCCCGGACCCTCCCGGTAGAGCGGGACCCGCTCGGTCCCGCGGTAGAGGTAGAGGTTCGCCGCCGCCGGGTCCTTCCGGACCTGCGGCTCAAGGCCGAGCGCCTTCACCTTCTCCCGCCCGCCGGCGAACGCCGCCGCGACGGCCGCGCTCTCCGCCAGCATCCGGCGGAAGACCGGTCCCAGGAGAGCCCGGAGTCCGGGCAGGAGGGGGTTCGCCAGGACCAGGCCGTGGCGGCCGAAGAGGAAGAGCATGAGGCGCCCGAACCAGTCGCCGAGGTTCTGAGACCGGAGGGCCGTCTCCCGCAGGACTCGGGTGACGTCAGGGCGGAACTGCGCCCCGGAGAGGAGCGAGTCGACCTCGTCGACCACGGCCAGGGCGGCCCCACCGGCGGGAAGGAAGCCGACCGACGTCCGGGCCGGATGCCCCGGACCGGGGTCGTAGACGCACCTCGCGAGCTCGCTCTCAGGGGTCAGGATGTCCACAGGGGCGACCTCGGCCAGGTCGTGGTCCTCAGCCCCGACCCAGAAGACGCAGACCACCGGCGTGTCCGGGCCGAGGAGCGAGGATGCGGCCTTGGCCAACTGAAGGGCCGCGGCGGCCTTCCAGAAGGTGTAAAGGGGGCCTGTCAGGACTCCCGGCTGCTGGGCGGAGATGACCACCACCGACCGCGGGTCGGCCAGAGCCGCGGCGCCCTTCAGACTCTCGGCCGGAGCCCCCAGGGAACGGTTGTAGTCCTCCAGCACGCGGGAAAGGGTCCGGCGGTCGCCCTCGAAGGTCCGGAGCTCCTCACACCGGGCGGCATAAGAGTCCTGCTCGTGGGGGGAGTAGTCGAAGAGGTGGGCCACCTCGCCGAACCGGTAGAGGTACCTCTCCAGGAGAGGGTAGCGCGGGTCGATGACAGGTGCGGTGGTCATCCCGGGGTCCGGCATGTCGCGGGAAGGGCCTCCCTTTCTCTAGATGTCGTTCGGGTGGATCTTCCCGCCCTCTTGCCCGTTCGGCATCACCTTGAGGATGCCGAACTCGATTCCCGCCACGCGGCCCAGGGTCTCCTCGTCAAGGGGGGTCCAGACGGTGGCCCGCCGGCGCTGCCAGTCGATGCCGGCGAGGGAGCCGACCCCCAGAAGCTCCCGCTCGTGGTCGAGGAGGCCGACGAGAAGGTTCTCGAACCGGTCGGCCTTGGTCAGGAAGACCTCAGGTACCCCTTCACGCTCTTTGATGCGCTCGATGCCGTCGAGCTCGAAGTACCCCCGGGCGATGATGAACACCCCGTCGGGCAGCCACTCGGCGTGCACCACCTCGCACCGGAGGTCGTCGGCGAGCAGGCGGACCTGGCTTTCCCCCATCGGTCGCCCTGTGAGGTAGGTCGTGCGGAAGAGGGCCGTCCTTTCGAGGTCGAACTCGCGGGGGGCGGCCGAGGCGAGGTACTGGCGGAAGGCCCTCTCACGGTAGG
>CAJXZV010000143.1 GCA_913063835.1 uncultured Eubacteriales bacterium
GTGAGCGCCCCGCTTTCCACGTCTACTCCGAGGCGGCGGACATGGAGGCCGCCGAGGAGCTGGCGGCACTGTACGCGGCGAAGGTGCGGGAGCTGGCCCGGGAGGGCGGGGACGGGGCGGAGCGAGAGGACTGAGACCCGTCAGGTCGCACGCAGGAGGACGTCGGCCACGGCCGAGCCGGACATGGCCGTGACTCCGGGGCCGGGGTGGGTCGCGGCTCCGGTCATCCAGAGGCCCTTGACAGGTGTGGCGTAGCGCGACCACCCGGGGAGCGGCCGGAACACGTAGAGCTGGTCGAGTTCGATGGCGCCCGCCCCGGCGTCCCCCTTGACGAGGTTCGGGTCGAGCTCCTCGAGGTCGACGGGGGAGAGCACCTTGCGGGCCAGGACGCTGGCCTTGAACCCCGGGGCGTAGCGCTCGACGATGTCCGTGAGGCGGTCGGCGTAGCGCTCCTTGATATCCCTCCACTCGCCCGGCTCGATCTCGCCGGCGGCGTCGCCCCGCACGCGGTAGGGGACCCTCGCCACGACCCACACGATGTGCCGGCCCTTCGGGGCGCGGGTGTGGTCGACGACGGTCGGTTGAGTCAGGATGACGAGGGGTTCCTCCGGGAGGAGGCCGCGCAGGGCCTGGTTGAAGGCGAGCGACATCTGGTCCATGTCCCTGACGAGGTGGATGAGGCCGGCCCGGGCCGTCTCCTCCCCGGAGATCCAGGCCGGCGGTCGGTCGAGGGCGTAGTCTATCTTCATCAGCGGAACGCCGTAGCGGTAGCGGCGGACCCTTCCGACGAACTCGGGCGGCAGGAGCTTCTCGTCCACGAGGTCGAGGAAGAGCTGGGTCGGGGTCGTGCAGGCCACCACCGCCTTCCCGGCCCGGACCTCGGTGCCGTCGGCCAGCCGGACGCCCTGGGCGGTGTTCCTTCTGACCACGACCTTCTCGACCCTGACGCCGGTCCTCACCTCTCCTCCGAGGCTCTCGAGGAGCGAGGCCATGGCCCGCGTGAGGCTGCCGCCGCCGCCTTCCGGCATGGCCATGCCGCCCTCGGGGTCCTGGCCGACGCCGAGGACCAGCCAGGCGAAGGCCCCGCCCCCGGCGGTCTCCGGACTGTGGGGCAGGTGCAGGCCCCAGGGCGCGAACCAAGCCTTGGCCTTCTCCGTCGAGAAGTGGCGGTCGGCGAAGACGCGGATGGGCAGCAGGAAGTCCTGCGCGAACTCCATGGTGCCGCGCGGCCCGAGCCTGAGTCTCGGACCGAGCAGGGCCCCCATGGTCCTGAGGGACGGGAGGGGGGAGCTGAAAAGCGTGCTGAAGACCTCGCGGGTGGCGCGGTAGCCCTCGTAGAGTTTCTTCCAGCCCGCGGCGTCCTCGCGCGACTGGCGGCCGAGGCTCTCGAGGGTGCCTTCGAGGTCCCGGTGCATGGCCACCGAGTCGCCGTCAGGGAAGATGCTGGCCATCTGGACGGGGAAGTGTCGGTACTTCAGGCCGTGCCGCTCCAGCTCGCGGCGCATCTTCCGGTAGAACGGGGAGAGGAAGATGAGGACATGGGTGGCCGAGAAGGCGTCGTGCCGGAAGCCGGGCAGGGTCCACTCCGCGGTGCGGATGGCCCCGCCCACCTCGTCGGCCTGCTCGAAGACACCGACCTTCCAGCCCGCCTTGGCCAGGAGGACCGCCGCGGCCAGGCTGTTGTGCCCCGAACCGATGAAGACCGCGTCGTACATGTGGCTTCCTCCAGGGCCTCGAAGCTCCGTTGTCGTGAGGCTGTGGGCAGTCTTCCCGGGCGGGAGGGTCGGGGATACATTCAGTCCCAGGAGGGTCTGCGGCCCCGTCCGATGAATACCGGCGGCGTGGTCAGCTACCGCGATTTCGTCGCCAAGCACGCCCGGGTGGCGATGACCATCGCCCAGGACCTCCTGCGGGCCCGGCCCGGTGACCGCCTGCCTCCCGTGGGGGAGTACGCCCGGAGGCTCGGGGTCGGGCGGGGGACGGTCCAGACGGCCCTGAACCTCCTGAAGGAGCACGGGGCGGTCTCCCTCGTCGCCCGCGGCCACATGGGGACCTTCATCGCGTCCGTGGACCCGGCCGCCCTCTGGGAGCTCACCGGCCTCGGAACCATCACCGGGGTCATGCCGCTGCCCTACTCGATGCGGTACAAGGGTCTGGCGACAGGCCTCTACCGGGCCTTCCAGGAGGCGGCCATCCCGTTGGTCATGGCGCACATGCGCGGCGCGCGCCGGCGCCTCGCGGCCCTCGATTCGAGGCGCTACGAGTTCGCCGTCGTCTCGAGGTACTCGTACGAGGTCGCCCGGGAGGAGATGGACTACCTCGAGCTCGCCGTGGCCCTCGGGCCGAAGACCTCGGTGCGGGAGCACGTCCTCATCGTGCGCGAGGCGGCCCTGGACGACGCGGTCCCGGACAGGGCCTGCGGACGCCGCCTCGCCGACGGTCTCAGGGTCGGCATCGACCCCGACTCCATCGACGTCACCGACCTGACCCTCCGTGAGTGCCGGGGCGTAGAGGTCGAGCTGGTGGAGCTCCCTTACGTCCAGTTCCTCGAGCAGATAAGGAAGGGGACCATCGACGCCGCCGTCTGGGACTCCGAAGAGGGACTGCCCGAGGAGGGGTCGGGCTTCAAAGTGGTGCCGCTCCGCGGAAGTGAGGCCGGCGAACTCCCGGAGACCGGTGAGGCCGTCCTCGTGGTCCACCGGGACAACCGGGTCGTGAAGTCCATCCTTTCGGAGAAGATCGACCCCGCCGTCGTCCGCGAGACCCAGGCCAGGGTTTTGCGCGGGGAGGAGCTGCCGGAGCTGTAGCAAGCTCAGGCCAGCCGGCGGTCCCGAATGCCAGGCGGACCGGCGGCCGGGACATTTCAATAGCGGCTGGCGGCTACCCCCTCCCGGAGGGAGAAACGAGCATCACCGCGGACTGGGCCCCGCAGGAGCGCTGTCCTGCTCCAGCTTTGCCGCGGCCAGCTCCACGACCTGGCGGGCCAGCTCGGCGGCTTCGGCGGCCTCCTCCGGGTCATCGAAATAGCGCGACGGGACACCGCCCGGGAGGCCGTTGGGGTAGCGGGTGGGGACATAGTACTGGTCGAGCCGCTTGGACATCTCAACCCGGCGGAAATCCGCATCCATCTCGGTGGCCGTGTGGAGCAGCTCCGTGATGGAGTGGGTACGGAGCACGTCCGCGGACTTGACGGACACCAGGAGGTACGCCTTCAGCGCCTTCTCCGCCGCCTGCTGGAAGTGGAATAGAGCGAGGTAGAAGCGACCGCGCTTCCGAAGCTCATCGGCGTCGCGGAACTCGTCGCGAGCGTGGGTGAGCCACCTCAGGGCCTCTTCATGATAGGTCCTTCTCATAGACGACCCTCCCGTGGTCGGCGATGTGCCTCAGGAGAGAGCTGACAGGCAGGTCTCTTTCCCAGTCCTTCTCGCTGAACACCAGAAGGTCGGTGGCGACCTGAGGGGCCAGCCGCTCGTGGAGTGTCCTCCGCCACTCCTTGCTGGTCCGTGTGTTGGGCATGATGACGAGGATGTCCACGTCGCTGGTGGTGTCGACCTCGCCGGCGGCCAGGGACCCGAACAGGATGACCTTCAAGGCCCCCAATGTGCCGAGCTGCCGGACGGTGGTGAGCAGCGAGGCCTGGAGCCTGGCCGCCCGTTCCTTCTTCTTGGCCTGGATGTCCCTGAGTGACATGAGCGCTGCCTCCACGACGGTGAAGCCGGACCGTCTCCCCGGACATTGTATCGCTCCCGCGCTTCCCGGGAAAGAACGGGCGGCTGGGTACTCCGCTCACGCTGACGCCCACGAGACTTCGTACGTATTCCGGCGAATTCGTCCACCGTTCCGGCCGAAGCCGTCCCGAGGCGTGCAGTAGTGTCAATGGCCTCCGGGGGTGCCGGCAGCCTGAGCCGGGCCTCCTTGAGCAGGCGGGCCAGCCTTGGGTCCCGCCTGGCTGTCCATTCCTGGAAAGGTGCTCGATTGCCCGGCCAGTGGACAGCCGCACCCGGGAGTGGGTAGAT
>CAJXZV010000144.1 GCA_913063835.1 uncultured Eubacteriales bacterium
CGGTCTCGCACCCCGCCCCGGCTTCCCCGCCGCTGCGGATGAAGGGCGCGGGGGCCGCAGGCGGAAGCACCCCCGGGCGGCACTCATCGAGACCCTGCGGCAGGTGGCCCCGGGCACCCCGCTCCGGGCCGGGGTTGACAGCATCCTGCGGGGGCGCACCGGCGCCCTCATCGTCGTCGGGGACACCCCCGAGATCCTGGCCACGCTCGACGGGGGCTTCAAGGTGGACGCCGCCTTCACCCCCTCTGCGCTCTACGAGCTCTCAAAGATGGACGGCGGCATCGTCCTCTCCAAGGACGCCTCGCGCATCCTGTACGCGAACGTCCAGCTCAACCCTGACCCTTCCCTGCCTTCAGACGAGACCGGCATAAGACACCGGACCGCGGAGCGACTGGCCCGCCAGACGGGGGAGCTCGTTCTGGCCGTCTCCTCCCGGCGCAGTGTCGTCACCCTCTACAAGGGGGACCTCAAGTACAGTCTGCGGGACATCGGGTTCATCCTGGAGAAGGCGAACGAAGCCGTGGAGGTGCTCGACCGCTACCGGAACGGGCTCAACGAAGCCCTGACCTCACTGACGGCCCTTGAGTTCGAAGACATGGTGACGGTCGGGGACTTCGCCGCCGTCCTTCAGAAGGCCGAACTCGTCCTCAACGTGGCCGACGAGATCGAGGCTCTCGCCGCGGAGTTGGGGACGGAAGGCCGGCTGGTGAGCATCCAGATGAGCGAGGTCGTCCCGCTCGTGGAGGCCACGGCCCTCCTGGTGATCCGGGACTACTGGAAGGGTCCGAAGGAATGCGACCCGGAGGAGGTCCACGCACGTCTGAAGAGCCTTTCGGAGTCGTCCATGCTCACCGCGGGGGAGATAGCCCGGGTCATGGGGTACTCCGGCAGCGAGGCCGGTCTGGCCGAGCACGTGACGCCGCGTGGAGCCAGGCTGCTGCACGCCGTCCCGCGGGTGCCCGCGGTGGTGGCGGACAGGGTCGTGGAGAGGTTCGGCAACCTGCAGCGCATCCTCGCGGCGACGATGGCCGAACTGGACGAGGTGGAAGGGGTGGGAGAAGCCCGAGCCAGAGCTCTCAAGGAGAACCTGAGAAGGATGAGGGAACAGGCGCTTCTCGGTTGGTCACCGGGCTAGAGGAGGCGGCCCGATCGCAGACCCGGACCCCCGGCAGAGGCCCGTGCCGTTCACCCGGCGGGAGCGCGCACCGGTCAGCAGAAGTAGAACGGCCCAAGAGCGACGAGGCGGTCCCTTTCGTGTTCGAGGACCTCGCCCATGTCGATGCCGAGGACCTCACAGAGTCCCACAAGGTAGAGAAGGTGCAGGCCGATGTCGCTCTCCAGGACCTCGCGGCACGCTTCGCACAGGCGGCCACTGATGTGTGTCTGCATATGGCGGGCGAGGCTCTTGTAGTCGGTGTCCGGGGGGATGTTCTGCCTTTCGGCGTTGACCTTGATGCAGCCGCAGGAGGTCACGGCTTTGGCGACGGCTCTGTTGGTCCTGGAGGCGGTCTCCTGGAGCTTGGTCATGACGTCCAAGATGCTCTTGTGCCTGACAAGACACCTTCCGACCGCTTCCTGGAGCTCATGACACACGGGGTCTGCCATCGGCACACCGCCCACCTGAAAGGATTGGTGGATGCAGCGGGACTCGAACCCGCGACCTCCTAGATGCGAACCAGGCGCTCTCCCAGCTGAGCTATGCACCCACCAACGCTTGCTTTCTATTCGGTTCTGACAGAGCCGCAGTCGCCACCAATTGTATCTGAGAGCACCTTCAGCGTCAAGGAGGCGCAGGGCGGTCGGGAAGGCCCTGGAAGCACGAAAGGTCCCGGGACGACAAGAATGTTTGACAGGTCACAACGGCGCGTGGTATGATTACGGGTTTCTTGACTGGATGAGATGATTTTGGTATCCTATTGTTACATGCCTTGTTCGGGAAAGCACCGGCGCACGGCTTTCCTCTGGAGGTGACCCGGCTCGTGTTCAAGGTCGGCGACAAGGTCGTCTATCCCATGCACGGCGCAGGTATCATCGAGGCCATCGAGGAACGCGAGATTCTCGGGAAGAAGAAGATGTACTATATAATGCGTCTTCCTCTCGGAGACATGAAGGTCATGATTCCGACCGACAACGTCGAGGAGATCGGTCTTCGCGAGATCATCAGCCGCGATGAGGTGAAGAAGGTCCTCGAGGTGCTCAAGACCCCGAAGACGAAGATGTCTTCGAACTGGAACCGACGCTACCGAGCCAACATGCAGAAGATCAAGAGCGGCAACATCTACGAGGTCGCTGAGGTCGTGCGGAACCTCCAGATACGCGACATCGAGAAGGGGCTCTCCACCGGAGAGCGCAAGATGCTCTCCAACGCGAAGCAGATCCTCATCAGCGAACTCGTGCTGGCCGACAACATGACCGAAGAAGAGGCCGAGGCGATGATCGAGGACCTCTTCGAGTGAAGGATAGAGGACTCCAGAAGCCTCTGGAGACGTCCGCGGGGGGCAGCCGGGGAGGGGCTCTGAGCCGGCTGCCCCCAGGTCTTGTCAGGGACGGCCCTCCGGTTCCTTTCGTGCGCGTCCCACGATGCCGTATAATGTGGATACAAGTCTTCTGAAGGTAAAGGAAGGGAGTGAGTCGATTGGCCAGGAAGATAGCCCGGGTCGTTCTCGCCGTCATCGGGCTCGGCGGTGGCGCGCTGGCCGCGTGGCGACTCGTCGGTCCGGTCCAAGCGCTCCTGGGCGCCCCTCTCCACCTGTGGCAGACCTTTCTCTTCGTCGGCCTGAGCGGGGTGGTGGCGGGGCTCGTCTCGTACGCGGTCGCGCCGTGGGTCATCACCTTGGCCTGGCAGAGCACCAACTGGCTCGAAGGACGACTGCAGAGGACCCCGGTTCAGGATATAATGGCAGGCACGTTCGGACTCATAATAGGTCTTATCATCGCCAACCTGCTGGGAGTCGCGCTCGTCCGCATACCCGTCGTGGGAGGAGTCCTGCCCACTCTCGCCAGCCTCCTCATCGGGTACCTCTCCTTGAGCGTCGCCGTCAAGAAGCGCGACGAACTCGCCGGCCTTCTGGCCTTCCTCAAGCCCGGGGGCCGGGAGAGACCCGGAGAGAAGTCGAAGGGCAAAATCCTCGATACCAGCGTCATCATCGACGGCCGCATCGCCGACATCATCAAGGCCGGCTTCATCGAGGGACCCCTCGTCATCCCGGGGTTCGTCCTGGAGGAACTCCGCCACATCGCCGATTCCTCCGACCCCTTGAAGCGGAACCGCGGAAGGCGCGGACTGGACGTGCTCAACCGCATCCAGAAGGAGCTGAAGGTCCCGGTCGAGATATACGAACGGGACCTGGGGCCCAACCTCGACGTGGACACCCGCCTCATCAAGTTGGCCCGGATCACCGGGAGCGCCATCGTGACCAACGACTTCAACCTCAACAAGGTCGCGGTTCTTCAAGGCATACAGGTCCTCAACATCAACGAACTCGCCAACGCCGTCAAGCCCGTCGTGCTGCCGGGTGAAGAGATGTTGGTGCACGTCATCAAGGACGGCAAGGAGTCCGGCCAAGGGGTCGCCTACCTCGACGACGGGACGATGATCGTCGTGGACGGCGGCAAGCGCCACATCGGCGAGACCATCGACGTGCTGGTCACGAGTGTGCTCCAGACCGCCGCCGGCCGGATGATCTTCGCCCGGCCCAAGAACTACGAGAGGAGCAGCAGCCTCTAAATGGGAGACGACCGGACGGTCGCGGTGGTCCCGGCGGCCGGGAAGGGCCTGCGCATGGGCCTGCCGGAGAACAAGGTCTATCTGACTCTCGTGGACCGCCCCGTGCTGGCCCATACCCTGGCCGTGTTCGAGGAGTGCCCCGAGGTGGACGAGGTCGTCCTCGTCGTGGCCGACGGCGAGGAGGACTTCTGCCGCCGGGAGGTGCTCAGGCCCTTCAAGCTTGA
>CAJXZV010000145.1 GCA_913063835.1 uncultured Eubacteriales bacterium
CATCACGACCGTGTTCACCTTCACGGGGCGGAAACCGGCCTCCAGGGCCGCCTCCAGCCCCGCCCAGGCGTCGGCGAACGAGCCCGTCCGGGTTATCTCCCGGTACCTTCCCGGCCTCAGGGTGTCGAGGGATATGTTGACCCTCTTCACCCCGGCCTTCCGCAGGGCCCGGGCCGCCGCCGGCAGGAGGAGGCCGTTCGTCGTGAGGGCCACGTCCTCGACGCCCGGCACGGCCGCCACATCCCGAGCGAACCCGACCAGACCGCGCCTCACCAGGGGCTCGCCCCCGGTCAGGCGGACCGTCCGCACGCCGAGGGGGACGGCGCACCTGACGACGCGGGTCATCTCCTCGTAGCTGAGCACGTCGCCGTGGGTCTTGAGGGGAACGCCTTCCGGCGGCATGCAGTAGATGCACCGCTCGTTGCACCGGTCCGTGACCGACACCCGGAGGTAGGTGACCCGGGGGCCGCTGACCCGGGGGCCGGCGGCCCGGGGACCACCGGCCCGGGGGCCGCTGACCCGCCCGCCGCGAAGGGACCCGGCCGCCTGTCCCATCAGCGCTCCTCCCCCCCGACCGTCTCCACGCGCCCGGTGTCGCGGAGGTCGTAGCCCCCGAGGGCCTCGACCGCCCGGCGGAACTCCTCGTCATGGCGGAGGATGTCCAAGAGGAGGGCCAGGCGCGGGTCGTCCTCGAACTCCGGCAGGTAGGCCAGGTCGTAGCGCTCCTCGGCCACGGGGATGAACTCCAGGCCCAGGGCCCGCGCCGCGGCCATGATGCCCAGGCCGGCGTCGGCCGCGCCGGAGGCCACGGCCGAGGCCACCCCGAGGTGGGACCCTTCCTCCCGGCGGTAGCCCTCGATGGCGCCCGGGTCGACGCCCTCGCGTCCGAGGAGATGGTCGAGGAGGACCCGGGTGCCCGAACCGCGCTGCCGGTTGATGAAGACGACACCCGGGCGGGCGAGGTCCGCCAGCCCGGACAGGCCCTTCGGGTTGCCCGGACGCACGATGAGGCCCTGCTGGCGCCAGGCCAGTGTCACCAGGCGGACCGCCCGGCCCGGTATGAGGCGCCGGACCCAGGCCCGGTTGTAGTCGCCCGTGGCCTCGTCGAGGAGGTGCGTCCCGGCCAGGTGGCAGAGCCCGTCGCGGAGGGCGATGAGCCCGCCGGTGCTGCCCACCCGACCGGCGGAAAGACGAAGGGACGGGTCGCGGGCCGCCAGGCGCGACCCCAGAAGGTCCAGGAGGAGGTCGTGGCTCCCGGAGACCATGAGGGCCCGCTCGACGAGGTCCCGGCGCCTGGTGAGGGAGACGGTCACCGTCTCCCCGGCCGCCAGGCCCTCCCGCGACGCCGGGACCCGCAGCATCCCGTCGGCCTGAGAGAGGGTCGAGAGGAGCCCCGCCCCCCGCGGCAGGGGGACGGCCACGAACTCCCCGCCGACCCTGGCCACCTTCACCCGGACGAACTCGTCGAGGCCGAGAGGTGAGGGGACCGGACGCCCGAGCCGGGCCGTGACCTCGTCCGCCGCCGGCGCCGGGCGCCCCAACCAGGCGAAGACGACGGGGCGGACGAAGAGGTCGAGGGCGAGGGACGACGAGACCGGGTAGCCCGGGAGCCCCACGACGGGGACGGGGCGGGTTCTCCCTCCCGGGGTCCGCTCCGGGCGGGCCGCTCCGGCCGCCCCCGTCGCCCCCGTCGCCCCCGTCGGCGCCGCGACGACTCCCAGCACCACCGGTTTCCCCGGTCGGACGGCCACCCCGTGGACGATGACCCGCCCGCGGCCGGCGATGACCCGGGCCGTGAAGTCGCCGCGGCCGGCCGAGGAGCCGGCCCCTATGAGGACCATGTCCGACGTCCGGAGGGCCTCGTCCAGCGCGCCGGCGAGGAGGTCGGGGTCGTCCGGGACAGGGGCGGCCAGTCTCACCTCCGCGCCCCACGACTCGAGGGTGAGGCGGGCCACGGTCCCGTTCGTCTCGATGATCTGCCCGGGCCTCGGGAGGAGCTCCTCCCGCCCGAGGGGGCTCACGACCTCGTCGCCGGTCGGGATGAAGGTCACCACCGGGCGGCGCCTGACAGCCACGCGGCGCACCCCGGCGGCGAGGAGCACGCCCACGTCGGCCGGTGTGAGGAGGTGGTTCTCACCGAAGAGGACCTGCCCGGCGACCACGTCCTCCCCCTGGAGGCGCACGTGGTGCCAGGGATGAACGGCCGCGCGGAGCTCGACCGCCTCCGCACCGGCCCGCCTGCCGCCGGCCTCGCCGGCGCCCGGGTCGGCGCCGGCGTCCTCCACCAGAAGAGCGTCCTCCAGAGGGACCACGGCGTCGCAGGCCTCCGGAAGCGGGTCGCCGGTGTCCACGCGCACGGCCCGCAGGCCGCCGGGAACATCCGCGAGCTCGAGCCTCACCGGGTTCCGCTCGGAAGCCCCGTAGGTCGCCTCCGCCCTGAGGGCGTAGCCGTCCATGGCCGCGGCATGGTAGTGGGGCGAGGAAAGCCGGGCCGTGACGACCCCGGCCGTGACCCGGCCCGCCGCCTCCTCGACGAGCACCTCCTCCGCCTCCAGCGGCCGGAGGTCCACGGCCGCCAAGAACCGCGAGCAGGCCTCATCCAGCGGGGTTGCCCCGACGTAGACTCCGGTCCTAGTCAAGAAGGATCACCTCGACCTCTGTCCCGGGCTCGAGGCCGCGCCGTCCGGCGGGGATGCGGATGAGGCCGTCGGCCTGGGCGAGCATGGTGATGAGCCCCGACTTGCCGAAGACAGGCTCGGCCAGTAGGACGGCACCCCGTCCGGAGCCCGGCGGACCCGACCCGGCCAGCGCAGGAGGCGCGGCCGCCTCCGCCTCCGAGGAGCGGGGGCGGAGCCTCACGCAGACATAGTCTTCACGCCCCTGGTCGGACGGGACCGCACGGGTGAGCGTGGCCGCGACGGTGGCCTCGAGAGGGTCGGCGCCCGCCTCGTCGCGCCACGCCGGCACGGCCTCGCCGGCCGCGAGGCGCAGGGCCGTCCGCACGAGGAGGCGGTACACGACCAGGGCGGACACCGGGTGCCCCGGAAGCCCGAAGACGGCCACCGCTCGGTCACCCTTGCCCACCCCTCCGCACACGCCGAAAAGGGTCGGCTTGCCGGGCTTCAGGGCCAGACCGTAAAAGAGCACGCCCGGCGGCCCGCACCTGTCGATGACCGCCGCGGTGTGATCGCGCGCCCCGACCGAACTCCCCCCGAGGACGAGGACGAGCTCGCTCTCAGGCAGGGCCTCCGAGACGGCCGCCTCGAGCGCCTCGCGCCGGTCGGGGACGACGCCCCGGACCCGGGGCAGGCCCCCGTCCCGGGTGATGAGGGCGGCCAGGGCGGCCGAGACCACGTCCCGCACCTGACCCGGCCGGCAGACCGGGGCGCCGGGGGGCACGATCTCGTCCCCGGTGGGGATGACGGCCACCCGCGGGCGGGCGAAGCACACGGGCTCGGTCACCCCCACGGCGGCCAGGACCCCCACGTCCGCCGGGACGAGGCGCCGTCCGGCCGGAAGGACCTCGGTCCCCCGCCTGACGTCCTCCCCCGCCCGGACGACGTTCTCGCCCGGCGCGACGGGGCGGGTCAACTCGACGAGTCCCTCGGCCGGAGTGACGGTGTGTTCGACCATGACCACGGCGTCGGCCCCCTCGGGAAGGGAACCGCCGGTCGGGACCACCCCCGCCTGCCCGGCGGTGAGCCGGAAGCCCGCCGGGCGCCCCATCTCGACGGTCCCGACGACCTCGAGCAGAGCGGGTGCGCCCTCCGCGGCGCCGAAGGTGTCCTCGGCGATGACCGCGTAGCCGTCGACCGTCGAGCGGTCGAAGGCGGGAACGTCCTCGGCGGCCACGACGGGTTCGGCCAGGACGCGCCCCGCGGCCTCGGCCAGCGGCACACGTTCCGGGGCCGGCCGCC
>CAJXZV010000146.1 GCA_913063835.1 uncultured Eubacteriales bacterium
GACCTCGTGCCGAACCGGGCCCTGGACGAGCTCTTCGCCCGGAACATGACCGCTCTCGGTCGGCCGCCGCTCCGGACGAGGAGGGCGGGAGGACGGGTCGGTTCGACGGACATGGGGAACGTCAGCCACGTGGTGCCGGCCATCCACCCCTACGTGGCCGTCACCGGAGGCAGGCCGGTTCCCAGCCACAGCCGGGAGTTCGCCGAGGCCACGGTGTCGCCTGACGGGGAGGCGGCCCTCATCGTCGGGGCCAAGGCCCTCGCCATGACCTGTCTGGACCTCCTCCTTTCGCCCGAGTCCCTGCGGGAGGTGAAGGAGTCCGCGGGCGGCGGGGACGGGCCGGGACGGGGGTGAGGCCGAGGGGTGGGTCCCTTCCCCTCCCACAGCACGGAGGGAGGACCTGCCCCGGAGGCGAAGCCTGTCCGGGCCTGAAGGCGTGTCTGGCGGATAGCCGGATATGTATATGGGGACACCCCCTGTCGAGGAGCGTGATGCCGATGGCCGGACCCAGGGTGCGGATCGTGACGGACACGGTCTCCGACGTGCCTGACGACATCGCCCGCGACCTCGGGATAACCCTCATCCCCATGGTCGTCAGGTTCGGGGACGAGCAGGTCAGAGACCGGGTCGACATGGACATCAAGAGTTTCCTGGCCAGACTGGCCGCGACGAAAGAGCCGGTGCGGACCTCCCAGCCGTCCCCGGGCGAGTTCGTCGAGGCTTTCAGGAAGGCCGCCCGGGGAGGGGCCACCGTCGTGTCCATCCAGCCTTCCATGAAGTTCAGCGGGGCCTACCAGACGGCGTGCATCGCCCGGGACATCGTCGCCCAGGAGGGCTGCCGGGTGGAGGTGGTCGATACGCGGAACGCTTCCATGGCCCAGGGGTGGGCGGTCATCGAGGCCGCCCGGGCCGCCCTGGCCGGCCTGCCTCTCGAGGATGTCGTGGAGAGGGTCAAGGACGTCTCGCGGAAGGTGAAGACCTTCCTCACCCTCGACACTCTGGCCTACCTCCAGAGGAACGGCCGGTTGGGCCGGGTGCAGGCCCTCCTGGGGGCTCTCCTTCAGCTCAAGCCCATCCTCACGGTGAAGGACGGGGAGCTGGGCCTCGCCGACGCGGCGGTCGGCGCCTCCCAGGTGATGTCAAGACTCGTCCTGAGCATCCGGCGGAGCATCACCGAGGGGGCCCGGGTCGCCCTCGCCGTCGTGCATGTCTCGGCCCGCGAGAAGGCCGAACAGCTCAGGGATGAACTCGGCCGGCTCTACGACGTGGTCGAGTCGCTCATCACCGAGACCGGGCCGGCCATCGCGGCCAACGTCGGTCCGGGCGGTTACGGGGCGATGCTCTACGAGGTCGACTGAAGACGGGAAGAGAACGGTCATCAGGACGGCCTGCCCTCTCGACTGCTGGGACACCTGTACCATCCTGGCCGAGGTGTCCGGCGGCCGCGTCGTAGGCCTCAGGGGGGACCCCGACCATCCCGTCACCAGGGGCAGGCTCTGCGTGAAGGCCCGGCTGCAGCTTGAGAGGCACAGGTCCCGGGACCGGCTCAAGACCCCTCTTGTCCGCCGGGGGGACGTCCTGGTCGAGGCGTCGTGGGAGGCGGCCCTGGACCTCGTCGCGGACAGACTCCTCCGGGCGAGGGAGCGTTCCGGGAGCCTGGCTGTCGTCCACTACTGGTTCTCGGGGTCGATGGGCCTTCTGAAAGACCTTTACCAGAGGCTCTTCAACCTCTTCGGCGGGGTGACCGAACCGCGCGGCAGCCTCTGCTGGTCGGCGGGACTGGCCGCCCAGGAGGCCGACTTCGGCCGCGTCCTCTCCCACGACCCCCGCGACCTGGCCGCGGCGGCCGCCGTGTTCATATGGGGCCGGAACCCCGTCGACACGAACCCGCACCTCGTGCCGTTCGTCGAGGAGGCGCGGGCCGCGGGCGCGCCGGTCGTCGTCATCGACCCGGTGAGGACGGCCACGGTCCGGCGGTTGGCCGACCGCCACATCGCCCCGAGGCCGGGGACGGACGCCGTCCTGGCCCTGGCTGTGGCCGGCGAACTCCTCCGGCGCGGTGTATATGACCGCGAGTTCTGTGAGGAGCAAGCGGCGGGGTTCGAGGACTACGCCCGGGCCGCGGCCGGTCTCCGTCTCGATGCGGCCGCCCGGGCCTGCGGGGTCGTGGCGGCGGACATCCTCTTCCTCGCCGACATCCTCCAGACAAGGCGTCCGGCGGCCCTGCTCATCGGGTACGGCCTCCAGAGGCACCGCCGGGGCGGAGAGGCTGTGCGGGCCATCGACGCCCTGGCGGCGCTCACGGGGAACGTGGGCCGGAGCGGGGGAGGCGCCAACTACGCGAACCGGCACTCCCAGGGCCTCCTGAGAGACCTCTCCGGGGAGGAGTTCGCCCGCGCCAGAAGGTTCTTCCCCATGCCGGCCCTGGGGAGGGAGATGGCCGCCCTTCGGGACCCGGGGGTCGAGGTCTTCTTCTGTGACAGGGCCAACCCCGCCGCCACGGCCCCGAACGCGCAGGAGGTCGTGCGGGCCCTCCGGGGTGTCGGGTTCAAGGTCGTGGTCGAGATAAGGCCGACGGACACGACGGCCCTTGCCGATGTGGTTCTGCCGGCGGCCGACTTCCTCGAGGACGAGGACCTCTACCACTGCTCATGGCACACCTATTTCACCTGGGCCACCCCGGCTGTCAGGCCCCCGGGCCTGGCCTGGCCGGAGACGAGGATAATCAGGGAGCTTGCCTCAAGGCTCGGGTTCGGGGAGGAGTTCACCCGCACCCCGGAGGAGTGGATAGCCTACGCCCTCGAACCCCTGGCCGCACGCTGCCCCGGACTCGCCCCGGGAGGCGACATCACCCGGCTCCGGGGCACGTTCTTCCCGAATCCCGCCGCCCCGGCCGTCCCGTGGTCCGACGGCCGGTTCGCCACGCCCAGCGGTCGGTTCGAGTTCGGGCGGGAGTGGGGGTGCCTCGAGGACGTACGGTCCGCCGCCCTCGGGCGGTCGACCTCAGGGCCGGCCGGGACGGACGCCTGGGGGGCGGAGCCGGGCCCCGGCGAGGCGGGCCCCGGGGACCGGCCCGTCTTCCACCTCGTGACCCCGCGGACCCGCTGGAACCTCCACTCGCAGTTCTTCGAGGAGGCCCTGAGGCGCCTCTCCCGGGGATCGGGGCTCCCGCCGGCCTACCTGCATCCTCGGGCGGCGGCCGGCCTAGGACTCGAGGACGGGGAGACGGTCGTCCTCCGGACCGCTCAGGGGGAGCTCAAGGCCCTCCTGGTCACGGACGACGGTGTGCGGGAGGACACGGTCCTCCTCCACGCCGGCGGAGACCTCGGGCTTGCCCGCGGCGGGGAACCCACCTCGGCCAACCTGCTCACTCCCGACACCCTCACCGACATCGGCCTTCAGGCGGCCTACTACGACTGCACCTGCACGGTGAGCCGCACGGAGAGGCGGCCGGGCCGAGCGGGTACCGCCGGTCCGGCGACCGGACGGGCCGCCGGACCGACGGCCCCGCACCGGAGGACGGTCAGTCGACCAGGATGAAGACCAGGTCGTCCTCTCTCTCGGTGACCTCGAGCCAGAGGGTCTCCCTGGCCGTGCTCGCGCTCCGCGTGGCGCTCACGATGACCCCGTAGCGACCGGCCGGTGTGTCGGGGGGGACCCTCACACCCGCCTGCCAGGTCTCCGCGGCGTCCGGTGCGGAGCGGCGCGAGAGAGGCACGGCGAGCCGTCCGGCGGGCAGGTTCACGACCGCACGACACTCCGCGGCGGGGAGGCTCGGCCAGGCGGTTATGAGGACCTCACCGCCGGCGGGGACGGGGTTCGGTTCGAGAGCCGCGGCGACGGTGAGGGCGCCGAC
>CAJXZV010000147.1 GCA_913063835.1 uncultured Eubacteriales bacterium
GGGGGGAGGCCGGCCTGTCGACCGGCGCGGGGGGCCGTTCGGCCGGCGGCCGGGCGGCCGGCCCCGAGGAGGTCGCCCTCGGAGAGGGCCTCGTGCGGGTCCACCGCCGGAGCGCCTACACGCTCTCGTCACCCGACTTCCTCCATTGGGTCCACCAGTTGAACTACAGTTTCCTGGAGGCGGTGATGAGGCTCACCGTCAGGAGCGACCCTCGCGACGTACCGTTCGACATCGTCCACGCCCACGACTGGCTCGTGGCCTTCACCGCCCGGGCGGTGAAGCACGCCCAGCGCCTGCCTCTCGTCGCCACCATCCACGCCACGGAGGCCGGGCGCCACCACGGCATCCACAACCCGTGGCAGAGGTACATCAGCGAGGTCGAGTGGTGGCTGACCTACGAGGCCTGGCGGGTCATCTGCTGCAGCGGCTACATGGAGTCCGAGCTGGCCGGGCAGTTCCAGCTCCCCCAGGACAAGATGAGGGTCATCCCCAACGGCATCGACCCGGAGGAGGTGGCGGTGGCCGAAGGGCGGGCCGACGAGGCGCCCGAGGGGCGGGCCGAGGAGCCGCCCCCCGGAAAGACCGGAGCCGGCCGAGGACCCCGCCGCCGCGACTTCGCCCAGCCCGGGGAGGACATCGTCTTCTTCATCGGGCGCCTGGTGCGGGAGAAGGGCGTGGACACCCTTCTGGACGCCTTCCCGGCCGTCCTCGACCGGCGTCCGGCGACCCGCCTTGTCGTCGCCGGGACCGGGCCCCACGAGGGCCACCTCCGCTGGCGCGTCTCGCAGATGGGCCTCGACGGGCGGGTCCACTTCGCCGGCTACCTCGACGACCGCACCCGCAACCAGCTCTACCGGTGGGCGGCGGTCGCCGTGGTCCCGAGTTACTACGAGCCCTTCGGCCTCACGGCCCTCGAGGCCATGGCCGCGGGAGCCCCGGTGGTCGTCTCGGACACGGGCGGCCTGGCCGAGACGGTGGCGCACGGTGAGACCGGGCTGAAGGTGCCGCCGGCCAACCCGGGGGAACTCGCTGCGGCCATCCTGCGCCTCCTCTCCGACCCGTCGTTTGCCCGACGTCTGGCCGGCGAGGCCCGCCGCACGGCCGCCGAACGCTACTCCTGGGCGAAGGTCGCCGAGGCGACCGAGGCCGTCTACTCCGAGGTCATCGGGGAGGCGCGGCGCACCGGGTGGACGGCGGCCGGCCGGGAGCGGACCCCGGCGGCCGGGGCCGACGCTCCGGAAGCGCCGCCGCCCGACGGGGAAGACTGGGAGGCGATGAGAAGGCGCACCCGGGCGATGACCCGGGGGCTCGAGCCCATCGGGCGCTACACTCCCCCATCGTGAGAGGATGACGGCCCTTGAAAGCGGTGGTCATGGCCGGCGGCGAGGGCACGAGGCTCCGCCCCCTCACCTGCAGCATCCCCAAGCCCATGGTGCCTGTGGGGAACAGGCCCATCATCGATTACGTCCTGGGGCACCTGGGCCGCCACGGCTTCGAGGAGGCTCTCGTCACCCTCCACCACCTGCCCCACATCGTCATGGACCATCTCCGCGACCGTGCCGGAGACGGGGACGGGGCCCCCCGTCCGCGGGTCCGCTGCTACGTGGAGGAGGTCCCGCTCGGGACGGCCGGGAGCGTGAAGAACCTGGAACCCGAGCTCAAGGAGACCTTCCTCGTCATGAGCGGCGACGTCCTCACCGACATCGACCTCGGCGCCCTGGTGGACTTCCACCGGAAGAAGGGCGCGGCGGTCACCATCGCGCTGACGACGGTGGAGACGCCCCTCGAGTACGGGGTCGTGGCGTGCGACGAGGACGGGCGCGTGACCCGCTTCTGGGAGAAGCCCTCGTGGGGGGAGGTCTTCTCCGACAAGGTCAACACCGGCATCTACGTCATCGAACCGGAGGTCCTCGGGGTCATCGAGCCCGGCCGGGTCTTCGACTTCAGCCAGAACCTCTTCCCCCTCCTCCTGGAGGCCGGCCGGCCCCTCTTCGGCTTCGCGGCCGAGGGCTACTGGTGCGACATCGGCAACCTGGCCCAGTACCTCCAGGCCCACGTCGACATCCTGGAGGGGCGCACGGGCTTCACCGTCGAGGGTTCCGAGCTGGGTGAGAGGATATGGGTCGGCCCGGAGGTCGACATCGCCCCGGCCGTCGAGCTCAGGGGGCCGCTCCTCATCGGTGCGGGGTGCTGTCTCGGGACGGGGGCCAGGGTGGAGGGCCCGGCCGTGCTGGGGCGCGAGGTCATCGTGGGCGGGCAGGCCTCCATCAAGCGGTCGGTCGTCGGGGACCACTCGCGTGTCGGCCGTCTGGCCGAGGTACGGGGGGCCGTCCTCGGACGGGGGGTGCGGCTGTCCAACCGGGTCGCGGTCTTCGACGGGGCCGTCCTGGCCGACGAGGTGAGGGTGGGGGAGGGGACGACGGTGAAGCCGAACGTGAAGGTCTGGCCTGCGCGCTCCGTCGCCCCGGAGACGGTCCTCGGCTCGAGCCTGGTCTGGGGTAGGGCCTGGGGCTACGGGACCTTCGGGGACGGCGGCGTGAAAGGGGCCGTGAACGTGGACCTGGTGCCGGAGACGGCGGCCCGTCTGGGGGCCGTCTTCGGCGCGGCGCGGAAGATGGGCGAGGCCGTGGCCGTGGCCTGCGACCCGGCGGTGCCGGCCAGGCTGTTCCGGGAGGCGCTCGTGGCCGGGCTCGGGTCGGCCGGGGTGGAGGTCCTCGACTGCGGCGAGCTCCCGGCGGCGGTCCTGAGTTACGCCGTCAGGGCCCTCGGAGTGTCCGGGGGGGTCCACGCCGGCGCCCGTCCGGGCGAGGACGCCGGGGGCCCCGGCTCGACCGGCCGGACGCGGAGCGGCGGCGCCCCACCGGAGTGCTGTGAGCTCCGGTTCCTCGACGAGAACGGGCTCGACATCCCCCGCCGTCTCACCCGGCGCCTGGAGCGGGCCCTGGCCGTCGAGGACTTCCGGCGGGCGCCGCCGGAAAGGCTTGGCGGCCGCCGGTACGTGCCCGGCCTCGGCGAGGCCTACCTGACCTGGCTGAGGGAGCGGGGACACAGCCTCAGGCGCAAGGGGCTCGTCGTGGTTGGGGCCTACGGGCATCCGTGGCTCGAGGACAGCGCCCGGGAGCTCTGGGATTCCCTCGACGTCGGGCACGTCCCCCTGGGCCCGTCGCTCGACGCGGAGGCGGCGGCGGAGGCCGTGCGCCGGGAAGGGGCCGCCCTCGCTTTCTTCGTCGACCGGGCGGGCGAGGGGCTCACCCTGCTCGATGACCGGGGGCGGCTCCTTTCCCGGGCGCAGACCTGGCTTGTGCTCTCAAGCGTCTGCATCGTCCGCGACGGGGTCCCCCTCGCCGTCCCCTCCGACCTTCCTCGGGCCGTCTCCGAGCGGCTGGCGGCCCTCGGCGCCTGTCCCGTCCCCACCCGCGCCGCCCGGAGCGAGGTGATGGCCCGGATGAGGGAGCTGGAGCGGGAGGCGGGCCCGCATCTCTTCCGCCAGTCGGAGATGGTCTTCGGGGGGCTCCTGGGCGTCATCGGCCTGCTCGACCATCTCGTTGAGACCGAGACGACTCTGGCCGAGATGGTCGAGGAGTCGCCTCTCGGGGAGTGGGTGCACCTCCGTATCCCGTGCCCCTGGGAGCTGAAGGGCCGGGTCATGCGGCTGCTCCTCGAGGAGGAAGAGAAGGCCGGGGCCGGACCGGGCGCGGGGCCGGACGGGGCGCCGGGCCCGGGGGTCGCCGAGGGGCTCCAGGCCGAGACGGACCGCGGGCGGATACTCGTCATCCCCGACGGTG
>CAJXZV010000148.1 GCA_913063835.1 uncultured Eubacteriales bacterium
GTTCTGAAAAACCAAGGCCGATGGGGCTCTGCCCACGTTTGCTTGACAGCAACGCAGGGGTGGAGGACCGTTGCCAGGGACCGCCGGACGTGGTAGAATGCCTGCGTTGCGCCGGGCCGGGTGGCCGGTCCAGGACGAGGACTGAAGCCGCCCAGCCTGCCGGCCCCCTGCCGAGCGGTCCGGTCATTGAGTCTACGCGGACCGGCACCGCCCCTTGTCCGGTCCAGGCCGTGAAACCCTCAGGGCGGAGGTAGCTCTTGAAGATGGCCAGGAGATGCGAGATCTGCGGAAAGACGGTCGGCACGGGTCATTCCGTCAGCCACGCCGAGAACAAGACGAAGCGTGTGTGGAGCCCGAACCTCCAAAGAGTGAAGGCCGTCGTGGACGGCCGCACGAAGCGCATCAACGTCTGCACGCGGTGCCTCAGGTCGGGTAAGGTCAAGAGGGCCCTCTGACCCGGGACCCACAGCAGGCGGTCTCAAACGTTCGGGGCCGGCCGGACTCTCCTCCGGCCGGCCTCGTCTCACCGCCGGGTCCTGTCAGGCTTCCACCCGAAGACGCCGAGGACCCCCGCCAGCACCCGGCCGAGAAACCCCGGGACTCTGATGACCTTCATCCGGATGGCCACACGCACCGCTCCCCTTCCCTACCGACGGCTCCCCGCCAGCGCCCAGCCGGCGGCGACGCAGGCCGCCCCGAGGAGACCGAGCCAGAACCAGAGGGGCAGGGCCGTGATGATCAGGGCGACCCCCGCCGCCACGAGAATGTAGCCGAGCACCCTGTAGAAGGTCTCCGTCTGCCCCATGCCCGCCTCCCTCTACCGACCACGGGGGCCGAACGGTTCTACAGTATATTCGGGTCGTGCCGAAGGGGGTGTCACGAGGCGGTCCGGGCGGCCCGTTGGAGGGCGCGGAGGGCGGCGGCGGGGTCGGGCTGACCGAAGACGCTGCTACCGGCGACCAGGACAGAGGCCCCGGCCCGGACCACGGCCGCGGCGTTGTCCGGACCCACGCCTCCGTCGACCTCGATGAGGACCTTTTCCCGAGGGCCGCCCCGGCCCCGGTCCTCACCGGCTGAAAGGACCCCGGAGCCGCCTGTCATCAGCCTCTTCACCTCGGCCAGTTTCGGCAGGGTCTCGGGCATGAAGGCCTGTCCGCCGTAGCCGGGGTCCACACTCATCACCAGCACGAGGTCCACGTCCGCCCTGACGTACTCCAGGAAACCGGGCGGGGTGGCCGGGTTCAGGGCGATCCCGGCCATGGCCCCGAGGGACCGGATATGACGGCATAACCGGCGAGGGTGTCGGGTGGCTTCGATGTGGAAGGTGACGACAGAGGCCCCGGCGGCGACGAAGGGCTCGACCCACCTCTCAGGTTCCTCGACCATGAGGTGCACGTCGAGCGGCAGGGTCGAGGCCTGCCGGAGGGCCTCGACGAGCGCCGGTCCGAAGGTGAGGGGCGGGACGAAACGCCCGTCCATGACGTCCACGTGGAGCCAGTCGGCCCCCACCGCCTCCACGGCCCCGACGGCCTCCGCCAGCTCCAGGAGTCCACACGACAGGACCGACGGCGCGATGAGGACCGCCTCGCCTCGGCCGGCTCTGTCGTCAGGGTTCACCAGACCACTCCCTCTCGTCCTCCCCGCCGCGGGCTACCACGGCCTCGCCGTCTCCTCAATCTCGGACAGGAGGGTCAGGTAGCGGTCATAACGTCCGCGGTCGATGGTCCCTTCCTCGACGGCCTCCTTGACACGGCATCCCGGCTCCGCCCGGTGCAGGCAGCCGCTGAACCGGCACGACCCGCACAGGGCCCGCATCTCCGGATAGAGCCAGGACAGGTCCACCGGGTCGAGCCCCTCGAGCTCGAGGTGGGTGAAGCCCGGCGTGTCGGCGACCAGACCCCCGTCGCCTGTCGAGACGAGGGCCACGTGTCTGGTGGTGTGGACCCCACGACGCACCTTACGGCTGACAGCCCCCGTCCGGAGTCCGAGCTCGGGGTTCAGGGCGTTGAGGAGCGAAGACTTCCCGGCCCCGCTCGGCCCGGCGAAGACGGAGATGCGGCCGGCCAGGGTCCCCCGCAGCTCCTCCACGCCCTGTCCTGTGCGGGCGCTGGTGACCAGGAGGCGGTCTGCGGCGGCCTCGTAAACGCGGGCGAGTCCACGGGTCTCGCCCTCCCCGGCCAGGTCCGCCTTGTTGAAACAGACCACGGCGCACAGCCCCTCCATGGCGACCAGGACCAGGAGCCTGTCGAGCAGGAGGAGGTCGATGTCCGGCTCCCGAAGGGCGAAGACGAGGACCGCCTGGTCCACGTTTGCCACCGGTGGCCGGACGAGGGCGTTCCTTCGCGGCAGGACCTCGTCGATGACCCCCAGGCCGGGGCCGGCGCGGCTGACGCGGACCAGGTCCCCGGTGAGAACCCTTTCCTTCTGGTAGCGAAGACGCCCCCGGGGGCGGCACTCCAGGACCTCTGTGCCGACATCGACGTAGTGGACGTTGCTGTGCGAGCGGATGACCCGGCCCTCGAGCATGTCAGTCGCCGCTGTCGTCAGCCTTCACCGTGTACTCTTCCGAGAGGTCGCCGTTGTAGTAGATCCGGACCAGAAGCTCGTCCCCTGTCCAGTTCACGAGGATGCGTCCCTCGTAGCCGGCGGCGTGCTCGCGCTCGCCGTAGACGGTCCGCTCGCCGGCCGCATCGGTGATGACGATGCGAACGGTCTGCGTCGCCGGGGAGTCCGGCACCTTGAAGTGGATGAGGGTCTGGTGGACGGCACCCGTCCCATCACCGGGCTCAGAGCCCCCGGCCTGACCGGAGACAGTGAAGCTGACGGGTGAGCCTGCGGCCACCTCCGTCCCGGGGACAGGGTCCTGGGCGATGATGGTCCCCTCCGGCTGGTTCGACTCGACGGTCGTCACTGTTCCTTGCGTGAGCTCCATCCCCGCCAGGAGCACCCGCGCCACGTTGATGTGTTCGCCGATGAAGTTCGGCACGACGACCGTGCCGGCCTCGGGCCCCTTGCTGATGACGAGGCGCACGGTCGTGCCGCGCGGCACCCTCCTCGTGCCCCCGGCAGGTTCCTGACTGATGACACGGTCTTTCTGAACCGTGTCGCTGAAGACGTACTCGAAGTCGGACTCCCGCACCTCCAGGCCGGCCGCCTCCAGACTTATGACCGCCTCACGCCTCGTCAGCCCGACGACGTCCGGCACGTCCACGAGCTCCGGTCCCTTGCTCACCCACAGCAGAATCGTCCGGTTGACCTTGACCGTCGCCCCGGACGGCGGGTCCTGCGAGATGACCTCTCCCGCCGGTACCTCCGGGTTGTAGTCGTACGAGACGACCCTCGCCGACAGCCGGTACTCCTCCAGCTTGGCGTAGGCCTGGTCGAGCTCCAGCCCGACCACGTTGGGGACGGTGACCTCGGGGACCTCGAACCACTGGACCACCCAGAACAGCCCCAGCCCCACCATCAGGAAGAACACGGCGAAGGACGCGATCCAGACGGTGGACCTCGAGGGACGCCAGCCCTTGCGCACGGGCCGCGTCGGGGCCTCATCCGAGCCCCGGCCGGGCGGGCCGGGCGGCCCGGCCGCGCGGTCACCGCCGTCGCCCC
>CAJXZV010000149.1 GCA_913063835.1 uncultured Eubacteriales bacterium
GCTTCACGGTCAAGGCAGGCCCGGTCGAGCACCACGGAGCCGTGCCCCGGCCGGAGGCCCTGGGTCTCACCGGAGGGTCCCCCGGCTGGATCGTCTCGGCCGTCGGCGTCCCCCGGGTGGCCATAGACGGCCGGTCCTCGCTCAGCGCGGAGGCCGTCAGGCAGACCGCCGCAGCCCTCGCCAGGCAGGGGGCCGAACCGGCCGGGCCTTTGCCCACCGAAGCGGTCGTTCTAGACCTTTTCACCCACGAGCTCAGCCGCCAGGCCCCTGACGCCCTCGTTCTCACCCAGCCCATCGCCGGAGACAAGAGCCGGGCGCTCGTCCACTGGCTCCGGCGGCGGGCGGCGTCGGGTCGGGGCGGAGGGCGAGGCTTCCCCGTCCTCTACAACGGTCCGCCCACCTACCGGCACCCGGAACTGGAGTCGGCCGAGGGCTGCCTGTTTCGGTGTGTACGAAGCAACCCGGGAGCAGCCGGCCGGAGGTGGGACCCCGAGCCGACCGAACGGGCCCTCGGCGACCTCGTGCGGGAACACCTGGGCTCCGTCCTCGAGGCTGCCGGCTACCCGGGGGTCCCCTCGACTGCGGCGGGGGCGGCCGCGGCTCGGGCCGCGGAGTGGCTCTACGCCTCCCTCGAGGAGTACATCGACCACCATCCGGGCGGAACCGGACGGCGGAAGGCTCCCGGCGGTGTCCGCGGCGCCGGCGGCGGCGCCGCGGTATGCGTCGTCATGGCCGAGCTCGACCGTGCCGCCGTCTACACCATGCCGGGTCCGCTCCCCCCGGGCGGCCGGCGGGCGGCGGCCTCAGGGCAGGCCAGGCCCGGGGCGGCCACGGCGGACCTCGTCGGGACGGGCACGGTCGACCTCCTGGCCGACGGGCGTCTCCGCCAGGGCGACACGGGGCGCGAGGGCTGGCTTCCCTCCTGGGAGTCCCTGGCCCGGCGCATCCCCTTCGAGCTTCATCCCGGCGACCTCGCCAACCTCACCGGTACGGCCCTCGCGCGGCCCGGAGCGGTCGCCGGCTCCCTCGGGGAAGCCTGCCTCGGCGGAGCCCTCATCGAGGAACTCGTCGACCGGGTCCTCTCGAGGTGGGAGACGGCGACAGGCCGGCGGGGGGAGGACTTCGGGCGCCTCAGGCTCATCGCCGGCACGGGCTTCGGGCTGACACGTCTCGGCGACGCGCGGCTGGCGGCCTTCCATCTTCTGAACGCCCTTCAGCCCGGCGGTGTCTCCCTCATCATCGCCGACAGCGACGGCTCCCTCCTCGTGAGGGCCGCCGCGCCCGTGGAGGCCTTCCGGCGGCTGCCCGAGCCGACCTTCATCTGTGTGTCCCCGTACCGGGCAACCCACGACTGGCAACGCGCCGGGACCGACCCGTGGGCCATCGTCACCGTCGAAAGGGAGGACGGCCGCCCCCTGACGCGGCGGCTCACCCCCGGCGCGGTGACCCGTGTGCCGCTGGCAGCCGGTGAGTGGGTGACCCTGACCGTCGAGCCGTGC
The DNA here is from genome assembly GCA_913063835.1 of uncultured Eubacteriales bacterium. Classification (GTDB taxonomy): domain Bacteria; phylum Bacillota; class Sulfobacillia; order UBA995; family UBA9673; genus UBA9673. The sequence goes on from CAJXZV010000149.1 coordinate 1,500, forward strand.
CTTCGAAGACTGGACTTCGGCGCCGGGCCCGGCCGGGTCTGGCGGGGGCGCGTCCGGGGCGGAGAGGCGGGCCTCATCCTCGACGGGCGCGGCCGGCCCCTGACCCTACCCCAGGAGCCGCGCCTCAGGGTCACCAAGCAGAGGGAGTTCCTCGCCGCCTTGGGAATCCTTGAGAGGGAGGAGGGCGGGTCTCGACCGTGAGCCGAGATGCTGCACCTGCGGCCCGCCACCTGCGGGAGCCGGTCGAACTCGAGATAAGGAGGGCCCTCCCTGACGGCGCCGTCCCGCTCGTCGCGGTCCGGGACCACGTCCGGTCCGACACCGTCATGGCCAGGGGCCACCGGCAGCGCCGGGTCCTCCGTCTCCCCGCCGGGGAGAACTTCGAACTCCTCAAGCGGCCCGGCGACCCGGTGAAGAGGGGCGAAACCGTCGCCGTGGCCGAGGAGCTGTTCGGTCTCGGACTCCGAGAGTACGTCTCCCCCTGCGACGGGGTCGTGGAGAGCGTCAACACCCGGAAGACGGCCCTCGTCCTCGCCGCACCGGACAGCGAAATCCGGGCCCTCCTTCCGGGCGTCGTCAGCTCGGTCAGCCCGGAGGAAGTGCGCCTCAGGGTCACGGCCCGGCGCATCGAGGGCCGGTTCGGCTTCGGGGAGCCGGTCGCCGGCAGGCTCTGGAACGCCGGGGAGCTGATAACCGAGGCGGAGGTGAGGCGCAGGCTCGGGCCGCACGTTCAGGGCCGCGTCGTCGCCGCGGAATCGCTGGTCCTTCCGTCGGTCCTCCCGGCCCTGGCCGCCTTCGGTGCCGCCGCTCTCGTCTGCGGAGGCATCGACCTGGCCCCCCTCTGGGAGCTCGTCTCGCCGGACGGCCCCCACCCGGCCGGCCGGGGCCTCCCGACCCTCGTCGTGACCGGGGGCTTCGGCCTCCACCGCATGGACGAGGCGGCCCGGGAGGCTCTCGCGGATGCCGAAGGCAGGACCGTGTACGCCGCCGGGCCCCAGACAGGCCGCCTGACCTTCGCCGGTCCGCCCTACGCCGAGGTGGTGATCCCGGCAGGGATTTGACGCACCCGGCCGAGAAGTCCCCGATAACAGGAGGAGACAGGCTGTTGCTGGACGTGACCCGCCTCGGGGAGGTCACCTGCATCAGACTCAGCCGGGAGATGAGCGGCAGGCCCGTCTACTGGACGGCGGCCTACCTCATCGACGGTCTGCTCATCGACACGGGCTGCGCACACACCGCCGCCGAGCTGGCGGGATTCCTCGAGGAGGAACATGCGGCCGGTCGGCCGGTCTCCAAGGTGGTCATCACCCACCACCATGAGGACCATATCGGGGCCAACCGGCTCCTTGAAGAGCACTGGGGCCTGAAGGCCCTGGCCCCGTCCCCCGCCATCCCTCTCATCCGAGACCTCCCGGACCTTGAGCCCTACCGCCGGTTCGTCTGGGGCCGGCCGGGCCCGAGCGACCCCCAGCCCCTGGGCGAGGTCGTGGAAACCGCAGGCCACCGCTTCCGGGTCGTGCCCGTCCCGGGACACTGCCGGGACCACGTGGCCTTCGTGGATGAGGCCCGCGGCTGGTGCTTCTCGGGCGACCTCTTCGTGGCCGAGAGGTTCAAGGTCCTGCGGTCGGACGAGGACGTCGGGGAGATGGTGAGGTCGATGGAGACCCTGGCCCGCCTGCCGACCGGCACCGGTCGCCTAGTCCTCTTCACCGGTATCGGCAGGGTTTTCGAGGACGGGCGTCGGTCGCTCGAGCGCTGTGTCCGGTACCTCCGGGACCTCGCCCGGAGGGCCCGCTCGCTCCGGGACGAGGGTCTCTCCGTCCCCGCCATCCGCGACACCCTCTTCGGGAGGGAGAGCACCTTCGCCGCGCTCACCGGCGGGCACTACTCTTCGGAGAACCTTGTCAGGGGGCTCCTCGAGGCGGAGCTTGACTGACCGCGGGCGGGCAGCCCACGCCTGCGGAGAGGAACCGCGGGAGGTGCCGTGTCATGACAGTTCTCGTCCACCTCGGACTCGTCAACGCCGTCCGGAACATCGGACGCAGTCTCCTGG
>CAJXZV010000150.1 GCA_913063835.1 uncultured Eubacteriales bacterium
CGAGGTGGAACCGGAGGTTCACCCTCTGGCTGATGGCCTCCAGGCTCTTCAGGCGCAGTCTGTGGCGGAGTTCTGTCTGGCCGACCAGGCACAGGGCCATCGGGGAGGCCGAGTCCATGTGGAAGTTGGTGAGGAACCTGATTTCCTCGAGCATGGCCGGGGAGAGGAGGTGCGCCTCGCCAGGTGACGATGAGGGGCTCCTTCCGGTGGCTGGAGTGGGCGTCCCAGAGGGCCCGGGTGACCTGTCTTCTGGCGTCGGCGGTCTGGTAGGCGGGGTCCAGGCCCAGCCCGAGAGCGAGTTCCCGGTAAAGGTGCCTGGGGGTGAGCCCGGACTGGGAGACGTAGAAGACCGGGTGCCTGGAGGGGTCGAGGGTGGCCGCGAGGGCCCGGATGGCGGTGGACTTGCCCGAGCCCACCTCTCCGGTCACCAGCCCGAAGCCGCGGCTTTTCACCAGATACCTCAGGCGGGCGAGGAGCTCTGTGTGCTGCTCGGACTGGAAGAGGGCCTCCGGCGCGACGGCCCGGGTGAACGGGGTGGAGCTGAGACCGTAGTAGCTCTCAAACATCTTCGTCGGCATCCTCTCTCGTCCGGGCCTGGCGGAAACGAATGCGCCTGAGGGCCTCTCTGGCCTCCTCCTCGTGTCTTCGGAGGAGCAGGTCGAGGTAGCTGAGACCGGTTCTTGGCTGGACCTCAGGGTCATCGCCAGGAGGCCTCACGCGCCCGTCGTGCTCGCGCACGAGTTCGAACGGGCGGGCGTCGCCCAGCCTTTTCCCGTCGCACCAGACCTGGACGCGGCTGAGGTCGAAGGGGTCGTAGCGGAGCTGGACCTTCCTTTGGGCGAGACACGGGTCGACCTCGTAGCGGTTACCCTCGAGGGAGACCTGGCCGGTCTTGTCCACCCTTCTTTCTTCCTGCCAGAGGAAGACCTCGCCGAGGCGCACCGGGTCGGGAAGACGTAGCTCTCCAAGCCCCCGGGCGAAGCGGGCCGCCGGGGTCTCTCCCGTCTCGCGGTTGGGCCAGTGGTGATAGCCCTGCTCGAGCCAAGCCAAGAAAAGTCTGTTGAGTTCCTCCAAAGACTTCGCCGGCCGGAGCTTGAGCTCGGGCAGGAACGAGGAGTCCACCGTCCTCCAGAACCTCTCGATCTTCCCCTTGCCTTCAGGCGCGTAGGCCTTGGCGCGGATGTGGTGCATGCCGAGCTCGGCCACGATGCGGGAGAACTGCCGGGAAGTGTAGATGACCCCGTTGTCGCAATAAAGGCGGGTGGGAAGCCCTCTCTTCTGGACGGCCTTCTTGAAGCAATCCAAAAGGCTCGGAAGGTCTTCGGCCAGGTAGAACTCGGCGTGGGTCACCAGGCGCGAATGGTCGTCCAAGAAGGCGATGAGATAGGTCCGGCGCATCCTCTCCCCGTCACGCGGGTCGGGGATGTAGGGCCCGTGCCAGACGTCCGACTGCCACTGGGCGTTAGGGCGGTCCTTCTCGTAGCGCCGGAAGGAGCCCTTGGGGCTTCTCAAAAGGCTTCTCGTCTTGCCCAGCCTCGCGAAGTGCTTGGCCAGGGTCGAGGGTTTGAGCTCGCCGGGGCCCACGGGGGTCTCCGGGCCTGGTGACCAGGATGTCGATGATCTGCCTGGTGCTCCTCGATGGCACCTCCTCCCGCAGGGCCACCGCCTTCTCGAGGACCTCGGGCCTGATTGTCCTCGGCCGGCCCTGGTCCCGGCGCTCCTTGGGCCGAAGGCCCGAGAAACCGCTCTCGCGGTAGGCCCGGAGCCACCGCCTGAGGGTCCTCGGCGAAATCCTCCGGGCCTTCGCCTCCCCGGGAACGGCATGGGCCTGGGTCAGGACGCTCTCTCGGATGCGCCGCCTCTCATCCGGCTCGAGGTCCGGGGCCAAGAGCGGGGCGATGACCCCGTAGCGGAAGAGGGCCACCCGGGTGGCATGGTCGTCCATGGAAAACACCTCCCGGGGCCAAGCCTAGAGGCTGCCGGTGGAAGGCGGAAGACAAGCCTTCTGTGGGGTGCGGGTGGGTCGTGGAGGCTCCTGACGGAGGATGCTCGGGAAAGTGCTCTCACGGGTGGGTCGGGCACGACCGCCAGGCCCGAACGAGGGCCCTTCTCAGAAGGGCGTCTCGCAGAGGACCTCAAGGAAGCCCAGGATGCCGTCCGGGTCCGGCTCGGGCCAGTAAAGCCCGAGGTCCCGACCCGCCAGCCAGAGCCGGTATGCCTCGAGGAGCAGGGCCTTCGAAGCCGCGAGGGCCTCCCGTTTCCAGCGGCTCAGGGCCTTCATCCGGCAGGCGTCCACGTCCCGAGGCCCGGGCTCGACCGGAGCGGGCACCCATCGGTAGCGGCGGGCGATACCGATGAGCCTCGCCAGCAGCTCCTTGGCCTCACGGGCAAGAGCGTCCAGCCAGGCCCAGACAAGCTGCCAGTCAAGGCCAAATCCGGCCGAGGCAGGACGGTATCCCTCCCGGCCGGTCAGGTAGGCCACGATGACGGCCTGTCTCAGACACCACGGATACGGGGACCTCGGAGCCAAGAACCACGGCAGGACCGCCGCTGTTCGCCCGCACACCGGGCATCGAAGGCGCGGGACCCTGATCTCACAGTGCCACCCTCCGACAACGATGAAGCGGGTGTAGTACCCGTGAAGATGGCGCTTCTCGCAGCCTTGGCAGTCAGGGAGCCCCCGCCGACACCTGCGGGCACCCTCCACGGCCTCACGGTCGCCGCCGCTCTGCCATCGCCGCACAAAACCTTTGACCAACCCGGCAAGTTGCTGTACCCTTGACACTGACGAGACTCCTCGTCGCAACCCCCGGGCGTCCTTCGCCAAAGGCTTGGCCCGGGGGTTCGCCTTTCTGCCGGGAAACAAAGACCCCGCGCTCCTCACGCCGGTTCTCTCCGAAAGCCCCTCTAACCTACTCGGTCAGCGAATTCGAGAAGAAGGCATCACCTGCCGGCCAAAGAATGTGAGCGACTACAACGTTACTTCAGCGCAGAGTCCATGATGGCACTGGACCAGGGGGGTGGCACCTCTCAACTCAAGCTTGCGGAGGGAGAGGCTGCGGCCAGTTAAGGCACGCTTCGTGACGCGAGGGATCGCGCGGTGGATTTTACACCACTTGACGAGACACGACCGAAGCGTAATCGAACTCGAGCGTCCCCTCCGGGCGACACATTTCCTGCTGAATCCTTTTCAACACATCGGGCGGGAGGTTTCGCACCGCCTCACCTCGCTTTCTTCTACACAACTCCTACCTAACCCGACTTTAACAGCGCCGAATTGCGTATTCCGGCCAAATCGTCCACGTGTTCCGGACCAAACCGGCCACTCATTCCGGGCGAAATCGACCACCCGTTCCGGCGTAGCCGACCAGCCCCGCTGAGTGCCGCTGGGTTGTCAAATCCAACTCGGTTCTTCGTTTGACGTTCTTGCCCCCATTGCCTTCCGCATGGACTCGCCCT
>CAJXZV010000151.1 GCA_913063835.1 uncultured Eubacteriales bacterium
CGGGGGAGGGGCGGAGGCGAGGCGGTCCGGAAAGCCCGGCTCGGTCCGGCCGGGCACGGCGGCCTGCGCCCGCGCCGGCTTCCGTCCCTCCGTCTCCCCGACCAGAGCGAGCATGGCCGAGACACAATACAGCAGGGCCTGCAGGTTGTCCCGGATGATGATGGCGGCCGTGACCCCACGACGGTCAGGAAGATTCCCGCGAGGAGGGGTCGGTGCGTTGCCTGGAGAGAGGCGGCCAAGGCCACTGCCGGCGTGGCCACCCAGAGCGGGGCGGTGACCCTGGAGAGCGTCGCGACCCAGGGGCAACTCCGCCCGCATGCATGATGGCCGGCTTGGCCTCCACGAGGCGCCTCGCCTCATGCCTTTGCCGGAGGCAGGCATCACCCACCTGGCACGTCCACACGTGCACCGACGCATGGCTCACCTTCCAGTCTCAGGCCTGACCCGCGAGGAGCAGCAGCCGGAACGCGGAAAGAGGTGAATAAAGCCTCTCCCCCGACCGTCTATAGCCTGGGGAGGAACCGCAGGATGGACCAGGCCGAACTAGACGCCCTTTACGTGGCGGTCAAGGGTGACCTCGTGCGGACCGCCTGGCGCATCCTCGCCGACCGCGCGGCGGCGGAGGATGTGGTCCAGGAGACCTGGGTCCGGGCGCTGAGGACATGGCGTGAACGGGCCGACGGGGTGCCCAGCCGGGCCTGGCTCCACCGGGTGACCGTGAACCTCTGCTACGACCGCCTGCGGTCACCGGCCGTGCGCCGGGAGACGGGCGGGTTGGAGGAGGCGGTCTCGGATGCCGGTCCCGAAGCCGAACTCCTGAGGAGCGAAGCCACCGCGGCCGTCCGCGAGGCCCTGGCCGGACTCCCGCCGGTCCTGCGTGAGACCGTCCTGCTCCGTGAAGCAGCCGGGCTGAAGTACCGTGAGATAGCCCGGGTCATGGGCTGCCCGGTGGGAACGGTCATGTCCCGGCTTCACCTCGCCCGGCGGCGCCTCCGGGCCGTCCTCGCCCCCTACCTCGAAATGGAGTGATGACTATGAAGCGCTCGACCGCTGGCCGCAGCGCAGTCGATAGCCCCGGTGCGACCGAGAGCCGCAGCCGGGCTCTGACGGGCTGCCATCTCCGCGTCCTGGCCGGTCCGTTCTTTGACGGTGAGCTGCCCCCGGGCGAAGCCCGGTCCTTCGCCCGTCACCTGCGCCGCTGCCCGGCCTGCCGGGGCGAACTCCGGGCGACGTACCGCCTCTCTCTCCTGCTGAGACACGAAGGCCATCCCGGGAACTGGGGCGAGGAGCCCGAGGAAGTGACGGCCGTCGAGCCGGCCGAGGTGCCGACGGCCCGCCCGAGCCCGACCCCGTGGGCCAGGCCCTCACTGGCCCGAGGGCCGGCGCTGGGCGTTGTCGGGAGGTGTGTGGAGTGAACGGATTCGAGACCGGGTCTCCCCGGGCCGAGCTGGCGGGTTTCTGGACCTCGGTCCGCCAGGTGCTGACATCGCCGACGCTGGGCTTCTTCCGCCTGGCCGAGAGCGGCGAGTGGCTGGCCCCCTTGGTCCTGGCCACGTTCATCGGCCTGGCGGGCGGAGGGATGGACACGCTCAAGACCCTCCTCCTGATTTCGCTGGGCGAGCCCAGCCTGTCCGCGGCCTATCTCGGCAAGCTGGTCGGCCTCTTCCTGCTCCTAGCCCCGCTCTATTACGCGGCCATGGTCGCTGTCTTCGCCCTGGTGGGCACGGTGGTGGCCGGCCGGCAGGTGGGCATCTCCTTCCGGAAGGCCTTCCGCCGGTGCTGGGCGGTCCTCGGCTGGGTGAACCTCCCGCTGGTCCTCGTGACCCTGGTCATGCTGGTCCTTCTCTTCACCGTGTTCCGGGAAGAGGTCGGGACGTATCTCGCCGCCGTTCCGCCGGGGACCCTGCCGAGCTACTCCTACAGTCCACCCCTCGTCGTGGGGTTGGGCCTTGCGGTCTGGCTGGCCGCTCTCCTGGTCATGGCCGTGCGCCAGGCCTTCGCCACCACCACGGGCCGGGCGGTCGTCACAATCGTCATCGTCGGCCTTCTCTTCGGCGCCCTCGTCCATACCCCCATGACACGCCACGTCGCGTGCTTGGTAGTGGACACCCACCAGACACTGGGTCGCGGCCCGTCCTACGCGAGAATGAACCTCCTGGCCTACCGGCTGCCGTGGAGTCAGGGGCCGGAGCGCGGGCACCTGGTGGCCGTGGCCCCGACGGACGGGACCCACCCCCCGGACTTCGTCCTCAGGGCGCTCGGGATGCATGTGGTCCGCGTTCAAAGCGGCAGGCCCCGGGCCTACCTCGTCCGGGTCGGCGGGCTCCCGGGTGACCGGGTGGAGGTCGGGGGCGAGTCGACCACCGTACCGGACGGATTCGTCTTCGTCGTCCCGGATGACCCGACGCTCGTCGGGGGTCTCCCCGAAGGATGCGGCCCACTGGTACCGCTTGGCCGGATCATGGGGCAGGTCTTCTCGGTAGGTCTAGGCTCGGTCGGTGGAGGCGGCTAGGCCGCGCCACCGCAGCGGGTCGGCGGGGGCCGTCTTTGACGTGGGCCCCCGCCTTCTCGCCAAGAGCGGTTTGACCTCCGCGGCGGCCGGATTCCGCTAACGCTTTCTTCCAACGTAGAGAAGGTGCTCGGCCCCGCCCAGAAGCGACGGGTCGGCGGCCAGCCGGTAGTTGACCTCCGCCCAGTAGTCCCAGAGCGGCCCTTCGAGCCGGTTGACCTTCTCCTCGATCATGCTCACGACGCCCTCCGCCGCCAGGAGGGACAGAGACTCCAGGTCGGCCGCGCCCTCCATGAAGGGGACGACCTCCGCGGGATGCGCGAACCAGGCGTCGGTGAAGGCACTGCCCTCCCCGGCGACCCACCGGCCGTCTCTGACCCACCTCGCCAGCTCTTCAGGGGTCGCCGCGAACTTCAGGCCCGCCTCGGGGTAGTTCTTGGCCATGTCGCGGATGGGGGCGAAAACGGTGATGAAGGAGGCGAAGAGGAGCCCGCCGGGGACGAGGACGCGAACGGCCTCGGCCACGGCCCGCCGGCGCTCGGACTCCTCCAGAAGATGGTAGAGCGGTCCCAGGAGCAGGGCGCAGTCGAAGGACGAGTCTCTGAAAGCGCTGAGGTCTGTCGCCGTCCCGCAGTGGTAGCCGGCCAGCCGGCCGCCGGTCACCTCCCGGGCCCGCTCGACGTTCGCCGGGGACAGGTCGAGCAGGGTCACCTCGTGCCCGAGCCGGCTGAGCTCCAGGCTGTAGCGCCCCGGGCCTCCCCCTATGTCGATGACCCGGGCCGGTCGGGAGGTCTCGGAAGCCGGGCGGCTGGAGGCCAGGTGGTCCCGGATGGCCCTCATCGTGACGGC
>CAJXZV010000152.1 GCA_913063835.1 uncultured Eubacteriales bacterium
GGTTCTGAAAAACCAAGGCCGATGGGGCTCTGCCCACGTTTGCTTGACAGCAACGAGCCTCCGTCACGACTGGTCCGTCCTGCATGGTTCTGATACGATTGACCTGTCCGTCCCCCAGAAGGCAGGCGCCTCAGCCATGAACAGAACAGGATGGTGGCATGCACCGACTCCGAGACCTCCGAGCTGAACTCCTCATGGTCTTCGGCGTCACCCTCTTCGCGGTGATGGGCGTGTCCAGCATCGCCCCCGCCCTGCCGAAGGTCGTCGAGGCCTTCGGGCTCGAGGAGGCCGAAGTGGGCCTTCTCATAACCGCCTTCACCCTCCCGGGGGTCCTGCTGACCCCCTTCGCCGGGGTCGTCGCCGACCGGCTCGGCCGGAAACGGGTGCTCGTTCCCTCTCTGCTCCTCTTCGGGCTGGCCGGGGGGCTCTGCGCCTTCACCCGGAGGCTCGACGTGCTCTTGGCCCTGCGCGTGGTCCAGGGCACGGGGGCGGCGGCTCTCGGCTCCCTCAGCACCACCCTCATCGGAGACCTCTGGGAGGGACCGGCCAGAGCGCGGGCCATGGGGCTGAACGCCAGCGTCCTCAGCCTGGGCACAGCGGTCTACCCGCTCGTCGGGGGCGGACTGGCCGTCGTCGGCTGGAACTGGCCTTTCCTCCTGCCGTGGCTGGCCCTACCGTTCGGAGTCATCGTGGCCCGGCGCCTGGAGAGCCCCCAACCCGACGGACAGGGCGACCTCCGCGATTATCTCAAGGGCGCCTGGAGGGGCCTGCAGGACGCGCGCGTGCTGGGGGTCTTCGCCTCGGGAACGCTCATCTTCATCATCCTCTACGGTAGCTACCTGACCTATTTCACGCTCCTCCTCGGCCGGGTCTTCGAGGCCCCGCCCCACGTCATCGGGGCAATGATGTTCATCATGTCCATCACCACCGCCGCGGCATCGTCACAGCTCGGAGCCCTGGCCCGGAGGTTTGCGAAACCCACCCTGGTGAAGGCCGGCTTCCTCGCCTACACCGTTTCGCTGGCCGTAGTCCCTCTCGTCCGGGAAATGTGGCTCCTGGTGGTCCCCGTTCTCGTCTTCGGCACGGGGCACGGCGTGATCGTCCCTAGCCTCCAGACCATCCTCGCTGAGTTGACCCCGCTCGAACACCGGGCCATCTTCATGTCGCTCAACGGGACCATGCTCAGGGTCGGGCAGACCTTGGGGCCGGTCGTGATGGGCCTCGTGTTCGCGTCGGCGGGATACCGGGGGGTCTTCTGGACCGGGAGTCTGGCCGGGGTCACCGGACTCCTCATCGCCGCCGCGACCCTGGGGGCCGGCCCGCAGGTGTGTCGAACCGTGTAGGCGCCGACGGGATGGTATGTCCTCGAGAAAGAATACCGTCAATCGCGGTGTAGTTTTCTGAGTGGCGTGAACGCCAACGTTGCCAGCGGCCCGGCAACTGGCCGCGGGAATTCAGCGGGGTGGAGCATACCTTAAACAATACCGTCACCGACGGTAGAGTTTACCGCCAACGGGCGGATAGACACGTAGCCGACCGCCGCTGGCACAGCTACCGGTCCGCCCTGCCGCTACCCGTACACGTCCGGCCGCCTCTGCCTCAGCACGGGAATCTGCCGGCGCGCGCCCACGAGCCCCTCCCGCTCGAGCTCCACAATCAAGAGCTCTTCTCCGGTCCCCGCCTCGACCGCGATACGGCCCCAGGGGTCGACGGCCAGGGAGTGCCCGTAGGCCTGGTAGGGGCTCTCACGGTGCCGGGCCGGGGAGACGCCCAAGACGAAGACCTGGTAGTCCACCGCCCGCGCCCTGAGGAGCAGGTGCCAGTGCATAGGGCCGGTGGTGGTGTTGAACGCGGCGGGGTAGACGAGAATCTCGGCCCCGCGGTCGACCATGGCCCGGGCAAGCTCAGGGAACCGGAGGTCGTAGCAAACGGCCAACCCGACGACCCCGAGCGGGGTCTTCACCACCGTGACCGCGTCGCCAGCCGACAGCGTGTCCGACTCGCGGAAGGTTATCCCGCCCGGGATGTCGACATCGAAAAGGTGGACCTTGCGGTGCTTGGCCAGGAGCCGCCCGTCCGGACCGACGAAAAGGGCCGTGTTGTAGACCCGCCCTTGGTCGTCCAGCTCGGGCACCGTCCCGGCGACCAGATGCACGCCCGTTTCCCGCGCCGCGCCGCTCACCGTTTCCCAGGTCGGCCCGGCCGAGCCGCCAGTCGGTTCGCCATTCTCCGCCGGCATCGCACCCCCGTCCGAGACCGTTCCCTCACCCGCAGGCGCGTCCTCACCCAGGACCGCGCCCTCACCCGGGAGCTCGGGGTACGGCTCGGCGTAAGGCCGGAAGTAGCGGTGGGCGTAGGGACAGTTGAACATCTCCGGCAGGACGACCAGCTCGGCCCCCCGCCGCGCCGCCTCGACCACGGCCCGCCGCGCCCGCTCGAGGTTGGCCGCCTTGTCGTCCACGACCTCGAGCTGGCAGAGAGCGACCCGCACCTTCTCCTTCACCGGTAGCGCACCTCGAAGAGCAGCGCTCCGACCGGGGCCTCAAAGGGACCGTGCTTCATCCCCGGGGGTCTCACGGCCACCATGCCCTTGGTGTAGACCTTCCCCCCGCAGATGAGACCGCCTTCGAGGATGCAAATCTCCTCCCAGGTGTCATGAACCATGACCTCGGTGCCCTTCGCTCCCGGCTCGAACTTCAGAAGGCGGGTGACGGCACCGGTCTCCTTGTCTTCGGCGATGATAAGCTCCTTGACTCCCGGGGGGTAGCCCTCCGGCTGCCGCCACGTCCCGGCTACGGTGGGGTCGAAGAACTCGTGCTCCGCCTTAGGCATGTCTCAACCGTCCCTTCTTTGCTTCGGAGCTTCGGAGGCCGTCCGGATGAAACTGCCTCAGCCTGAAGACCCGCACGCCCCAAGGACCTCTCTACAAAGCCCCGAGGACCTCCTTGTAGGTGGCTCGCAGGTGCTCGGTGACCGCGGCCCGCACGGCCTGGATGTCGCGCGCCTTCAGCCCCTCGAGAATCTTGAGGTGCTCGGCGGTAGCCTCCGCCATGCGGCCGGACCGTTGGAGAGCATAGATGCCCACCCGTAGGAACTGGTCGCGCAGGGACTCTATCGCGCTGGCCAGTCGGCTGTTGCCCGCCGCCCGTGCCGCGATAAGGTGGAACTCGCGGTCGTCATCGAGAAACGCCATCACATCCCCGCGCCCGACATGGTCCTCAAGGCGCCGGCAGATCTCCTCCAGGGCGGCCAAAGAGTCTTCGTC
>CAJXZV010000153.1 GCA_913063835.1 uncultured Eubacteriales bacterium
CCCCGCACGCCCGCCCCGCCCCGGCCACCTCCTCACCGGGCAGGGGTACCGCTGCTGGCGTGGAACGGATAGTGATGAGCAGTCAGACACAGGGGATGAGGGGGACTCTGCAGCGTGGGCCGACATCTCGACGCAACAGCCAACTTCCTCAGGAGCCTCGGCTTCAAGTTCGAAGTGGACGAGGAGAAGGACCTCATTTATATGCCCTTCTCCGGCGAGAACGGTAGATGGGCGGCGGTGCTGGACGTCAAGGAAGACCGCGGAATCCTGATCATGTACTCCATGGTCTCGGTGAAGATCCAGGAGAAGGCGCGCCCCGCGGTTGCGGAGTTCCTGACCCGGGCCAACTACAACATGATCCTCGGGAACTTCGAGCTGGACTTCTCCGACGGAGAGGTCCGGTTCAAGACCTCTGTCAAGGTCGGCGACGGAGCGCTGGCGGCGAACCTCATCGAGCCGGTCGTCTTCGCCAACCTCGCCACCATGGACAGGTACCTGCCCGGCATCATGGCCGTCGGGTTCGGCGGCCAGTCGCCGGAGGCGGCCATCAAGGAGATCGAGGGCAGTTAGAACCGCGGCCGCTTGACTCGCTGCCCCCCGGACCCACCCTGCGGCGCCCAGACACTCTACCTGGAGCCCTTGTCGAGGTAGGGTCGGACGTCGTCAAGATCCATGACCCACGGTAGGTGGGTCTGGGGCAAGCGCCGGGGCTGCCAGGGGGCCGGTCGGCACTGCCGGCAGATGGAGGTCCACGAGCGCGTCCTTACCGGGGGAGGTCAAGGGTGGAGCGAGCCTTCCGGGAATTGAGCGAAGGCCGGGGCTAGTCCGCACCCGCCCTTGCCTGAAGAGCCTCCTCGACGCGGTCCGTGATGAGCCCGTGAACCCCGAGGCCCAGCAGGCGGGTCATCATACGGGGGTCGTTCACCGTCCAGACGTAGACGGGTATGTCCCGGCGGTTGAGAGTCTCGACCAGTGTCTTGTCGACCATCGTCTGGCCGGGAGCCAGGGCGTGGGCCTTCAGCCTGCCGAGCCGCCCGAGCAACGCGTCAAGTCCCGCCGGGCCCGGCGGGGTCGCGGCGTAGACCAGAAGCCCGGTCCGGATGTCCCGGGCAATGTCGCGGACGGCGGCCAGCGCCTCGTCGAGGAAGCTGGTGATGATGACCCGGTCCGGCCCGTACCGCCCGCGTACGGCCCGCACGACCTCGTCCTCGAAACCCGCCTCCTTGAGCTCGATGTCGAGCCCTATGCGGCCCGAACAGAGGTCGAGGACCTCCTCGAGGGTCGGGACGTGAAATCCGACCGCGCGGCAGAGGTCCCGGTGGGTCAGCTCGCCCACAGCCAGCTCACTCTCTCCAACCCTCACGGAGCTGTCGTGGTGGACCACCAGGGCCCCATCGGAGCTCCTCCGGACATCGAACTCGACCATGTCCGCGCCCAGGGCGATGGCCCGCTCGAAGGCCGGCAGGGTGTTCTCCACGGCCGGGTCGTGGGCCCCGCGATGGGCCACTATGCAGGTGCTCCCTGCCCGGTCGGTCACGCCACCGACTCCCTTCCCGTCCGCTCGCAGGGGGACGGCCGGTCTTTGAGCCCGGTCCACCTGACCGAGTTCTCCAGCAGGGTCAGGAACTCGGGCTCGGGGACGGCCACACTCCTGGCCAGATGCTCGCCGTTGTCCCCGCTGTTGAGCCAGACGACCCGTCCGAGGCCGTGCTTCTTGACGGTCACCAGCGGAACACCCTCGGGTGAGCGGAACACCGGGACCACGCTGTTGTCCCAGGTTCCCCAGACCACCTCGCCGTCGTTGAGCGAGAAGCTGTCGGGCAGCCCCTGAGCCACCGGGTGGAGCGTCTCCGGGTCCTTCACATAGACCACCGGCTGGTCCGTTCGCCTGAAGTGGGCCGTCATCCCGCCGAACACCCGCTGGAGAGCCTTGTTTCGCACGCGGCGGTAGACGATGTCGTGGCTCCCGATGAGCCCGCCCCCTCGAGCGACGTACTGGGCCAGGGCCTCCTGGATCTTGTCGCGGGTCCCGGCGTCCTCCGAGAGCTTGGTCACATCGGTGATGAGCAGGACGACACAGCCCACAACCCGGGGGATGAGGGCGTAGTTGAGGATATCCTCGGGCGTCGCAAGGTCCCTGAAGACCAGGCCGGGCAGGGAACCGTTCTCGAGCAGTGTCGCCAGCCGCCGGCTGAGGGCCCTGTCCACATCGTTCCACACGAGGACGAACCTCTTTCCCGTCACGACGGCCTGCACGGCGGTCACCAGCCGGCTCAGGCCCCTCAGGACACTGCGCTGGAAGGTGAAGAGGACGACGACGGCCATGGAGGTCAGGAGCTCGTCCATGATGCCGGCCGCGATGTCGGCAAGACTGGGCAGGTGCATCGGTCCTCCCGGGGCTGTTCGTCGGACGAACGTGGCTCAAGGACTGATTCACCGCCGGGCGGCCCGCGCCCTTCCCGGCGAGGTTGCGCACCGACGCCCAGAAATCTGCTTCCGCTTCCGCCCGCCGGGGCCTCTGCACCGGGAAGTGATTGCGGGGGCTGGAGCCGCCCGACGGGCCCGGCCCGGCCGGCACAGGTGAGAGGAGCGACGCCGACGGCGTCCTGCGCTTGTCCTACCGGGGCCGGTTCCCGAAGGCCCGGTTGTCTCCGGAAAGCTGTGAGCCGGCCCTCTACAATCTCTTGTATCCCCTGTTCTCCCCCGGCCAGGAACCCTTCGAGTTCCGAAGCGCGGTCACCCTCCCTCCGGCCGAAGCCCGGCCCGACGTAGAGGGCCAGGCCGGCAGGAGACGGGAGTGCCCCTAGCCCGGGAGCTGGAGGCGTTCGGGTATCCTCTCCCGGGCGATGAGGTCGTCGTAGGTCTCCCGCTCCACCACCACCTCGGCCCGGCCGCCGGCGACGAGGACCATGGCCGGGCGCGGGAGCCGGTTGTAGTTCATGGACATGGTATAGGTGTAGGCCCCCGTGCAGCTCACGGCGAGGATGTCTCCGGGCGCCGGCTGCGGCAGGGCGAGGTCGTGGATGAGGATGTCGCCGCTCTCACAGCACCGGCCGACCACCGTGACCCTCTTCGACGGGGCCTCGGCCGCCCGGTCGGCGAGGCACGCCTCGAAGCAGGCGTGGTAGAGGGCCGGCCTTGGGTTGTCGCTCATGCCGCCGTCAACCGTGACGTAGGTCCTGACGCCGGGTATCTCCTTCACGGTCCCGACGGTGTAGAGCGTCCAGCCGGCCGGGGCCGCGACGGCCCGGCCCG
>CAJXZV010000154.1 GCA_913063835.1 uncultured Eubacteriales bacterium
CCGATCTGGCTCCTGGCCCGACGGTCGGTGGTCCGGCGCACTGCGGTCCGGCCGCGGGCGGCCCGGCTGCGGCCGGTCCCGCGGCGGAGTCGCAAGAAGGCGCCGGCGGGAGGTGGGCCGTCCCGGCGATGGTGTAGACCAGGGCGCTACCCCAGTAGAGGAGGCCGAAGAAGGCGATGTCCGCCTGGACCAGGACGCGCACGAAGCCCAGGATGACGGGCAGGGTCAAGGCGTGACAGGCCACCGTCCAGCTCTTCCCGAACTCGGTCGTGCGGCCGCGGGCGGCCGCGGCGATGAGGGCGGGGAAGGTCAAGAGGAGGGCGGCGAAGGCCTTGCCCAGCAGGCTCCAGGCCGTGCCGAGGACCGCCACCACCCGGCCCCACCCGGAGAAGCGACTGAGCAGGGCGACCACGTGGGCCCTCGAGAACGAGACGTCCGGCCCGAATTGCTCGGAGAAGACGAAGTCCTGCACCTGGCCCTGGTTCCGGATGATGACCCGGTCGGCGAGGACCAGGACGAAGTTCTCGCGGCCGGCGAGGACCGAGCGGTCGGTGGCGCCGGTGGTGTCGATGATGGCCACCACCTTACCGTCATCTGTCGTGACGTGGTAGGGCATGGGTCCGTCGAACTCGAGGGTCCCGTCCACCATCCGGAAGTCCGGCCCCGCGGCGACGGCCTGGGCCGCCTCGTCGAGGGTGACGGCTATCAAGCGGCCCGCCCGGCACCCCTGGGTCAGGGCCAGGGGCAGGGAGATGACGAGGAGGTACAGGAGGGCCCTCGCCGCACCCTTCCTGACGAGCTCCCCGTACGCCGACGGTCTGAAGACGCTCAGGGCGATGTCTCTGAAGAGCACTTCTTCCTTCCTCTCTCCGGGCTCTCCTTCGCGAGGCCTGCCTCGCTTCCCCGTGCGCCGGGTTGGTTCGCCCTGCACCGTGGTTCTCCCTGTAAGGGTGGGGCGGGTGCCGCCGGGCTCCCGCCGAGGGCGCGTCCTGGTGGGCCATCCCTTCAGGCGTCGGGCGGTGTCGTCTCCAGGCCCGGGACGGATCTCCATCCAAGCCATGGACAGGAACGCACGGCCCGCCGTCTAATCGTCTAGTCGATGCCAGACAACGCCAGAACAGGTCCGAACGTGAAGGGGGGGATACACGTGCTCCCGGAGTACTACGACTTCCAGGTCAGGTCGCGCATCGTGGCCGGACCCGGGACGGCCTCCTCGTTCGGGAACGAGCTCGAGAGGTTCAAGGCCGAACGGGCCTTCATCGTGACCGACGAGGTCGTCAGGGGACTCGGCTTCCTGGACCGGATAGAGGAGAGCCTCACCGCGGCGGGGCTGGAGACGGCCGGGGTGTTCGACGAGGTGCCGCCCAACTCGGAGTTCGGAGTGGTCATGCGCGGGGCCGAGGCCTGCCGCGAGGCCGGGGGCGACCTTCTCGTGGCCGTGGGGGGCGGGAGCGTCCTGGACACGGCCAAGGGGATGAACATCGTCCTCTCCCTGGGCGGGGAGATAGCGGACTACCAGGGTTTCGGCCTCATCAACGAGCCGCTCGGGCCGTTGGTGGCTGTGCCGACCACGGCCGGGACGGGCAGCGAGGTGACCGGCTACTCCGTCATCCGCGACGAGGCCACGGAGAGCAAGCAGACCCTTGTCAGCCCCTACCTCGCCTCCGACCTGGCCGTGCTCGACCCGGAGCTGACCCTCTCCATGCCGCCGGGACTCACCGCCTCCACCGGCCTTGACGCCCTCAGCCACGCCGTCGAAGCCTATCTGTCGACCAACTGGCGCCCGGTGTCCGACGCTCTGGCCCTTCACGCCAGCCGGCTCATCGCCGAGTGGCTTCCGCGGGCGGTGGAGAGCGGTGACGACATCGAGGCCCGCTACTGGATGCTCACGGCGGCCTGCGAGGCCGGCATGGCCTTCAGTTCGGCCATGGTCGGGTGCGTCCACGCCATGGCCCATGCCGTCGGCGGCCTCTACGAGGTCCCTCACGGGCTGGCCAACGCCATCCTGCTCGCCCCGGGGATGGAGTACAACCTGCCCGTGGCGGAAGGGCGCCTGGCCGACCTCGCCCGGGCCTTCGGGCTCGAACCGACCGGCGACGCCTCCAGGGACGCCCGGGCCGCCGTCGACTTCGTGCGCGGGTTCGTGGCCCGGGTGGGGCTCCCCACCCGGCTCCGCGAGGCCGGGGTCCCGGAGGAAGGCCTGGAGCGCATCGCTGAGGCGGCCTGCGTGGACGCCGCGGTCTACACCAACCCCAGGGAGGCCACGCCGGAAGAACTGCTCGAGGTCTTAAAGAAGGCCTACTAAGTCGCAGGCCTGCCGCGCCGGCATGCCGGCGGGCCGGGAAGGATGAGACGAATGGGCTACTTCAAGGACGCGGCCGAGCTTTACGAGTGCATCGCGGGGTTCTTCAAGGAGTCGGCCAGGAACGAGGAGATGGGGCCGAAGATCGCCGCCTCGAAGCTCATCATCACCTTCGAGTACAGCGACCCCGAAGCGGTGATCACGGTGGACGCGAAGAACCCGCCGCCGGAAGGGACGTATTTCAACATCATCGAGGGACCCACGGACCTCAAGCCGGACGTGAGGATGACCATGTCGGCGGACATCGCCCACCGGTTCTGGTTCGGGAAGGTCAACCTCGTTCAGGCCCTGTCCAAGGGGGAGATGAAGGCTCAGGGGCCCATCCCGGCCATCCTGAAGCTCCTGCCGGCCATCAAGCCGGCCTACACCCTCTACCCGGAGTACCTCAAGAGGATAGGTAAGGAAGACAAGGTCATCTGACCAAGTCGGTGACGGCCGGCTCCGGCCCCGCCGCCTGGTCGTGGGCCAGGGCCCGTCTATGCGGGCGGCCGGGCCGGAGCCGTTGCGGCGCCGAAGGTGCCGGGGAAGGCAGACCGCCGCCGGGCCGGAGGCGCCGCGGCCCCTCCCCCGGAGGCCCCGGGTCCTGTGGGTCCCGGCCCGGGGCGACGGTGCGGAGGAACTGCGGTCCGGGGTGACGGTCCGGAGGAATTGCGGGAACAGCAACGGGAAGTTACGGAGGGGTGAGGAGATAGTGTACGGTTACTGCGGCAGACTGCTCCGAGTCGATCTCGCCAAGGGGGCCGTCGAGGACGTGCCCCTCGACCCGGAGGCCGCCCGGCGGTTCATCGGCGGCTCCGCTCTGGCCGCCCATCTCTTCTTCGAGGAGGTGGCCCCGGTCCTTGAGGCCTCACCGGGAACGGCGTTCCCGGACCCCCTCG
>CAJXZV010000155.1 GCA_913063835.1 uncultured Eubacteriales bacterium
CCCCCCGCCCCCTCCCCCGGGCCCCCTCCTCACAGCGCCGGCCGGCCGGCGAACCCGGCGGTCTCTCCGGCCATAGTCTGTGACCGGAAGCTCAGGCGTCGAAGGCGGGGTCCTGCGACGTGACGAGAAGCAGGGACGCGATGCGCCGCGGAAGGGGACGGCCCCTCCGGGCGCCCCGCCCCGCGGGCGGAGACGGCGAGAGCGCCGAGAGGCCGGAGAGCGCCCTCGGAGACTGGCGGCCGCCCGGGACGGACTGCGGGAGATGCGGGGTCCGCACGTGCCTGACCTTCGTCCTCCTGGTGGAGGCCGGGGAGCGCACCCCGCGGGACTGCCCGTACTACAGGGACCCGGCCCGGGACCGCCGGTACAGGACCCCGGGGTGCGGATAGATGCCGCGAGGACGGAGGACGCGGCCGCGGCACTCCTTTCCAGGTCGGCGGCGCCGGTCGGACGCAGGTTCCGGGCCGAAGACCTCGAATCTCTCTCCGGCCGGACTCCTTCCGGAAGGAGCGCTCCTGATGAACACGCGCCGGGTAAAGGCCGGTCACCTGAAGAAGAGGACGCGGACGGTCCGCTCGGCCGTCGCCGTCGCCGTCGCCCTCGTCCTCGCCTTCACCGGAGCCATGCTCGGGGGGTGCTCGCGGCCGAAGCCCCCGCCGCCGGCCGAGGTCTCGGTGGCCGAGGACTTCGACATCGTCTCGCCGGACTCGGTCGAGGACCCCAGGGTCCTGGCGTGGATGGAACAGAACAGCCGGGTCAAGGGCCTCCATGTCGCCAGGTTCGACGAGACGACCTATGTGCTGGCGTCCCGGGGGCCCAAGCAGACCCAGGGCTACGGCATCGTCTTCGTCGACGCCTACCTCCGGGACGACGGCATCCACCTCGTCTTCGAGGTCGTCGACCCGGACCAGGGCGACATCCTCGAGGAGCCCGACCACCCGGCCGTGGTCCTCGCCACCCAGAAGGGCCCGGCGGAGATAGCCGGGGTCGAGACCAGGGGCCCCGAGGTCCTCGACTTCGCGGAGCACTCGGCCTCCAACTCGGCCATCGTCGTGTCCGAGCCTCTCGTGGGAACTCGGGTCTCGTCCTCGCCCCTTCTCGTCAGGGGTCACGCCCGCGTCTACGAAGGGACGGTCCAACTGAGGCTGGAGGACGGGCACAACGTCCTGGCCCGGACCTTCACCACGGCCACAGCCGGGGGACCGGCCTGGGGCGAGTTCGAGATAGAGCTGGAGTTCGAGACCCCCTCGAGCCCGGGCCTGACCCTGACCCTCTTCGAGGAGAGCGCCAGGGACGGCTCGGAGACCAACGTGGTCCTCATCCCCCTCCGGTGGGTGGAAGAGGAGGAATAGGCCTTCCCCGGCCCCCGCGGTCGCCAGCGCCCGGCCGGCCCGGCTACCTTATCTCCGCCCTCTTCCTCAGTTCCTCCTCGGCCAGGACCCGCCTCAAGACCTTTCCGACGATGGTCCGCGGCAGCTCCGAGCGGAACTCGACGTACTTCGGGACCTTGTACCGGGCGAGCTTGCCGCGGCAGTACTCGACGACCTCGTCAGCGGTGAGCTGGTGGCCGGGCCTGGTCACGATGAAAACCTTCACCGTCTCCCCCCGGTACTCGTCGGGGACCCCGATGGCCGCCGCCTCGAGGACGGCCGGGTGCTCGTAGAGGACCTCCTCTATCTCCCGCGGGTAGATGTTGAAGCCGCTGGCGAGGATCATCTCCTTCTTCCGGTCGACGATGTAGGTGTAGCCGTCCTCGTCCATCTTGGCTATGTCGCCGGTGTAGAGCCACCCGTCCCGGAGGGCCTCCGCCGTCTCGTCGGGCCGGTTCCAATAGCCCTTCATCACCTGCGGGCCCTTGAGGACGAGCTCGCCGGTCTCGCCGACGGGCACCTCCTTCTCCCCGGTCTCGAGGTCGACGACCTTGGAGACCGTGTCAGGCAGGGGCAGACCAATGCTGCCTTCTTTCCGGCGCCCGAAGAGGGGGTTGGAGTGTGTCACGGGTGAGGCCTCGCTCAGGCCGTAGCCCTCGGAGAGGTAGGCGCCCGTGACCTCCTCGAACCTCTTCTGGACCTCGACGGGGAGCGGCGCCGACCCGGAGAGGCAGGCGTTGACCGACTTGAGGTCGTACTTCTTCACGTCCGGGTGGTTGTTGATGGCGATGTACATCGTCGGCGCCCCGGGGAAGAGGGTGGGCTTCCATCTGTCGATGGCCTTCAGGATGTCCTCGACGATGAACCTCGGCTGCAGAATCATCGTCGCCCCGATGGCCGAGGCGAGGTTCATGCAGCAGGTCATGCCGTAGCTGTGGAAGAGAGGCAGGACGGTCATGATGACTTCCTGACCCACGCGCGTCTCGGGGTACCAGCGGTGGACCTGGGTGGTGTTGACGACCATGTTGCGGTGGGTCAGCATGCACCCCTTGGAAACCCCCGTGGTGCCTCCCGTGTACTGGAGGCAGCAGAGGTCCTCGGCCGGGTCGAACTCGAGCTCGGGTGGCCGCGGCCCGTACCGCTTGAGGAGGTCTGTGAACCGGTGGTGCCCGGGACCCGACGGGGCCTGGACGAAGTTCCCCTCCCTCTTGGCCTTCAGGGGGTAGAGCGCGTTCAGCGGGAACGGCAGAAAGTCCTTGATTCCGGTCCAGATACAGGTCTCGAGCCCCGCCGGCTCCCGCACGTTCATGATGCGCTGGGACAGGAGGTCGAGACCGATGATGATCTTAGCTCCGGCGTCCTTGACCTGGTGCTCCAGCTCGCGCTCGACGTAGAGCGGGTTCATGGCCACGACGACCCCGCCGGCCTTCGAGATGGCGTAGTAGGAGATGACCATCTGCGGGCAGTTGGGGAGCATCACCGCCACACGGTCGCCTTTCTTCACCCCGAGGTCGGCCAGCGCCGCGGCCAGCCGGTAGACCTTGTCCAGCAGCTGGCGGTAGGTGAGCCTGCCGCCCATGAAGATGGTCGCCGCGCGGTCGGGGAACTCCTTGGCCGCCTCCTCAAGGAGCCCGTGGACCGGCATGTCCGGGTACTCGAGGTGCCGCGGCACGCCCTCCGGGTAGTTCGCCCTCCACTTCTCCTCCCAATCCGGAGCAGCTCCACTGTTCTTAGTCACTCTGCCCTTCCTCCTTCCCTCTGGCGCCCGCCGGCCGTGTGTTGTACCGGTT
>CAJXZV010000156.1 GCA_913063835.1 uncultured Eubacteriales bacterium
TCCCGGAGAGGTTACCCGTGGCTCGGCCTCGGACCTGACCTGTGGGTTCGAGCTTGTGGAGAAGCTTCACCGCGACCACCCCGAGATCATCGACCGGTGTGAGGTGATGACCGGCGACCGGGCTTACGACTCGGAGGGTTTTGTGAGCGGGGCTGTGGGACGACTACGGCATGAGGCCGGTGGTGGACATCCGCCACCTTTGGCGTGACGGTGAGGAGACGCGCCTTCTGAGCGGCAGGGACAACGTGGTCTATGACTTTCGCGGCAACGTCTTCTGCTACTGTCCCCAGACGGGCGAGCGCCGGCAGATGGCGTACGGCGGTTTCGAGAAGGACCGCGGGACACTGAAGTATCGGTGTCCGGCCAGGCACTACGGGGTGGTCCGGTGTCGTGGGGAGCATCTCTGCAAGGCGGCGGGGGGAGTCAGGATCCCGCTGAGTGAGGACCGGCGCGTGTTCACGCCCGTTGCGCGTTCCAGCCACCGGTGGAAGAAGCTTTACAAGAAGCGTACCGCGGTGGAGCGGGTGAACAGCAGACTCGATGTCTCCTTCGGCTTCGAGCGTCACTACATCCGCGGGTTTGAGAAGATGAGGCTGAGGTGCACCATAGCGCTGTGTGTGATGCTGGCGATGGCGCTGGGCAGGGTGAAGGAGAAACGGAGGGACCTGCTCCGCAGCCTCGTCAGGGCGGCCTGACGGGACGGGCCGAGCGGAAGAGAGACGAATAGCGGTCGGAGACCCCGACCGGAGGGCCGGTGTCGCCTTAAGGCGGCCCGGAAACCCGTTTCAGCGCCCCCAGGCCACCTGTAGCCCCCTGAAGCGGGCTGTCCGGAAGGTCCTCCGCTTCAGGCATGGTCTGAAATCCCCTGCTGGACGCACCAAAACGGGTGCAGCGAAAATGCCTCGGGCTTTGTGCGCGTTGACCGGTCTTTCCGGCGCGTGCTATACTGAAATATCCTCAGGCGAGGTTGGGTTGACAACAGACTCCCCGTATCCGGAAAGAAGAAGCCCGTGCTTCTCACCCGGAGGCGCCCGTCCCGGAGGATAGGGTTGCCAGTCCGGGTCGTCGTGGGACACCCTGGGGTCGAGACGTCCTCCACTCTCCCGGAGAGAGCCGGAGAGGGCGGTCGGTCCAGCTCACAGGCGGCGGGCTTTCGGGCCCGCCGGTTTCTTTTCCGGGACGGCGGACGCGGACCCTGAAGGCGAGCAGGCGACGGCGGGAGGTGAGAGTCATAAGTCGAGACCTCAGGGTCAATGAGCGGATCCGAGTGAGAGAGGTCCGGCTCATTGGCGAGGATGGGGAGCAGCTCGGGATCTTACCGCTGCGGGAAGCGATGCGCATCGCGGCCGAGGCAGGCCTCGACCTGGTGGAAGTGGCCCCGACGGCGAGACCTCCGGTGTGCCGGCTGATGGATTACGGCCGCTACAAGTACGAGCAGGCCAAGCGTGAACGGGAAGCCCGACGCAAACAGCGGAGCGGCGGAGAGCTCAAAGAGGTCAAGATGCGGCCCAACATCGACGACCACGACTTCGGGTTCAAGGCGCGCAACGCCTACAGGTTTCTCAAGGAAGGCAACAAGGTCAAGACGACCGTGATGTTCCGGGGTCGAGAGATTGTGCACCAGAACCTGGCCCGGGAACTCATGTCCCGGTTCGCCCAGGCCGTGGCTGAGGTCGGCACCGTCGAGCGCCCCCCGAAGGTCGAGGGGCGCAACATGGTGATGATTCTCGCCCCTAAGGCTGAGATAAAGGCGGAGGCCCGGGCGAGCGCCTCGGGTGAAGGCTCCGGCGGTCCGACCCGCGGGAGGAGCCGCACGGCCGCCCGGGACACCGCCCCTGGGACCGGCACGAAGGAGTAGCGGGTGGCTGGAAAGGAGTTCGGCGACGTTGCCCAAGATGAAGACCCACAAAGGGGCCTCGAAGAGGATGAAGGTGACCGGCACCGGCAAGGTGACCCGGATGCACACCCACCACGTCCACAAGCTGGTCAAGAAGTCGTCCAGGCGCAAGCGGCGGCTGAAGAAGAGGACGTTGGTGCACCCGACGGAGCAGAAGAAGGCCAAGAGGCTCCTGCCTTACCTGTAGCCTGCACCCTCACCCGGTGCCGGGGTCGGCTCCGGCGGCGAGCGGCCCGGGCGGGCCGGGTCTGCCATAGGGAGTGAGTCACGAATGCCAAGGGTCAAGCGTGGCGTCACCAAGCGCCGGCGGCACAAGAAGATACTGAAGCTGGCCAAGGGCTTCCGCGGGACGAAGAGCAAGCTGTGGAGACCCGCCAACGAGGCCGTCCTTCACGCTCTCTCCTACGCCTACCGTCACCGGCGGAGGAGGAGGCGGGATTTCCGGCGTCTGTGGATCGCCCGCATCAACGCCGCGGCCCGCTCCAACGGCATCTCCTACAGCCGGCTGATGAACGGGCTCAGGCGGGCCGGCGTGGAGATAAACCGCAAGGTCCTGGCGGACATGGCCGTGAGGGACGCCTCGGCCTTCGAGAAGATCGTGGACAAGGCCAAGAAGGGTCTTGAGAGTGCCCCGTAGCGGTAGCGGCCGGATAACCTCCACGGCGAACCCTCACGTCAAGTACGCGCGGAAGCTCCATCGGAGGCGCGTGCGCGAGAAAGAGGGGCGCTGTCTTCTGGAAGGCGTCCGCCTCGTGAAGGATGTTCACGAGGCGGGCGCCTCTCTCGTCCTCGGCTTCTGGGAGGAGAGCCTTCTCGGCCAGCCGGGGGGTGAGGACCTTCTCCGGCGCCTCGAGACGCGGCCGCCCGCCGGAGGCCTCTTCGAGGTCTCCCCGCAGGTCCTGGCCGAACTGGCCGACACGGAGACCCCCCAGGGCGTCGTCGTCGTGGCCGACCGGCCGTCACCCGACCCGGCGGCCGTGCTCGGCGGCGGGGGCCCGGAAGGCCCGCCGTCCACCGTGGTCGTCCTCGACAACCTCAGGGACCCCGGCAACGTGGGGACGGTCATCCGCTCGGCCGACGCCTCCGGAGCGGCCGTCGTCCTCTACCTGCCGGGGACGGCCGACCCGTTCGGCCCCAAGGCCCTGCGGGCGGCCATGGGCTCGACCTTCCACCTTCCGGTCGTGCCGGGGGAGG
>CAJXZV010000157.1 GCA_913063835.1 uncultured Eubacteriales bacterium
ACCTCCCCCTGTGGAGCTGATAGCTGAGAGAGCCCCTCAGAGATCTTATCGGTAAATTCTCAGACACGCTCTGAGAGAAAGGACGAGGACTATGTCTGAGATGTGGAATCGGCGTGAGTTCATGAAGCGCTTGCTGGTGTTGTCCGCGATCGGGGCGGTGTTGAGCGCCAATGGATGCCGTTCAGAGCAGCCGACTGCCCCGGAGGCGGAGGCTTCGCCGCCCACCCCACTCCCGGCCGCCCCGGCGGGCGCGGCCGCTGCGGGACCCAAGACAGAGCGGGGTCCGGCCGCCTCTATGAGACCGTCCCGGATGACGACGACCGCGTCCTCCACAAGACCGACAAGAGAGGCGTCCCGGCCCTCGCCCGACGGGCCGCTGCGTGGCCCGGCCTCCGGCCTCATCGTGAGAAGCTGACCGATGTTCTTGACGACCAGGGTGGAGTGCTGCTGGGCCATGTGTCTGAACTCGCTTACCTTTCGTGAACCGGAGAACATTCTTCTACGGTGGAGGGGCCGCCCCTTCTTGCTTCGTGCCGCCGCGGGCGAGCACGAACTCCCACGAGCACCACTCGCCCTCGGGGGTCGGGTCGGGCGGGCAGTGCCGGCACCGCACCTCGAGGCGGGGGTCGATGGTCCGGGCGAACCCGGCGTACTCCAGGATGCCGACACTCCGGCAGGGGAAGGGTGGGAGCCCCCGCCGGTTGCGCGCGTCTTGGACCCGGCAGGTCTTCATGGTGAAGATGAGACGGTCTCCCTCCCGGCGGACCTCCTGCCGGTTGAGGAGGGCGTAGAGGCGGGCCCGCAGGGCCTTCTCCAGCGCGTCAAGACCGCCCTCGGAGGGAAGGCCCAACCGGTCCTTGATGCGGCGCGCCTCGATGACCGTCCAGGCGGCCATGGCCTCCTCGTCGCGCCTGATGGCCTCGTCCATCCCCCGGCTCTCCTCCACCGCCCGGAACCACAACCCGTCATGGGCCAGCCAGAGCTTCGCCGCATCGGCCAGCCAGGCCCGCAGTTCCTCCCGTGAGAGTCCCTCCGTGGCCTCGAGCACGGCCTCCTCGGCCGGATTCGGCTCTCTGGGTCTGTCTGCAGGAGTCATCGGTCTCTCCCCCTCGTACTCGTCAAAAATGGGTCTCCAGGAGCTGTTCGCGGGTAAGGCCCTTCACGGCCATGTAGTGCGCCGCGGCGGCGGCCAGAGCCTCCGCGGGGACCAGGCCGACCACCTCGCTCTCGACGACCTCGACCCCGCGCCGGGCGGCCTCACGCCTCACGGCCTCGAAGGCCACATGGACCGGTGTGACCCTGAAGTTGGTCAGGTTCATCGACACCTGGACGAGGTCGCGGTCCTCGAGCCGCAGGCCGATGGCCCGGACGCAGGGCAGTCCCCCCGACGACTCCCGCACCGCGCGGGCTATCTCCCGCGCCACCCGGATGTCGCTCGAGGCGAGGTTGACGTTGAAGGCGATGAGAGGCCACCTGGCGCCGACCACCGTGGCCCCGGCCGTCGGGTGCAGACGCGGCGGCCCGTAGTCCGGAGTCCGCGCCGGGTCGACGGCGACGGCTTCCTTCAGCCCCTCGTACTGGCCCTTCCTGATGTCGGCCAGGCTGCGGCGCTCCGGTCGGACGGCGGCCTCCTCGTAGAGATAGACAGGGATGTCGAGCTCCCGCGCTATCCGGGCCCCCAGGGCCCGGGCCAGGTCGATACATTCGGACATCTCCACGGCCCTCGCCGGCACGAGGGGGATGACGTCCGCGGCCCCGATGCGCGGGTGACTGCCGCGGTGCACGTTCATGTCGATGAGCTCGGAAGCCTTCCGGCAGGCGTCGAAGGCCGCCTCGACGACGGCCTCGGGCGGGCCGAGGAAGGTGAGGACGAGCCTGTTGTGGTCAGGGTCCGCCAGGGAGTCCAGGAGCCGGACCCCCTCTCCGGCGTGAGCCTCGACCGCCGCCTTGATGGCGGAGATGACCTCGTCCCGCCGCCCCTCGCTGAAGTTGGGCACGCATTCGATGAGCTTGTCCACTGCCAGTCCCTCCTGAAACCCCTCCTGGACTCTCCTGAAACTCTCTTCAACCCCGCCGGACGCCGCCGCGGGAACCACGCACCCGTCCCCCGGGATGGGCCTAACGGCCTCCCCAGCGCGGGACCGGCTTCAGACGCCCGCCGACACGGTAGCGCAGGACCCTGTAGCCCTCCTCGTCGGCGACCGAGACGTAGAGGTCGCCGGCCGCCGTCAGGTAGACGTCGGCCACTTCCGCCGCCTCGGCGGGCAGGGGAAGGCGGAGGAGCATCGTCCCCTTCCGGTCGAAAAGGCCCACCGCGCCCGGCGCCCGGCCCGAGCCGAGCCGGGCGAAGACGAGGCCCCGCCCGCCCGTGCCGAGCAGACGAAGGTACAGGGTATAGCCTTCGCAGTCGAGGCGGAATCTCCCCTCGGCCTTCCCGGGCCTGGAGAAGACCCAGACCTGCCGGCTGAAGGGAGAGGCGCCTCCCGGGCCGCCCCCCGGTGCGCCGGCGGGCGGGGGAGCAGCAGGGGCGGCCGCCAGGTAGAGGAGACCGTCATGACCGGCGGCGACCGATTCGACGTCGAGCCTCACCGGGAGGTCCTCGTCGACGGTGATGGACCCGTCCCGCCGGATGGTCACCGAGCACAGGTCCACGGCCTCGACCGCCGAGGCCTCGACCAGGCGCACGAACTGCACGAGTCCCTCCTCGGGGAGGACGTACCCGAGGACGACCAGGTCGCCGTCTGGGAAGGCGTCCATGTCCAGGATGTACCCGGGGACGGCCGCCGCTCCGCCCGAGGGGAGAAGGTCGAGCCGGCGGTGAACGGCACCGGTGACGTCCATGGTGATGACGGTACCCTCCCAGCCGGCCAGAAGGTGCAGCCTCGGTCCGGAGGCGGGGTCCAGACGCCCCGAGCGCGGGTCGACCCGCCACGAGCCGCCCGAGAGGTCAATGTCGGTGACGTAGAGGGGGCCGGGCCGCGCGGCCGCGGGGACCTCCGCCGGAGCGGAGGTGCTCGGGGCCGCGGCCGGCCCGGCAAGGTCAGGGCACGGCCGGAAGCCCGGCCCCCAGACCA
>CAJXZV010000158.1 GCA_913063835.1 uncultured Eubacteriales bacterium
GACGCGGCGGCTCTCAGCGGTGAGGTGGGGCATCGCGCGCGACATAGTCATAACCTGGGTCCTCACCATTCCCGGAGCCGCGGCGGGGGCGGCCCTCATGTGGGTCCTGCTGAGGGCCTTCATCAGGTTCTGAGAACCGCGGCCGCGACGACCTCCGCGGCAGGGACCCGTCCGGCCGGCGGCGGACGAGCCTCAGGCCCGCGCCCGGCTGTCGGCCTTCGGCGGACTTACGTCCACGTCCGGGGCGGCTCGAGGCCCCGGCTCTCGCGGAAGGCCGGCCGGGGTGCGGTTTCGAAGCCCGGCCGCGTGTACACCTGACCCTGCTGGCGTGCCAGGGCGGCCTCCGCCCGGGCTACCGCCAGCTTGACTAGATTCCCGCAGTTCCTTGCGCTCACACCCCCCCAGCCCTCGGACTCGACGATATCGGCGACGCCGAGTTCGCGGGCAAGGTCCCACTTGAGGGCGTCAGACATCAGTCCCCGCGAGCGTCTGGGCAAGTCGACACACCTCCTCTCGAGCGCCGGCCGGTCGGGTCTTCTCGTAGTCTTGGCCCGCGGGTGCGGCCCGACACCCGGGGGATTATTGCAGGCCGGCCAGGCGCGGCCGCCGGTGGCCGTCTCTGGAACGGCCGCCGGGCCCGGTCTAGTGGCCGGCCCAGGGCATAAGAATGCCGTGCGGCAGACGACCAGGGGCTCGTGGAGGTGTCCGGCCGTGGTCTCCGTCCTCTTCTGGCGGGTGCGGTCCGGCGCCCGCCCGCCCGCCGCCCGGCGGCGCGGCCTTCTCGGGCTGGCCGCCGGGGTCCTCGTCGCCGCCTGTGTCGGCCTCGGTCTGGTCCTTCTCCGGGGACTCTCGGGACCCCCGGCGGGGCCGCATGCGGTCACGGACCTGTCGACCTGGCACGGTGCTTTCAGCCATGAGCCGGGTCCCATCGACCCGGCGAGGGCCGTGACGGTCACCGACGGGGCCGTGTGTGCCCTGGTGTACAACGGGCTCCTGCGGCCGGACGAGGAGGGCCGCCCCGTGCCGGACCTCGCCGAGGACTGGGAGGTCTCTCCGGACGGCCGGACCTACACCTTCCACCTGCGCGACGGGGTCCGCTTCCATGACGGGACGGAGCTCGACGCGGGGGACGTCGTCTTCTCGTTCAAACGGATACTGGACCCGAAGACCGGCTCCAGCCGGGCCTGGGTGCTCGACGCCATCGAAGGCGCCAAGGAGTTCCTCCGCGGACGGGCGGACGACGTCTCGGGCCTGGAGGCCGTGGACCGCCTCACCGTCAGGATAACCCTTTCCAGGCCTCTGACCCACTTCCCGGCCCTCCTGACCATGCCGGCGGCGAGCGTGGTCTCTCCCGAGGCCGTGGCCAGGTGGGGCAAGGACTTCGGCTACCACCCTGTGGGAACCGGCCCGTGGGTCCTCGAGAGGTGGAGGGAGGGGGTCGGGATGACCTTCGTCGCCAACGACGACTACTTCGAGGGCCGTCCGCGCCTCGACCGGCTCATCTTCCGCTTCATCCCCGACCCGTCCACCCGCCAGGCCGAGTTCGAGGCCGGGAACCTCGAGGTCCTCGCCCTCAGCGAGGAGAACGTCGACCATTTCCTCGGGCATCCGGTCTACGCCCGTCACGTCGTCTCGGCCCCGGAACTCGCCGTTGTCTACGTCGCTTTGAACTGCACGAAGCCGCCGCTCGACAACGTCCTGGTCAGGCGTGCCTTGAACCACGCCGTCGACCGGCGGGCCATCCTCGAGGCCACCCGGCCCGGCCGCTACGTCCTCGCCGACGGCAGCGTCCCGCCGGGGTTGGCCGGCCACTACACGACCTGGCGGGGCTACGAGCACGACCCCGCGCTGGCCAGGGCCCTCCTCGCCCGCGCCGGCTACCCGGAGGGGTTCGAGATGGAGCTCCTCGTCCGGGCCGGCGGCCTCTCGGTCTTCCTGGCCGAGCCCATCCAGGCGGAGCTCGCCCGGGTGGGGGTGCGGGTGCGCATCGTCCAGCTCGAGGCCCAGGCCTTCCTCGCGGCGACGGGCGACACCGGGGACCCCGACGCCTGTCTCATGTCCTGGGTGGCCGACTACGCCGACCCGGAGAACTTCCTCTTCCCGCTGTTCCACTCGAGCAACGGCCCGTCGGAGGGCAACATCTCCCGCTTCTCCGACCCGGTCGTGGACCGCCTCCTCGAGGCCATCCGCCAGGAGGCCGACCTCGGCCGGCGCGCCGTCCTGTGCCGGGCCGCCGAGCGGGCCGTCTTCGAGAAGGCTCCCTGGATACCGCTCTTCCACCCGGTCGAGGTCGTGGTCTGCCAGCCGTGGGTGAGAGGTTACCGCCTCTGGCCGGTCTACAACGCGAGCAAGATGACCGACGTGTGGCTCGAGCCGGCGGAGGGCGCCGGCGCCGGGGCGGGGGTGCTCCCGCCCGTCGGAGAGGGTGGGTAGGTCAGTGCTCTGGTTCTGCGTGCGGCGTCTCGCCGCGTCCGTCCCCGTCCTCTTCGCCGTGAGCCTCGTCACCTTCTCTCTCGTCTACCTGGTCCCCGGAGACCCGGTGAAGACACTGGTGGGGGAGAGGGCCAGCCCCGAGACCATCGCCAACCTGCGGCGGGAGTTGGGGCTGGACCTGCCCCTGCACGAGCGCTACCTCTCCTGGCTCTCGAGGGTGCTCTCGGGCGACCTCGGACGCTCCTGGGTCACGGGGCGGCCGGTGGCCGAGTCCATCGCCGCCCGGTTCCCGGTGACCTTGAGACTGGCCCTGACCGCGTTCGCCGTCTCCACCGTGGTGGGCGTCGGGCTGGGGGTCCACTCCGCCATGCGCCACGGCGGCGTGGCCGACCACGTGATACGGGTGGCCCTGCTCCTTGCCGGCTCGGTGCCGGTCTTCGTCATGGCCACCGTGGCGATGTACACCTTCGGGGTGAAGTGGAGGCTTCTCCCGGTCTCGGGCATCGGGGACGGGGGCTGGCGCCATTTCATCCTTCCCGGGGCGGTCCTGGGCCTCTACCTATCCATCCACCAGGCGCGCATGA
>CAJXZV010000159.1 GCA_913063835.1 uncultured Eubacteriales bacterium
CCGGAGCCGCCCGGCGGCCCGACCCCGCCCGGGCCCCGGGACCGCTGAATGGCCCTGCGGCCGGGGGGCAAAGACTATGCCGGGGAGGCCTGGAAGAAGTGGACATCAGTCGCGGACACCGCTGGTTCATCCTTGTCGCCGTCCTTGTCGTCGTCCTCGCCGTGGCGAGCGCGGCGAGGCTTCCCGAGCCCTTCGCCCGTCCCGCGCCCAATCCCAAGTGGGCGAACATAACCGAGGAGCCGGTCCTGAACGTCTACATGAGCGACACCGGGGCCGTCAAGCAGATGAAGTTCGAGGATTACATCGAGGGTGTGGTCGCGGCGGAGATGGACCCGGACTGGCCTCTCGAAGCCCTGAAGGCTCAGGCCATCGTTGCGCGCACGTTCACCCTCGACCAGCTTCAGAGGACGGGCGGGGTGGCCGACAGGCGGCCGGGTGCCGACGTCTCCACCGACCCTGACGAGTTCCAGGCCTTCGACGCCTCGAGGGTCAACGAGAACGTCAGGCGGGCCGTGCAGGAGACGCGGGGTCTCGTGATCACCTACAGGGGCTGGCCTGTCCGGGCCTGGTTCCACTCTGACGCCGGCGGCGTCACGGCCGAGCCCCGGGAGGGGCTGGGGTCCCAAGCGGCCGACGCCGGGACCCTGCCCTATCTCCGCTGTGTGGCCGTGCCGTGGACGGCACCTGACACGGAATGGAAGGCTTCCTTCACGAAGGAGGAGGTGCGCCGGGCGGCGGCCGAGGTCGGGCGGGACCCGGGGGATTTCGCCAGCGTGGCCATCGGGAGGAAGGGCCCTTCGGGTCGGGCGCTGGAGATAAGCCTGGGGGGCACGGCGGTCCCGGCTCCGGAGTTCCGCCTCGCGCTCGACCCGAGGCGCATGAAGTCCACCCTCCTCACCTCCCTCAGGCTCGAGGGCGGCCGTGTGGTCATGACCGGCAGGGGGAACGGTCACGGTGTCGGCCTTTCCCAGCACGCCGCCAGGGCCATGGCCTCCCAGGGGCAGAAGGCGGAGGACATCATCCGGTTCTTCTTCAGAGGGGTCGACATAAAGAAGATGTGGCCCTGAGCCCTGGTCTAAAGCCCTATCCCGGTCATAGCATGGTGACGAATCCGGCGAGGGACCCGACCGGGTGCCCGCCGGACGGACCGGGGAGGGACGACCGGTGGAGGACAAGGACTTCGGCCGCGGCGAAGGCCACGTCGTGACCATCACGAACCGCGAACAGGTCTCCGTGGACGGGGTCGTCCACGTCGACAGCTTCGACGACCAGGAGATCGTGGTGGAGACGGACCTCGGGACACTCAGCCTCAAGGGCGAGGACCTGCACATAAAACAGCTCAATCTGGACGACGGCTACCTCGAGATAGAGGGCGTCATAGATTCGGTGAGCTACAGCGCCCGCCCGGGAGCAGGCAAGGCCAGAAGCCTCATCGAGCGCATCCTGCGTTGACCTGGAGGTTTTGCCAACCACAGGATAGAAGTATGAAGGTTGCGTCGCCCGTCCCCCGGTCCTACCCGGGGCCGGAATCCCACCTGGAACGGGGGAGCCGCCTTTAGGTCCGCACCGAGTCTTCCTCCCGCGTCTCGGTCGCAGCCGTCAGACCCCAAGCCCAAGACGGAACAGGGGCGGGGCTCCTGGCTCGAGGAGACCGCCCGGCCTGCCTGTGTCCGCGTCCTGGGCCTGGTGTGGAGGCTTGCCTCCCGCGGGGCCGGTGCGGTCCTGCGGGGAACGGTGTATCTTCTGGCGAGCCCGGTGGTCCTCATGGCCGACCTCGTCCAGCCCGACCCGGACTTCGACCGGGCGTGGGTCGTCGGGTTCATGGGGTTCCTGACGGCCGCCATCCTCGCGACGTGGGGCTTCGGCTACCTTGTGACCGTGGAGACCGTGGAGGCCAACGTGCTGGTCGAGGAGTACGCGGAGATTGGTGCGGCCCTGGCCGAGGTGCCCTACCTCGAGGTGATAAAGGTCTACGCCGCCCGCAACGGTCTCGACCCGGCCCTGGTGGCCGCCATCATCAGTCAGGAGAGCGCCTTCGACCCCCACGCGGTCTCGCCCATGGGGGCGCGCGGACTGATGCAGATCCTGCCGGACACGTGGCGGCTCCTGTGCCCCGACTCCTCCTGCTCGGGTCGTCACGCCCCTCCTGCGTGCGGTCCGGACTGCATCTTCGACCCTGAAGCGAACATCAGGGCCGGCACCGCCTACTTCGCCGACATCCTGGACGAGTTCGACCGGAACATCGTGCTCGCGTTCGCCGCCTACAACGCCGGCACGGGGGCCGTCCACCGTCACGCCAGGCTCGACGGCGGGCGCGGACTCGAGGACCTGCCGCCCTTCGCCGAGACTAGGGCCTACGTCCGGCAGGTCCTGTCCTTCTGGGTCCGGCTGAGGTCGGGGAGCGTTCCCGACGTGGCCGTCCTCACGGCCGAGGAATGTCGCCTCCTCCGCCAGCTCGCCGTCGTCCTCCCGGTCACCGTCCTCACTCTCTGGGTCCTCTTCGCGGTCTGGCTCCTCAGGAGAACGTGGCCACCTATCAGACGCACCGATGACGCATAACATTCACCGGGAAAGGGACCGGAGGAAAGCCGCGTCATGCTCTGGCCTGACACGCAGATCCTCTCCGTCGCGGTCATGTTCCTCTCCGGTGCGGCCGTCGCCCTCTTCTACGACCTGTGCCGTGTCGCGGCGGGGACAGACCCGCGGGGCGGAGGGCAGAGAGGACGCAGCGGGCGGCCGGCGCAAGGCTTCTGGGACATCGTTTTCTGGGTCATCGTGACCCCTGTCGTGTTCGCCGCCACGCTCGTCTCCAACCGGGGGGAGCTGAGGCTTCACGTTCTTCTGGGCCTCGCCGCCGGGGCGGCCGCCTACCTCGTCCTGGCCCGCCCGGTGGTCGTCCGGGCCGGCCTCGCCGTCCGCCGGGGAGCCGCCAAGG
>CAJXZV010000160.1 GCA_913063835.1 uncultured Eubacteriales bacterium
CAGCATCCGGTCGAGACGCTTCCCGCTGGTCACGACCCTCGTCATCGCCGTCAACGTCCTGGTCTTCCTCCACGAGGCTACTCTCAGCCCCGCGGCCCGGGCCGCCTTCACCGCAAGCTGGGGCTTCACCCCCGCGGCCCTCTTCGGGCCCTGGGGAGGGGCTCCCCCCTTCCCGGGGCCTCCCGGTCCGGGGGCCGGAGCCGTCCCCGCCGTCGTCACCCTCGTGACCTCGATCTTCTTGCACGGCGGGCTGGCCCACCTCGGGGGGAACATGCTCTTCCTGTGGGTCTTCGGCGACAATGTCGAGGACCGCCTGGGCCGCCCGCGTTTTCTGTTCTTCTACCTTGCCGCCGGCGCTCTGGCCAACGTCACCCACGGCCTGGCCGCCTCCGCCTCTCACGTGCCCGTCATCGGGGCCAGCGGGGCGGTGGCCGGAGTGCTCGGCGCCTACTTCCTGGCCTTCCCCCGTTCCAGGATAACGTCACTCGTGTTCCTGGGCATCTTCGTCACCCTGGCGCAGGTCCCGGCCGTCGTCTTCCTCGTCCTCTGGTTCGTCTACCAGCTCCTCATGGGCCTTCTCTCGGCGGGAGCGGCCGGGCAGGTCGTGGCCTGGTGGGCGCATGTCGGGGGCTTCGTGGCCGGGGGCGCCCTCTACTACCTCCTGCGTCGGCGGCAGCCGAGGCACGTCTTCTAGGAGTAGGGGCCCCCGGAGACGCCTGAAGAGCTGTCGGGAGGGCCGCTGCGAGGAGCGCCCCACCCCTCGGGAGGGACCTCACCTTGGAGACCGTCAGGCTCGGGCGGAGGGGGCCTCTGGTGTCCCGCTTCTGCCTCGGTCTGCTGCCCGTGAGCCGACTGCAGTCGAACCTCCCGTACCGGGAGGCGGTGAGGCTCGTCGAGGAGGCCCTGGAGGCCGGGGTCATCTTCTTCGACACGGCGGAGCTCTACGACACCTACCGGCTCGTGCGGGAGGCGCTCCGTCCGCCGGCCGTCGTGGCGACCAAGGCCTACGCCTACACCTACGAGGGGATGCGAACGAGCCTGGAGCGGGCTCTCCGGGAGACGCGCCGGGAGCGCATCGACATCTTCCTCCTGCACGAGCAGGAGTCCCGCCTGACCCTTGCGGGGCACGCCGAAGCCCTGCGGTGCCTCGTCGAAGCCAGGGAGGAGGGGCTCGTCGGGGCGGTGGGCGTCTCCACGCACGCCCCCGAGGTGGTGGCCGCGGCGGCGGAGATGGAGGAGGTGGACGTCATCCACCCTCTCCTGAACCACCGCGGCTTGGGCCTGCTCGGCGGGAGCCTCGAGGAGATGTTGGCGGCGGTCGAGAAGGCGGCGCGGGCCGGGAAGGGTGTCTACGCGATGAAGGTCCTCGGAGGGGGCCACCTGGCCGGGACCCCGGCCGAGGCCGCCGAGGCCTTCGCCTTCGTGAGGGGCCTGGGGCATGTCCACGCCGTGGCCATCGGGTGCAGGAGCCGTGAGGAGCTCCTCGTCGACATCGCCCTCCTCGAGGGGCGCGAGCCGCCGGCGGACGTCGCGGCGACCCTGGCCGGCCGTCGGCGCCGGCTGTTCATCGAGACGTGGTGCGACGGGTGCGGGAGGTGTGTCGAGGTCTGCCGGTACGGTGCCCTCGCCGTGGAAGGCGACGGGGACATGGAAGACGGGGCGAAGGTGAGGGTCGACCACCAGAGGTGCGTCCTCTGCGGCTACTGCGCGGCGGCCTGCCCGGGCTTCCACATCAAGGTGGTGTGAAGAGGGGGCGATATGCTGTGAGGAGCGGGAGGTGGGGCCGTTGACCGGTCCGAGCGGGGAGGAGGTCCGGGTCCTCGCGGTGGACCTGGGCCTGCGCCGCATCGGCCTGGCCGTGAGCGACCCTTTGGGCCTCACCGCCCAGGGCCTGCCTTCCCTCGCCCGCGGCGCCGACCCCGTCGGGCAGGTCCTCCGGGTCTGCCGGGAAGTGGGGGCCACCGAGGTCGTGGTCGGCCTGCCCCTGCGGATGGACGGTTCCTCCGGTCCGGCGGCCGAGAAGGCGCGCGACTTCGCCGAGCGGCTGCGGGAAAGGAGCGGCCTTGCGGTCCACCTCTGGGATGAGCGCCTGTCCTCCGTGGCGGCCGAGCGCACGCTCATCGAAGGCGGCGTCCGGCGGCTCGACCGGCGCCGCCGCGGACTGGTCGACCGGGGGGCGGCGGTCCTCATCCTCCAGGGGTTCCTCGACCGCCGCCGGACTGGGGCGGGCGGCGGCCCCAACTCGGGTCTTCCACCGTAGGCGTCCCGAGCCGGCGCCACGGTCCCGTGCCTGTCGACCCTGGTACTGCTATTCCAGTTCGGACACCGCCCACCCGGCCGGCATAGACTGGGCGGAGGTGGCTTCCGATGCCGCCCGCGGCCGGACGGCGGGGTCTTGTCCGCTACGTGGGCCTGTTCTCGGACCTCTGGGGTTACGAGACCGAAGCGCGCATCGTCGTCGATTATCTCCGGCGGGCCGGCTACAACCTGGTCGTCGTTCCTGCAGGAGCCGCCGCCCGCCGGACCG
The DNA here is from genome assembly GCA_913063835.1 of uncultured Eubacteriales bacterium. Taxonomy (GTDB): domain Bacteria; phylum Bacillota; class Sulfobacillia; order UBA995; family UBA9673; genus UBA9673. The sequence continues at coordinate 2,528 of CAJXZV010000160.1, forward strand.
CTTCGCCCCGCTTCACGGGCCCGCGTGTCGGCGCGCACATCGGTCCGTCCGTGGAGGTCCTTCACCTCCCGCCGCAGCTCCTAGAGGCCTCCAGCGACGCCGCGCGGCGCAGGAGCGCCGCCGCCGGCACGGGGGGGCGTCACCCGCGGGTCGGCCGCACCATGACCGAGACCGCCGTCCTCCCGCGGTCGTGGGCCCGCGCCTGCCGCTCCCTCGACGAGATCTGGGTGCCCTCCCGCTTCAACCTGACGGCCTTCGCCCGGGCCGGCCTGCCGGAGGAGCGGCTCCGCGTCGTTCCCGTCGGGGTCGACACCGCGCTGTTCAGGCCTAGCTGGACCGACGGAGACGCGCCGCCGCCGTCGGGTGGGGGGTCTGGCGAGGGGCCGGGG
>CAJXZV010000161.1 GCA_913063835.1 uncultured Eubacteriales bacterium
CGATCTTCCGCGGTCAGGGCGCGGACCAGGTTGTTGCCGAGATGACCCGTGGCGCCGGTGACGACCATCATCGCCAGCACCCTCCCCACAGGCCCCCCGCGCCGGAACCGGATGGCGGCGCCCGGGGGTTTCCGCGCACTTCCCCGTCCGGAGGTGCATACCTGCCGGCATACCGGCTCCACCCGCGCCTCAGACAGACCGCCCCTCACGCAGGCCGCGCCTCAGAACGCCCGGCCTCACGCCACCCGCTGGATGAGGTCGCCCCTGGACCCGGCCCGGAGCAAGAGGAGAACGACCAGGCTCAGAACCAGCTCCGGCACGAGATAGCCCGCGTTGTAGGCGAGGGAGTAGATCCAGGGGTTGACCTCCCCGGCGTAGGAGGCGAAGAAGATCACCCCGGAAAGGACGTGGCTGACCATCCGCCCGAGGATGCCCGCGGCCACCCCCAGGTAAGGCCGGCCGGGGAAGAACCCGGCCAGGCCGAGCAGGGCGAAGGCCAGCGGGTAGTCGAGGATGACCTGGGCCCAGTGGACCACGAAGGGGTCCAACCAGAGCTGGATGAGGCCGTAGACGGCGCCGGCCATCAGGCCGACCTTGGGGCCGCGGCGCAGGGCCAGCACCAGGAGGGGAACCATGCTCGCCGGAGTGACGGACCCACCCTGCGGGGCGTGGAAGAGGACGACGACTGAGAGGACGCTGGCCACGGCGACCATGATGGCCGCCTCCACCAGGGCCTGGACCGAGATGCTCCGCGCCGCCGGCCGTGTGCGCTCGGTGCTCTGACTCATCTTGCACGCAACTCCTCCCCGAAAAATCCGGGGAACCCCGGCGGCGCCGACTCCGGGTCGCAAGGCAAAACGCACCAGGGGCTTCACACCCCGGTGCGCGCCTAGTCCGTGACCGTTTGTCCCTACGCAGGCATTACCCTGGTCAGGTTCGTCGGGTCAGGGCCTGGCGCCCTTTCTCAGCCCCGCGTCGGGGGCTCCCCGTTGTCAGCACCATTATAACGCAGGGCGGACGGTATGGAGCCTCCTGGACCGGAAAGAGAGACCCAGGCCAGGCTCTCGGCGCGACGCCTGGCGGCCAGTAGCGATGGGCTCGGCGACTACCGCAGCATGGACCGTCCTGCTCGAGGCCCAGCGCATCCGCTGTTGGGTCCACAACATGAGGAGCATCCTGGACAAGGTGGCCGAGGAGGTCGTGGCAAGGTTCCCGCAAGCCTATCCGTCAGCGATGTCGTCCTTCGAGGATGACCTCGAGGCCAGCCTGGCTCACCTCGAGCTGACCGCCGTCCATCGGAAGCACATAAGGACCACCAACCTCATCGAGAGGAGCTTCGAGGAGGAGCGGCGGCGGGCCAAGGTGATGCCACGGTTCCGGACGGAGGAAGCCCCCGCAAAATCAACGGACTACATGCGCCGGTCTTTTGTCCAGCGGGGGTCTGTGCGATACGATTCAGTCTCGGTGTTCGCTTGAGTCCCGAGGCCGTTCCACAAAGGCATAGGCTAGGCCCGCCATCACAAGGTAGAACAAGAAGACGCCAGCAGCCTCGCAGACGAATGTCATCAGGTCGAACGAGCCAGTGAAGAGACACCGGACTGTCACCCAGACGAGCGCGCAAATGCCCCCCTGGCGGAGAAGCGAACGGCTTGACAAGGCTTACACTCCCCCCAAGGCAGATCCCCATATGCCAGGCTAACGGCATGCGGTTAACCTGCGCCAACCACTTCATATCGGACGGGTCCCGGAGGGCCAGCGTCAGGTTGAGCCGCTGGTTAGCCTGCCTCACAGTTCACACAGACCAAGCCTGCTGGATGCCCTGTCTCCGGCGTCATGAACTCCCAGTAGTCATGCACGTAGAAGGCTCCGATGAAAGCACCGCACTTGGGGGATGTATTCGAGACGTAGCCGCGGTAGGTTCTAAAACGTGGGCGTCCTCGAGATGCTCAAGGTCTTCGGCGGCATTGATGTGGAACTCGACCACAGGTAGCCGTGCTTTTCGGGAGAACTCGCGTACGCTCTCGTCCGGTCTATGGCTAACCACAATCTCAACCAGAGCTACGGGCAAGCCTTCTGAATTGAACAACGTGATGTCAGGGCGACAGGGACCTAGGCTCGTCTCCAGCCTGGCATCGACTGCGAGCTTGATCAGGTTACCCTCATGCTCGTCACCACAGTAGGAACAGGACCACATCATCGGAAGGGTCTCACCATTTGAAATGGCTCGGGCAATTCGCCGACGGAGGAGCCGTTTCCCGAGGTGGTGCAGGAGAGTCTCCGGGCTGCAGTCGGTCTGCTGGTAATGGGCAAAATGGTGCCTAGTCTTGCTCCCCTTTCGCGCCACAAGTGGCCCGCGACAGTTGGGACAGATGCAGTTCCAGTTCAGACCGCGCTCAACCTCGGATACATGGAGGAGGACACCGTCGCGCTCGCCATACGGCACGGCTATCGGGTTCGTCCGGCTCATCTCAATCCTCCCGACTCCTCATCTGCCTGATTTCACGATGGACGGCTGACAACCTTCATGCCGAGGGAGGCTGTTACTCGGGCGGGGAGGGCCTGCCCGGCCAGGCTAACGGCTCGCCGCTAACCTGCGCCGGCCTGTTCAACCGGACGGGGCCCCAATGAGGGGTTGAGCGGCGGGTTAGCCCAGCGGAGCGGCAAGGTCTGCCTGCCCGTATTTTTCGCCAGAAGGACGCCGGTGCCTGCCATCGGGCGAGTTGACGGTTGGGGAACGAGGTCACGGTCACCGGGGTACATGAAATGGAGGAGCTGTCGCGTCGATAGGATCTTTGACAGTGATCCAGGTGTTGGGTTAAGGGCCTAGCCCCGTCTGGCTAACGAACGGTTGGCGGCTGAGCGGCGGCGGGATGTGGCATGGGACCGCCGAGGCTTTACCCGTCCGCTCGAGCCG
>CAJXZV010000162.1 GCA_913063835.1 uncultured Eubacteriales bacterium
GACGCTCTTCCGATCTCCCCGCAGGAAAGGCGAGACGACGGGGGAATGATACAGGCGGACCGCCGCTCAGGCGTTTCCGCCCGTACGGGGGTGAGAGGTCTTGCTGTTGGACGGCCGGGGTCTCAGACAGGTCTTCGCCTGGCAGAACCCCTTCCGGGAGACGGCCGCGGGGAGGTCCGAGAAAGCCGCCGACCGGGTCACAGTGCTCGGGGCCAACGCCAACTTCCCTTTCGAACTGCAGGTCAGAGCCTTCTGCCGCGCGGCGGCCGAAGGGCGGGGCTCGCCGCTCGTCATCCAGTTCTCCCATAACGCCCTCAAGGTCGCCGGACAGGACTCCCGGTCTGCGGTCTCCGGAGCCCGCCTGGCCGCGGCGGTCCTGCGCCACTGGGTCGAGGAGAGCGGGGCCCGTTTCGTCGCGGTCGCTCTTGACCACTACCGGGTCCCCGCCTACCCCGGGACCGGTGGACAGGGCGGCGGCCGGGCCGTGAGGATGGCCCGGGCGGCCGTGGACGACGCCGTCGAGGCCTGCCGGGGCGTGCTGGGGGCGGTCTCCGACAGGGAGCTCCGGTCTTACGTGGACTACCTGTCCTCACCGGCCTACGCCGGCTTCAAGCGCGAGTTCGCCGCCGTCGTCATGTCCCTGCAGCCGGCCTGGGCCATGGTCGACACGGAGAGGCTCCCGCCCGTGCTGAACTGCGCCCTCACCCGCGACGTCATCGAACTCGTCCGGGGGCCGTTGGGGCTCGGTGAGACGATGGTCGAGGCCGAGTACGGGGCGACGGGCAGCGCGGGCGAGGCCGTCGACTACCGCGCCCTCCGGGGGGAGGAACTCGCCCGTTTCGCCGAGGAGGTCGCCTCCTTCATCGGCTACACGGGCGCCGACGGCATCAGCTACCCCATCGGGATGGGACACGGCGCCCGGCGCGCCGAGAGGCACGAGCCCGACGAGGAGCGGCTCAGAGTGGTCCAGCGCCGCATCCACGAGGTGACGGGACGGTACGTCCCCTTCGCCCAGCACGGGGGGACCGGGGCCGCGCGGCTCGTGCGCGGTCTGGTGGGGAAGAACAACGTGAACACGCACTTCCTGGTCGCCGCGGCGAACCGGCTGGCAGACCGGGTAGAGGCCGACCTCGAGAGCATCAGGGCCGGGGTCAAGGGCGCCTGCGGCACGGACCTCTACACCGCGGCCTCCGAGGCCGTCCGGGAGGCGACGGTCGAGAAGCTGAGGGAGGCCGGGACCTTCGGGACCGTGCCCGAGCTCGAGGCCTTCCTTGAAGGGGTCTAGCGCCGACCCCGAGAACGCCGACCGGCGGAGGTGTCTTCATCCTTTTATGGGTGATTTCACAGGGAACACAAAGACGAACGTCTAATTCACACCCTGCAACCCGCCGGCCCGACGGTGGGCACAGGACCCTTGAGGCCAGGGAGAGGGTCGGATGGCCGAGACCACGGAGAGCCGCGTCACCTTCAGGGACGTCCTCAAGAGGACCGATTTCCTCCGTCTCTGGCTGGCCCAGGCCGTCTCCCTCATCGGTGACCGCCTGACCCAGGTCGCCCTCTTCATCTACATCCTCCAGCTTGCCGAGGGGTCGGCCACAGCCGTGGGCCTGTTCCTGGCCTGCCAGTCGGTGCCCGTCATCATCTTCGGCCCGCTCGCCGGGGTCCTCGTCGACCGGTGGGACAAGCGGGTCACCCTTGTGGTCTGCGACCTCGTGAGGGCGGCCGTGATCGCCACCGTCCCCCTTCTAGGCGACGAGCGCCTGGTCTACGTCATCGGGTTCCTGATGGCCGCCGTGACCACCCTGTTCCACCCGGCTCTCCAGGCCGCCGTCCCCGAGCTCCTCGGACGGCGTCAGGAGATCCTTGTGGCGAACTCCCTCCTCTACTCGACGAAGTTCTTCACCGACATCCTCGGCTTCACCCTGGCCGGGACCATCGTGCTGATGACAGGGGTGAAGGTGGCCTTCCTCATCGACTCGGCCACCTTCGTCCTCTCCGGGCTCCTCATCCTGGGGATAGGCAAGCGGTTCGCCACCGTGGCCCGGAAGCTGGACCTCGCCGGGGTCTGGGAGGACCTCCGCGCCGGCATTCGGTACCACGCCGAGAACCCGGTCGTGCTGTCCTTGCTCATCTCCTTCACCCTGGGCGTCCTGGCCATGGGCGGCCTGAACGCGCTCCTCCTCGTGGCTGTCGACCGCCTGCTGGCCGTCGAGCGGTTCTGGTACGGCTACCTCCTCAGTGTCCAGGGTGTGACCATGTTTGCCACGGCCGTGGCCATCGGCAAGTGGTGTCAGGATGTGCCGAAACCCTACCTCATCCTCCCCGGGTTCCTGGCCATCGGCCTTTGCGCGGTGGCCCTCTCTGTCACCCGGTCCCTCGAGCTGGCCTTCTTCATCTACGCCGTCATCGGTGTGGCCAATTCGGCCTTCCTCATCCCGTCGATAACCTGGGTCCAAGAAGTCGTGCCCTTCGAGATGAGGGGGAGGGTGATGGCCCTCCGGACGACGACCCTCCACCTCGCCGCGGCCTGCTCTTCGGTCGTCGCGGGACGGATGGCCGACACCGTCGGCGTCACCCCGGTCATGGCCGGCATAGGCGTGTTCCTCGCCCTCACGGCCGTGGCCAGCGCCGCCCTCCCCGGCTTCCGCCTCGGGCTCGGGAGCAGGGCCCGAGTGGGTCTCTCCGGATGAGGACAGGGCCCGTCACCGCCCCGCGGCCGGTCGGGGCGGCCTTCAACCAACCGACCAGGGAGCGTGATTCCGAGTGCCTGCCGTTGAGCGCCAACGCCTTGAGACTGACCTCTTGGATATGGTCTCAGAGGATGTCGACGGACTGGCAGACGTCCTCCTGGACCTGAGCCACCGCATCCACGCCAAC
>CAJXZV010000163.1 GCA_913063835.1 uncultured Eubacteriales bacterium
CGAGGCCTGCGTCGACGGGCACCGCCTGGCGGCGTTCCACGGCGACGGGCTCATCGTCTCCACACCGACAGGTTCGACCGCCTACTCCCTGTCGGCCGGCGGACCCATCGTCGACCCCTCTTTGTGCCTCCTCCTCCTGACCCCGGTCTGCCCGCACACGCTCCACTCCAGGCCGGTCGCCGTCGCTCCCGACGCCATCGTCCAGGTGACCCTCGGCGACAGGGACGGGCCTCTTGACGAGTGCGCTCTGACGGTCGACGGCCAGGAGGTCTACCCGCTCGACCCCGGGGCGGTGGCGACCGTCAGGCGGGCTCCGGTGAAGGCCCGCCTCCTCCGTCGACCGGACTGGAGCTTCTTCGAGGTCCTGCGCCGGAAGCTGCCTGAGGGCGGTCTTCGCGCCTAGACGCCGGCCGCCGGGAAGGAGGCCCCGCAGTGCTGCAGGAGATAACCATAAAGAACTTCGCCCTCATCGGGAGCGCCAGACTGGTCCTGTCACCCGGCCTGAACGTCCTGACCGGCGAGACCGGAGCCGGCAAGTCCATCCTCATCGACGCGGTGGAGATCGCCCTCGGCGGCCGGGCCTCCTCGGACGTTATCCGGACAGGCACCCATGAGGCCATCGTGGACGTCGTCTTCGACGTCATGGACAGCCCCGACCTGCGGCGGCTGGTGGCCGACATGGGCCTCGCCGACCCCGACGACCCCGTCCTCGTCATCTCCCGCCAGATACCGGCCGACGGACGCTCCACCTGCCGTGTCAACGGAAGGGCCGTCAGCCTCACGAACCTCCGCCGAATCACCGAGCTCCTCATAGACATCCACGGGCAGCACGAACACCAGTCCCTCCTCAAGCCGGAGCGCCACATCGACCTCCTCGACGCCTTCGGCGGTGAGGAGACCGTCGAGCTCCGGGCACAGGTCTCCCGAGCACACCGGCGCTGGCGGGAGACCCTTCAGGAGATCGAGGCCCTTGCCGGGGACGAGCGCGACCGGGCGCGCCGCCTCGACCTCCTCCGCTTCCAGGCCGAGGAGATCGAGAAGGCCGAGCTCGTACCCGGTGAGGAGGAGGAGCTCCTGAGAGAGCGGAGCCTCCTGGTGAGTGCGGCGAAGCGGCAGGAGACCGCGGCCACGGCCTACGCCCACCTCTACGGCACGGACGGTGCGGGCCCCGGCTCCGCCCATGACCACATCGGGCAGGCCCTGAAGGCCCTGGAGGAACTGGCGGCCCTCGACCCGGAGGTGGGAACCGTCCTCGAGGTCGTCCGGCAGGCGGCCGTACAGCTCGACGAGGCCAGCCGCGACATCCGCCGCTACCGGGACGCCGTCCACTTCGACCAGGCCCGCCTGGCCGAGGTGGAAGCAAGGCTCGACCTCATCAGCAGCCTCAAGCGGAAGTACGGGTCGACCGAGGAGGAGATCCTCGCCTTCGGCCGTAAGGCCCGGGCCGAGTACGAGAGGCTGACAAGGGCCGTCGAGCTCGCGCAGGAACTCGACGAGAGGGCGGCGAGGGAGCGTGAGGAACTGGACAGACTCTGCGCCCTCCTGACCCGGGCCCGCCGCGCCGCAGCCGACCGCCTGGGGCGGGCCATAGAAGAGGCCCTCGCCGACCTCGAGATGAAAGGAGCGCGCCTGGTCGTCGGCCTCCAGCCGCTGGACCCCCCGGGGCCGAAGGGGGCCGACCGCGTCGAGTTCCTCTTCACGGCCAACCCCGGCGAACCCCCGAAGCCCCTGAGCCGCATCGCCTCGGGGGGCGAGACCTCCCGCGTCATGCTCGCCCTGAAGGCCATCCTGGCCGAGGCCGACGAGGTCCCCACGATGATCTTCGACGAGATAGACACGGGTGTCGGCGGAGGCGCCGCCCAGGCCGTCGCGGAGAAACTCGCCACCATCGCCCTCAGCCGCCAGGTGGTGTGTGTCACCCATCTGGCCCGCATCGCCAGCCTGGCCGACGCCCACCACCTCATCGTGAAGGAGACGGCAGACGGCCGCACCACGACGAGGGTCAAGACCCTGACTCCGGAAGAGCGCGAACACGAAGTGGCCAGGATGCTGGCCGGCCACCCGCCCACCCCCATCACCCTCGCCCACGCGCGGGAGATGCTCGAACAGGGAAGGGCGGTCAAGGAGAAGGTGAGGGCCCTGCGCTCTGGGGCCGGGATCCTGCGCGGCCCCGCCTGACCCACATGGCCCCCGCCCGCCGCCCTCCGGACCTCCGGGGGTCCTAGGCCCGGCCGACCCGGACGAAGGCCTCGCGGACCACCTCTTCCACCGCCGTCGCCGGGAAGTATCCGGGGGCCCCGCCGGTGACCGAGGCCGGCCCGGCGGCACCCTCACCCCCGGTCTCGTCCGGACGGGCCTCCTCCAGCCAGAGCAGGTACTCTATGTTCCCTTCCGGCCCCCGGAGCGGGGAGTAGGTCAGTCCGGCCGCCCGGACCCCGCCGCCGCTGAGCCCGTCCACCACCCGGCGCAGGACCTCGACATGGACCGCGGGGTCGCGCACCACCCCCCGGGAACCCACCTGGCGGCGCAAGGCCTCGAACTGCGGCTTCACGAGGAGGACCATCCGCCAGCCCGGGTCGAGGACGGTGACGACCCTGGGGACGACCTTCAGGAGCGAGATGAAGGAGAGGTCGCAGGTGGCGAAGGTCGGCCACACCACCTCGAGGCCCGCCTCCCCGGCGGCCCGCCTCAGGGCCTCGCGGTCGAGATAGCGCGCGTTGGTCCGGTCCAGGACGACCACGCGTTCGTCGCGGCGGAGCTTCCAGGCGAGCTGACCGTAGCCGACATCGACGGCG
>CAJXZV010000164.1 GCA_913063835.1 uncultured Eubacteriales bacterium
GCCGAGGACCTCACCGGCGACCGGAGCCGGCGACGGCCGCACCCGGGCAACCTCGAAGCGGCGGATGTCCTCCGCCTGCCGGGGCGTGAGAAAGCCGCGGGCCACCCAGTCCTTGAGTCTTGATTCCAGTTCGCCCGGGTTCATGACGCCCTACGTCCCTGCAGCTTCGCCGCGGCCAGCTCCACAACGTGGCGGGCAAGGTCGGCCGCTTCGGCGGCCTCCCCCGGGTCATCGTAACACCGCGACGGGACACCGCCCGGAAGGCCGTCCAACGCGCCGAGCTGCCGGACGGTGGAGTGGAGCGAGGCCCGGAGCCTGGCCGCCCGTCCCTTCCTTCTCGCCTCGATGTCCCTCAGCGACATGAACGCCGCCCCCTCAACGGGGAAGCCGGACCGTCTCCCCGGACATTGTATCGCCCCGACGCTCCCCAGGAAAGGACGGGCGGGCCGGTCTATGGTGCCGGCAGGCCGCCTCAGCCACTCGCCTTGTCCCTCTCGATACAGCGCACCATGGCTTCCAGGGCGATGGTGATGAGGTCGTCCTCGCCCTTCAGAAAGAGGGGGTTCGCCCCGTGGCTGGCGATCTCCATCTCCGCCGAGCTCGACTCCTCGATCTCCTTGCCCTCCCCGCTGTCCAGGACGCAGGCCGCGGCACAGCGCCAGCCGTGGTAGAGCCCGAGGATGAAGAGGGTGTCTGTCTCCATCTCCACGGCCACGACCCCGGCCTTCCTCATGAGGGCGAGGTCCTCCGCAACCCGCGGGCCGTAGAAGGCGTCACCGGTGGCGCACACCCCGGGGTGGACGGTGACTCCCAGGTCCCTGGCGGCCAGCAGCAGGTCCTGCGTCAGTTCGAAGTGGGCCACGGCCGGGTAGGGAGCAGGCAGGTAGTTGTGGGAGGTCCCGCCGAAGCGGCAGGCCGCGGTGGCCACGGCGATGTCCCCCACCCCGAGGTCCGGACGGACGGCCCCGGCCGACCCGACCCGGATGAAGGTGTCGGCTCCCAGGCGCCCCAGTTCCTCGAAGGCGATGGCCGCCTGCGGGCCGCCCATCCCTGTCGAGCAGACCGACATGAAGTGCCCCTTGTACGTGCCGCTGTAGACGTAATAGCCGCGCGTTGCCGCGATGACCCGGCAGTCGTCGAGCCTTTCGGCGATGCGCCGGCCCCGGAGATGCGACCCCGGGACGAAGACGTACCGGGAGAGATCTTTCTTCCTCACCTTGAGGTGGTGCTCGGTGAAGGCCTCGCCCGGCTCGAGCTCCACGGTGAACTCCCTGTAGGCGTGCTCGGGGTTGAGGATAGGCATGTCTGGTCCTCCTTCTCTCTCCGGCATGGTCGTTCTCTCGCAGGTCGCCAGCCCCGCCCGGACCCCGCCGCGGGCGGCAGCCTCAGCACCAGGCCCGGACGTCGATGACCAGCCTAGTAGGTGACAGTCGCCCGGCCGGGCCCGCGGGCCACGACGGCCCGAGCCGCCTCCTCGGCCTGACGCAGGGCCTCGGCCGCGTCGACGGCGACGACCTCGAAATCCCGCTTGAGGAAGCGCCCTGACACGAGCACGTCCCGCACGTTCCGTGCGTCGGCGCTGTAGATGATGGCCGCGAGGACGTTGTGGACCGGCGCGGTGTTCGGCTGCTCGAGGTCCCAGACGACAAGGTCGGCCTCCCAGCCGGGGCGGACGGCCCCGGTGCCTCGACCCAGGGCCCGGTGGCCGTTCATCAGGACCCGCCAGGCCTCCTCGAGGGTGAAGCGGTCGGCGCGTCCCACCGCATGCTTTCCGAGCAGGGCCCACAGGCGGACCTGCTCGAGAGGGTTCAGAGTGTTCGAGCTGGCCGCACCGTCGGTCCCCGCGGCCAGTCTGAGGCGCGGGTCGCCCCAGAGCCGCCAGAGGCTCCCCTCGCCCATGGCGAGCTTCAGGTATGTCTTGGGACTCACGGCGAACCAGGTGTCGGCACCGACCAGGGCGAGGTCCTCCTCCTCGACCCAGAGACCATGGGCGACGATGACGGGGAGTTCGAACCCTCCCGCGGCGGCCACGGCGGCGAAGGGGGTCCTGCCCTCCCGGCGGCGCGACTCCTCGACCTGCGCCCGGGTCTCCGAGACGTGGAGGTGGAGCCCGACGCCGAGCTCCCTCGCGCGCCGGACGATGTGCTCCATCGCCGGCGGCGGACACGTGTAGGGCGCGTGGGGTCCCATCCGGAAGGTCAGGCGCGGGTCGTCGTCCCGTCTCCGGGCGATGAGCTCCGCGGCGGCGTCCACCCGCTCCGCGACCCCTTCGCCGAGTCCGAACACGGTCGGGGCGAGGTCGGCCCGGATGCCGGTCTCGAGGACGACGTCGGCGATGCGGTCCGCCTCGAAGTAGTGGTCGGCGAAAGCCGTCACCCCGTGCTCGATCATCTCCACCACGGCCAGCCGCGCTCCGGCCTCGACATGGTCGGGGGTCAGCCGGCTTTCATACGGCCAGATGCGCTCGTTGAACCAGTCGTCCATGGACATGTCCTCGGCGAAGCCCCGGAAGATGACCATCGGGGCGTGGGTGTGCAGGATGACGAGCCCCGGGGTGACGACACACCCGGAGCAGTCGACGACCTCGGGCGCCTGGGGGCCGCCGGACGCACCGGAGTTGCCGCGCGCCACGTCGGAGCCTGCGGGCCGGACCGCGGCGATCTTCCCGCCGCGGATGACGATGTCGTGGGGCCCTTCGAGGAGGCGGCCGTCCCCGTCGAGAACGAGGGCGCCGGCGAGAACCA
>CAJXZV010000165.1 GCA_913063835.1 uncultured Eubacteriales bacterium
GGTGTTGCGCTCGAGCCACATCCGGACGGTCTTCTCGGCCATGTACCCGACGAGCTGTGAGGCTGTGGGCGGGCGCTTGTCACGGAGGGTGTAGTTCCGGGCCCGCAGGTCCTCCATGTACGCGCGGTACCCTTCGTCCGTGACCGGGACGAGCCTGATGTGGCGGATGCGCCGGGTTCTCCTGGGGCGGGGGTGAACCATATGGACCACTTCTCCCGCAGAGCTTTCGGGGTACCCGAGGCGGCCGGGACCCGTCTCTGGGCCTACGGTTCACTGCCCGAGCCGGGGGCTCCTGCCCCCAGGGCGAACTTCGCCGGCTGATGTCTTAAGGCTGGTGCTGCCAGTCGATTCCCCACTTCCGGCGTGCCGTCTCGAGCAGGCGGGCGAACGCGAGCACGATGTCCTTGTCCGTCTCGAGAGGGCCGCCGTCGGCCCGGCTCAGACGGCAGGTGTCGAAGGATATCTCGTCACCGAGCACGGTGCGGGACAGGCCCCAGCCGCGCGTGCGGCCGAACTCGAAGCGGGCGGCCCGGAGAACGAGGTCGATGTCCTCGAAGGCCCGGGTCAGGGCCTCGAAGGCCGAGACCGCGAGGTCTTCGACTTCCACGGCACGTTCATCCGTGAGAAGACCCTGGGCCACCGCCGTCTCCCGGTCGAGTCCGGGAGTGCCCTCGGCCGCGCGGCGCGGCCTGAACGTGACAACGACCGGTTCCCCTGCGGCCAGGACCTCGACAGGGAGCATGTCCAAGGCGCGGACGCGGAGCTCCCTGCGGCCCGTGGCCCGGACGAGGTGGTTCGGGACGCCTTCCCGGGCGAGATAGAGGAAGAGGACGGCCGAGGTCATGCAGTTGCGGCGACCACGGCTCACGATTGCGGCCTCGCCCGGCGGGTCCTTGAACTCGAGGTAGCGGAACCAGCCGTCGTAGGGCCCGATTACGTGCGACCAGAGGATTTTGTCCCGGCCCTCGTACTGCTTCTGCCAGTAGCCATCGTTCCTTGGCAGTGTGTCCCTGCGGTCGGTCGGACAGGGTCCGTCCCCCTGTTCCGGGGAGTCGCCTTCGGAAGGCGGGGAATCTTCTTCTGAACCGTCGTCGTCCAGGACGCGGATGTCCCGAAGCCGCTCCCGGATGGACGGGTCGACGACGATGAAGGCGGGTTCCACGGTGCTACCTGTGCGAGGCCCGAAGACCACCACCTCGGTCTCGTCCGCCGGAACCCCCTCGGCCTCGGCCAGCCTGAGGGTGGCGTAGCGGCAGCTGTACGGCCAGCCGTTGTCCATGAAGTTGAGGGCCCGGACCATGCGTTCGAGCTGGTCCCAAAACCAGGCTTCGGTGCGGGCTTCCGGAGGGGTCGGCCGCCCGGGTCCGGTCGCGCCCCGGCCGGCCGCGGCCAGCGGCCGCACCGCCGGTTCGACGGAACCCGTGACGGTCCGGAGGTCATGGAGCCGCTCCGCCAGTTCAGGGTCTACCACTACGAGGAGGGGCTCGTAACTTCCGTCCTCCCAGTTGAACCCTAAGACCACGACGTCGCGCCCGTCGAGCCGGGCCGCGCGTCCCTGCGCCCGCTGTCCGTTCTTGACCGCCGCGACGAGTCCGCGGATACGCCTTGCCTCCCGGACCAGGTCGAGACTGCGGATAGGAGTCATGTCGTCTGAAGCCCCCTTTCCTCCTCCCTGCTCGCCCTGGAGGACCTCTGCCTTGAGTCTAAAGGCCTCCCACCGTCAGTAGGTGACGGAGGCCCGTCCTACCGTTTGGCCATCGAGAGAGACTCTAGTAGACTTGTCTTGGGACTTGCGTTTCCCGAAGCCGTCTTCGGGGGTGTGTGAGAATGCCCTTCAAACTGGGTCCGGACGAGGAGCGCCGGCGTCTGCTGGAGCGCGAGGTCCGGCGTATGACGGCGCTCTTCCCCCGGATGGGGGTCAAGAAGGCGATTCTCTTCGGTTCACTGGCCCGGGGGGACGTCATCGAGACCAGCGACATCGACCTCATCCTGGTGATGGAGACGTCCAGGCGCTTCCTCGACCGCCTGGATGAAGCTTTCCGGGTGCTCCGCCCGAAGACGGGACTCGACGTCTTGGTCTACACGCCGGACGAGTTCGAGGAGCTTCTGGAGACCCGGCCTTTCGTCCAGAAGGCCGTGAGAGAGGGGAAGGTCATCTATGAAGCCTGATCCTCTTGAGGAAGGCCGGCGGTGGCTGGCTCAGGCCAAGGACGATATCACCGTCGCCGAGCACCTGCTCCAAGGCGGCTTCCACAACTACGCGTGCTTCTTCGCCCAGCAGGCCGCGGAGAAGGCGTTGAAAGCCTACCTGCTGGCGCAAGGGGCCCGGGAGGTGCGAGGGCACTCGGTGGGCGACCTCTGCCTGGATGCCGCCCGGCTCGACCCGGCCTTCGAAGGCCTCGCCGACGAGGTGACACCTCTCGACAAGTACTACATCCCTACCCGTTACCCCAACGGGCTCCCCGGAGGGACGCCTTCACGGGCGTTCGATAGGGTCGACTCGGAAAGGGCTCTCGGTCTGGCGCGGCACGCCGTCGCCTTCGTGGAGGAGCGGCTGTAGGCAGCCGCATTGGGGCGACCGGACCCGGAGTCCCGCTCCCCGTGCCGGGGCTGGAACCTGTGGCTATGAGAATGAGCCGGCTCGAAGCGGCCGCAGGGGAAGGGGGGAGGGGT
>CAJXZV010000166.1 GCA_913063835.1 uncultured Eubacteriales bacterium
TGTCTCCTTGGGGGACCTCAGCGCCGCGACGGGAGCGCGGTTCGTCGACGGGGGCTGGCTGCCGAGCCACATGCTCGGTGCCCTCCGCGACCTGGGACGCAGGGAGGGGACGTGATGTCGTCGGCCATCGTGGCCATCGTCGGCCGGCCGAACGTGGGCAAGTCGACCCTCTTCAACCGGCTCCTCAGGCAGAGGAAGGCCATCGTCGAGAGCGAGCCCGGCGTCACCCGCGACCGGCTGTACGGGGTGACCGACTGGGCCGGGCGCATCTTCACCCTTGTCGACACCGGAGGTCTCGACTGGGACGGGGACGACCCTATCCGGGTCGAGACGACCCGGCAGGCGGAAGCGGCCATCGCCGAGGCGGACGTCATCGTCTTCATGGTGGACGCCGTGGCGGGGCTCACGCCCGCCGACGAGGCCGCGGCGGCTGTCCTCCGCAGGAGCGGCAAGCCGGTCATCGTGGCCGCGAACAAGGTGGACGACGTCTCACGCGCGTTCCTGGCGGCCGAATTCCACCGGCTGGGTCTCGGCGAGGTCTTGCCGGTCTCGGCCCTTCACGGGCTCGGAACGGGGGAGCTCCTCGACGAGGTGGTGGAGAACCTCCCGCCGCCGGCCGAGGGGGAGGGTCTCCGGGACGGGAAAGGGGAGGAAGGGACGGAGGCGGGCAAGTCCGCCGCGGACGCCCAGGCCGCCGTCCAGCCGATACGGATGGCCGTCGTCGGCCGGCCGAACGTGGGCAAGTCCTCTCTCGTGAACCGCCTGGTGGGTGAGGAGCGCGTCATCGTGGCCGACGAGCCGGGGACGACGCGCGACGCCGTGGACGTCGCCTTCCGCCGCGGCGGGGTCGACTACGTCATCGTGGACACGGCCGGACTGCGCAAGAGGAAGCGCCTGCGGGGGAGCGTCGAGCGCTACAGTGTGCTCCGGACCCTGCGCGCCGTGGACCGCTCGGACGTCGTGCTGCTCCTTTTCGACGCGACGCGGCCACCCGCGGAGCAGGACAAGCGGATGGCGGGCTACGTCAGCGAGGCGGGCCGGGCCCTGGTCCTGGTGGTCAACAAGTGGGACCTCGTCGAGAAGGACGGGGCGACCTTCCCCGACTACGAGCGGCATCTGAGGCGTGTCCTCCACTTCGTGGGCTGGGCCCCCATCGTGTTCACCTCGGCGAAGACCGGCTGGAACCTCGAGCGTGTGCTGCGGACGGTCCGCCGGGCCGCGGAGAACCACCGTCGGCGTGTGCCGACGCCAGAGGTGACAAGGGTCTTCCGGGACGCGGTCGCCGTGAACCCGCCGCCCTCGGAGGGCGGCCGGCGCCTTCGCGTCAGCTACGTCACCCAGGCCTCCGCGGCCCCGCCCAGGTTCGTGTTCTTCGTCAACTCGCCCTCACTGGTGAAAGACACCTACCGGCGCTATCTCGAGGCTCGGGCCAGGGAGGCCTGGGACTTCACCGGGACCCCCCTGAGGCTCCATTTCCGTCCGAAGAGCTCCTGAGGCGGCCTCTGCCCGAGGCATTTAGGGAGCGGCGGAATTTCCATAACCTGTCCTCATATACATTCCACTGGCTCACCTACTCTTCGCTACTGCGGCCCGAAAGGCCTGAGGAGGGAGAACCGGTGGAGAAATTCGACATCTTCAAGGATATCGCCGAGCGCACCGGCAGTGACATCTACATCGGGGTGGTCGGACCGGTCCGCACCGGGAAGTCCACCTTCATCCGGAAGTTCATGGAGATGCTCGTCCTGCCGAACATCACCGACCCCGACGAGCGCCAGCGGACCGTCGACGAGCTCCCTCAGGGTGGCATGGGCCGGACCATCATGACGACCGAACCGAAGTTCATACCTGACGAGGGCGTCCGGATCACCATCAAGGACAGGCTCTCCCTCAGGGTGCGCATCGTGGACTGTGTCGGCTACACCGTCCCCGGGGCGACAGGCTATGAGGACGAACACGGGCCGCGCCTCGTCAACACCCCCTGGTTCGAGGAGGGCATTCCCTTCCAGGAGGCGGCCGAGATCGGGACGAGGAAGGTCATCGCCGAGCACTCGACCATCGGTGTGGTCGTCACGACCGACGGCAGCTTCACGGAGATTCCGAGGGAGGACTATGTCGACGCCGAGGAGCGGGTCGTCGGGGAGCTCAAGGAGATCGGCAAGCCCTTCGTCGTCATCCTGAACTCGTGCCACCCGGACACGAAGGACACCCTGGGCCTGGCCGAACGGCTCGAGGCCAAGTACGACGTCCCCGTCATCCCCATGGACGTCACGGCCATGGAGGAAGACGACATCTACGACATCATGGAGCAGGTCCTCTACGAGTTCCCCGTGCGCGAGGTCGTGGTGAACCTGCCCAGGTGGGTGGAAGAGCTGGAGCCCGGCCACCGGCTCAGGACCGAGTTCGAGGAGGGCGTGGCCGAGACCGTCCGCAGCATCCGGAGGCTCCGCGACGTGGAGAAGGCCGTCGAGGCCCTGGCCGGCTACGATTTCATCGA
>CAJXZV010000167.1 GCA_913063835.1 uncultured Eubacteriales bacterium
TTCGTCGGCCAGCCGGTCCTCTTCACGTCCGGGCGGACGCGTGGGGTCCAGGACCAGAACGGCGAGGTCGGTCCGCCTAAGGACGCGCCGCGTCCTCTCGACCCGCAGGCGGCCGAGCTCACCGATGTCGTCTATGCCCGCCGTGTCGATGACCACACAGGGCCCCAGGGGCAGGATCTCCATGGACTTCCACACCGGGTCGGTGGTCGTGCCGGGCACATCCGAGACCAGGGCGACGCTCTGCCCGGTCAGGGCGTTGAGGAGGCTGGACTTGCCTGCGTTGCGCCTCCCGAAGAAGGCGATGTGCAGGCGGCCGGATGTCGGTGTCGCGTGAAGGCTCATAGGTACAGGTCCCTCTCTCCGGCCTCCAGGCGGGCCAGCCGCCGGACCGTCTCCGCCCGGACGGCCTCGTTCGGGATCTCGCGGAGGTGCTCGGCGATGGCCCGCTCCCCCGCCGCCCGTGTGGCCGGGGAAGCGTAGTCCAGGAGGTACTCCTTGAAGGTCAGGATGGCGTTGGGCAGACACAGCTCGCGGATGCGGCCGGTCTTGGCCAGCTCCATGAACCGCTCACCGGTCCTTCCCCGCCGGTAGCAGGCCGTGCAGTAGCTCGGGATGTAGCCCGACTCGGCCAGGCTGCGGATGATCTCGTCCGGGCTCCGGTGGTCCTCCACCGCGAACTGCCCGGCTCCGGCTTCGTCCCCAGCACCACCCCCGTGCCCGGTGCCGGGTGGGCGTCCGGCGCCGGCGTCATCCTCCATGCCTCCCCGGGCCGAGCGCATGGCCTCCTCCCGGTAGCCGCCGACCCCGGTGCACGACCCCGCGCTTATCTGCGAGATGCCCAGGCCGAAGACCTCGTCGCGGAAGCCGGGTCGCTCGCGTGTCGACAGGATCATCCCCGTGTACGGGACGGCCAGGCGCAGGACGGCCACGATCCTGCGGAAGTCGTCGTCAGAGACGACATGGGGGAATTCGCGGAGGTCGACCCCAGCAGCTGGGCGGAGCCGCGGAACCGAGATGGTGTGCGGCCCCACCCCCCACACGCGGTCGAGATGCCGGGCGTGCAGGAGAAGGGCGAGGACCTCGAACCGCCAGTCGTGAAGGCCGAAGAGGACCCCGACGCCGACGTCGTCGATGCCGGCCTCCATGGCCCGGTCCATGGCCTCCAGGTGCCAGAGGTAGTCGGATTTCGGTCCCGAGGGGTGCATGACCTCGTAGGTCGGGCGGTGGTAGGTCTCCTGGAAGAGGACGTAGGTGCCGATGCCCACCTCGCGGAGGAGTCGGTAGTCCTCGACCGTCGTGGCGGCCACGTTGACGTTCACGCGCCTGATCTCGCCGCGCCCGTCACGCGAACTCGTCTCGTAGATGGTCTGGATGGCCTCGACGACATAGGTCGTCGGACACTCCGTCGGATGCTCCCCGGTCTCGAGGGCCAGGCGCTTGTGACCCATGGCCTCGAGGACAAGGACCTCCTCACGGATTTCGTCCGGGGTCAGCTTCCGCCGGGGGAGCGTGCGGTTCGAGACCCGATAGCCGCAGTAGCGGCAGTCGTTGACACAGTGGTTCGAGATGTAAAGGGGCGCGAAGAGGACGAGACGCCGCCCGTAGATGGCCTCCTTGACCTCCCGCGCCGCCGTGAAGACCTCGGCCCAGAGGTCAGGGTCGTCACTGGCGACGAGGGCGGCCACCTCGTCGGGTTCCAGCCCGCGCGCCTCACGGGCCCGGTCGAGAATCTCCCGGAGGCGGCCCCGCTCGGGCGGAGGCGCCTCGAGCCACCCGGTGATGGCCTCGTGGTCGATGAAACCTGTTCCGTTGCCGGTGCTCACTGTAGCCCACTCCTCTCCTCGAATTCCAGTCGGGCCTTCGCGACAGAGGTCCTCTCCGGCCCGGCCGCGGTGTCCGCCCCGGGCCGTCCGTCCAGCCCGTCCACGGTCCGGCCGAGCCCGGCCAGCCACGCCGCGATGCGGCGGCGCTGCCGGACGAGCGACTCCGCCCCCAACGCACCGTCATCCCGGTGCGGGTAGATCTCGTAGAGCCGCCGCCTCTCGGCCGGCCCGATGTTCACCATGAGGACGTCCGCCCCACCCTGGAGGGCCTGCTCCCGCGCCCGCCGGTCCAGAGTGGCCAGGGCCGTCGTGGCCGGGATGTGGGCCGGAGGCAGGACCAGACGCGTCAGGGCCACGATGTTCAGGGTCAGGTCCACACTCCCGGGGGACTCGGCGGCGAGCGGTGTGGCCGGGTGCGGGATGAAGGGCCCCACGCCGACCATCTCGGGTTCCAGCCGGGCCAGGACTTCGAGGTCGCCGAGAAGACTCTCTTCGGTCTGGCCGGGCAGGCCCACGATGTTGCCCAGTCCCAGCTCGTAGCCCAGCTCCTTGAGCCACTCCGCGCAGCGGAGCCGCTGCTCCAGGCGCCGGCCCGGCCTGAGCCGGGCGTAGAGGGCCGGGTCAGAGGTCTCGTGCTTGAGCAGGTACC
>CAJXZV010000168.1 GCA_913063835.1 uncultured Eubacteriales bacterium
CCACAACAACGCCCGGACCCCCGGCCGCGCCCTGCGGTCGGTGGCCGGCCAGACCTACCCCGCCGAGGCCCTGGAAATCATCTGCGTGGACAACGGCAGCTCCGACAACTGCTTCGAAGTCTTCTGCCACTGCCAGGAGCAGTATCCCGGCCTCCGGTTCGCCTGGATATCCGTGGAGCGGCCGGGAAAGGCCGCGGCTCTCAACGCCGGTATCCACGCAAGCACCGGCGCCTACATCATGGCCGTCGACGCCGACGTCCACCTCGCCCCTGATGCCGTCTACGAGATGGTGCGCCACTTCGAGTCCCGACCACGGCTGGCCGCGGCCACCGGAGCCATCGTCGTCGCTCCTGTCAAACGTGAGACCAGCCGCTTCATGGGCCTCCTGCACGCCTGCGAGGCCTTCGAGTATCTCAGCGCCTTCAGGGTCGGACGCCGCCACCAATCCCTGCGCAACACGCTCTACACGCTGTCCGGCGCTTTCTCGGCCTTCCGCCGCGACATACTGCTGGAGAACTCCTACCTCTATGACAGTCAGACCGTGTCCGAGGACACGAAGATCACCTTCGACCTGCGTAAGCGCGTCAAGACGAGAAGGCCGCGGGCGACGATAGAGTGTATCGATACGGCCGTGGCATTCGTCGACCCCATTCCGTCGCTGGCCGCTCTCTACTCGCAACGCCTGCGCTGGCAGAGAGGCCAGATAGAAGTCACGGCCCTTCATTCCGACCAGCAGACAGGCATCACCGGGCCCTTCCGTGACGTCTCCGGCCGGACGCTCCTGACAGACCACACCCTGGCCTTCCCCCGTCTGGTCTGGACATTCCTCCTTCCCTTCCTCTTCCTCCTCGGCTACAGCCCCGTGGTGGTCGCCAGCGCCGTGCTGGCCATGTACGTGGCCTACGCGGTGATCGAGGGGCTCTTCTACCTTTCCGCCTACCGCCACGTGGGGACGACGGAGCGGGAACGGCTCAGACGTACCGCCTGGGTCATCCTGTTGATGCCCCTCTTCCGCTTTGTCGTCTACTGGTTCCGGCTGGCCGGTATCCTGCACGCCGTGGCCGAACCGCAGAGGTGGCATACGGCACCGCTGGCCCGGAACCGCGAGCCGAGGGCTGGCGGCGGCCGGGGCCCGGTCAGGAGAAAGTCCACCCCTCGTACCGCAGTAGACGGCTCTTGAGGGCCAGGGCCTCCCCCCGGCTCCCGCCGGCGAATCCCCCCAGGCTCCCGTCCGCGGCGATGACCCGGTGGCAGGGGAGGACGATGGGCACCGGGTTCCGGGCCATCACGGCCCCGACGGCCCGGGCCGCGTTCGGGGAACCGGCCCTCGCGGCCAGGGCTCCGTAGGATATGACCTGGCCCGGCGGAACCTGCCGGAGACAGGTCAGCACCCGACTGGTGAAAGCCGTCAGGCCCTCAAGGTCGACGGGCAGAGCGAGGATGTCCTCCCACAGGTCGAAGATCCTGTCCCCGGGGCACTCCGGCCAGTAGGCGTAGTAGGCTTTGAGGGCCTCCTCGACCTGGTCGAGAAGAGCGCTGACCGCGGCGGGAACTCGGCCGCGCCTCTCCAGGGCCTGGTGCTGCAGGACCGACCACCGCGGTCTTCCGGCCGGGACCCTTTCGCCGCTCGCTCCCGGAGTTGCGGCGGACCCGCGGCCGGCGGCGGACTCCGAACCCGGAGCGGGGACCCGACCGCGGGCGCCGGTACGGGTGCGGGCACCGGAGCGAGAGACGGTCCCGCCCCTGTCGCAAGCCGCCTGGGCCCGGCCGTCGCCGGCCCATCCGAGCAGGGTGGAGAGGACGAGCCCCCGCTCCGAGACCGCCACTCCCATGCGGCCCGCCCTGGTCTCGAACGTCCTTACCCAGGCCGAGGTCTTCTCCTTAGAGGTCCTGCTCATCACCGGTCTCAGCCTCCTGCCGGCGTCCCCCGGCGCCCGCCGTCGGCCCGCCGGCACCTCCGTGGAAGTGATCGTAAATCCTTCTGGCCGCGGCCGGCCCGATGCCGGGCACCGCGGCCAGCTCCTCCAGCCGCGCCTCGCGCACCTTCCGGGCCGAGCCAAAGGCCTTGAGGAGGGCCGTCCGTCGCGCAGGTCCGATACCCGGCACGTCGTCGAGCTCGGAGCGCCGGACCCTCTTCCGGCGCAGAAGGCGGTGGTAGCCCACGGCGAACCGGTGGGCCTCGTCCCGGATGTGCCGGAGCAGGTGAAGAGCCGGGGTTTCCTCCGGGAGGACGAGGGGCTCGGCGCGGCCCGGGAGGAAGAGGTGCTCGTGCTCCTTAGCCAGCGCGACGACGGGGATGTCCAGGCCGAGGTCTTCGAGAACCTCCGCCGCAGCGGCCAGGTGGCCCTTCCCCCCGTCGATAAGGATGAGGTCCGGCGCAGGGCCGAGGCGGTCGGGGTCTTCGACGACCGTCTCGCGCGCCCGCCCGGCCTCCGGCGCCCCGCCGTCC
>CAJXZV010000169.1 GCA_913063835.1 uncultured Eubacteriales bacterium
TCTTGATGAGCAGGGTGTTCGAGGCCCTGAGGGAGATGAACGCGGAGGGCACGACCATCCTTCTGGTCGAGCAGAACGCCCGCATGGCCCTCAAGTTCGCCCGGCGCGGCTACGTGCTGGAGAACGGGAGGTTGGTCCTCGAAGGGAAGTCCGAGGACCTCCTGAACGACCCCAAGGTCAAGAGCGCCTACCTGGGCGGGTGAACGGTCTGCGGTATCCGGACGCGGCCGCTGTGGACGTCTTCGCCGAGAAGGCCGAGACCGTCGAGTGGCGGGGGCGGCGGACCTTGCGCGTCGAGAACGGGCTGGTCCTCGTCAAGGACGTCGCCGTCGGCGACGGGGCGGTGGAGGTCGACCTCTGGGCCGGTCCCGGCCCGGCCTACCCCGGCATAGCCTTCCGGGCCGCTGACGAGCTCGACCACGAACTGGTCTACGTGCAGCCGCACACCAGCGGGAGCTGGGACGCCGTCCAGTACGACCCTGTCTTCAACGGGGTGAACACCTGGCAGGTCTTCAACGGCCCGCGTTACCAGGCACAGGCCGAGGTGCCCTCCGACCGCTGGTTCACCCTTCGTGTAGATGTGGTGGGCTTGCGGGCGGCCGTGACGCTGATGGAGGGCGCCGAACGCGCCGGTGGCGGACGGAGAGCAGCGCCGTCCCGGTCGACTCTGCCGGCGCCGGCCCTGGCGGCGGCCCACCTCGTCCACGAGCGGCGGGCGGGCCGGGTCGGCGTCTGGACCTACCGGCCGGCGTACTTCGCCGAGCTCAGGGTGGGGGAGGCGGAGTCGACCACCGCCTGGTCTTCTCCGGCTCCAACACCTACTCGCCCGGGTCGAGCCGTCGGGACCGCGGGTACGTCGAACCCGGCGCCGACAGCCTGACCGTCCCCGTGGCCGGCGGACGCCACACGCTGAGGGCCCTCGTCAGGCAGACCGAGCCGTTCGGCTGGGGCCTGAGCCTGGCGCTCAGGGGCGAACGGGTGGAGCCATTGCCGGTGTCTGAGACCTGATTAGTGCAGGCGGCACGGCGGGCGGGCCCCACCGAGGCCGGAGAAACCAGGAACCGCCTGGTTGGCTGTCTCGTCGAACCACTAGTGAAGGAGTGGTGGGCATGGTCGGATTACTGGGCGGCTGGGCGGTCGTGGGGCTGGTGTACTTTCTGGGGTTCTGGGGGTCTACGACCTTTCTGTACCGCCCCGTTGGGTCGTGGGTCGTGCCGCCTGCGGTAGTCGGTGCGGTGCTGGTGGTCCTGCCCTACCTGGCGGGTGGTGCTTACTGCCGACTGCTGGGCAAGGGGGCTCTCATCCGTCGGTTTCCTCTCCTTGTCGGGCTGGTCCCTGCCGTCGTGGAGAAGGTGCTCATCCTGGCCGTCGTCTGGCGTGTATGGGCCTTAGGGGCGGAAGGAACGCCGGGCCAGTCCTTTTGGGAATTCCTGGCCACGGGCGTGCCCGAGATCGCCTGGTTCACGCCCGCGTACTGGCTGGTGGGCTTGGTGATCAGCCCGCTCATCGTGCAGCTGATGGTCTCTCCGCCGGCCTGGCCGTTGAGAGTTCAGGCCGGGCCTCGATGACCCATCGTTTCGTGAAGCCTCCTGCTCTTCCCGGGTACCATCCGGCGCAGCCCCTTGAGCCGCCGTCACGAAGCGGAGGACCCGCAGCGTCACCCAGGGATGCGGTTCGCGCCGGGGGCCGGGGGGGACGGGAGGATTCCGGGGATGGGAGTCCCGGGCCCAGAGTCCGTCGGGCCTGCGCTTCTGCAGGGCCGCCTCGAGTCCCTGCCTGACCCTCGGCGTCGGACCGAGATGGGTCACGAGATGGCAGCCCGTCATGGCCCCGTCCTCACAGAACCAGCTTCCGTCGGGGCGCTGGATTGAGACAAGGTAATCGACCGCCAGCCGGACGCGCGGGTCGTCGCCGTAGCCCAGCGCCGCGAGCTAGGCGGCCGCGCGCGCCGTGACGCAGGGCACCGGGGCCAGGGGAGAGGGCTTACCCCCCCCCTCTCCGGCTGGCTGGCGCGGGCTTCCCGCAGGCGGGTGCGGACGGTCTCGAGGCTCGTCGTCCGGTGAAGAGATGAAGCGACGCGGACTCCCTGGGAGCAATCTCCCCGAAAGACCGAGGCGATGGGGCCCTGCCCACATTAACTTCACAGCCACCTGCGCCCGACCCTCACTCCCCCGGTCTTGCTGGAAGTGTTATGCTACGAATAGCGTTGGCTGCCAGAAGGAGGCAGAGCGTCATGCCCAGGGCTGTGGGGCTTGTTGCGAGCCCAAGGAGGGGGACAAACACCGACAGGCTCGTGGCAAGGGCGCTGGACGGTGCGAGGTCACAGGGTCTTGAGGTCGAGAACATCTTCCCCTACGACCTGGCCATCAAACCCTGCCAGGCCTGCGGGAATCCGCCTCACCCTCAGCACTGCCACTTAGAGGACGGCATGGCCGAGGTTTTCCGTGCG
>CAJXZV010000170.1 GCA_913063835.1 uncultured Eubacteriales bacterium
CCCGCATATCGCTCCCGGGCGGCTGCGCCATCGGCACCCGCCCCATCGACCTGCACCTCAAGGGGCTGGAGGCTCTCGGCGCCAGGGTGAGGATCGGTCACGGCTGTATCGAGGCCCGTGCGTCCAGGCTCGTCGGGAGCCGCATCTACCTCGACTACCCGAGCGTGGGGGCCACCGAGCACCTCATCATGACCGCATGCCTGGCCAAGGGGACGACCATCATCGAGAACGCGGCCGAGGAACCCGAGGTGGTCGACATGGCGAACTACCTCAACGCCGCCGGCGCCTCGGTCCACGGGGCCGGGACCAAGGTGGTGAGGGTCGAGGGGGTCTCCTCCCTGCGGGGCGTGAGGCACCAGGTCATCCCCGACCGCATCGAGGCCGGCACGTACATGGTCGCCGCGGCCATAACCAGGGGGACCGTCGAGGTGGAGGGGGTGGTCCCCGACCACCTGACGGCCGTGACGGCCAAACTGCGGGAAACGGGGGTGGAAGTCACCGAGGACGAGACGACGGTCCTCGTGAACGCCGCCCGGCGGCGGCTCAGGGCCGTCAACATCAAGACCATGCCCTACCCCGGGTTCCCGACCGACATGCAGGCCCTCTTCATGGCCCTCCTGGCCACCACCGACGGGCTCGGGGTCGTCACGGAGACCGTCTTCGAGAACAGGTTCGCCCATGTGGCCGAACTCAAGCGGATGGGGGCGGATATCCAGGTCGACGGGAGGACGGCCGCCGTGCAGGGCACGCGGGTCCTCTACGGAGCCGAGGTCGCGGCCGCCGACCTGCGGGGCGGTGCGGCCCTCGTCCTGGCCGGCCTCGCCGCCGACGGGGTGACCGTGGTGCGGGGGGTCGAGCACATCGACCGCGGCTACGAGGCTCTCGACGCGAACCTCCGCCGGCTCGGGGCGTCTGTCAGGCGCCTGCGCGCGGCCGCTCCGGAGGAGGACGGGGCGGCCTCCGGGGCGACCTCGAGGGTGACGGCCGGGAGCTAGGACAGGCCGGGCGGTGCGGGGGCGCCGCATGACTCCGTCGGCCGGCACATATGGATAAGTGCCCGCCGGGGAGAGGATAGCCTTGAGAAGGGCCGTCACCGTCGCCGTCCTCACGCTTCTCTTCGTCCTGGTCGTCCTTCCGGCCGTCATCGTGAAGACCTGCCGCTACCCCGACACCCAGTCCGCCGCGGAGGGCGGAGCGGGGACCTATCCTGTGCGTGTCCTGGTCCACACCACCGGCGAGGTCGTCACCGTGCCCCTCGAGGAGTACGTCGCGGGGGTCGTCGCCGCGGAGATGCCCACGTCCTTCGGGCTCGAAGCGCTCAAGGCGCAGGCGGTTGTCGCCCGGACCTTTGCCGTGCGCCGCATGCGGGTCTTCGGGGGGCAGGGGGTCCCGGGCCGCCCGGACGCCGACGTGACCACGGACGTCTGGGCCGGCGGTCAGGACTGGCTGAGCCGGGCCGAGGCCCGCCGGGAGTGGGGGTTCTTCGGGTTCTACAGCCGCTGGGCCAAGGTCGAGAGTGCGGTGAGGTCGACGCGCGGGCTCATCCTGACCCACAACGGCGTCCCGATCGAGGCGGCGTACCATTCGACCTGCGGCGGAGCCACCGACAACAGCGAGGACGTATGGTCCGGCAGGCTCGATTACCTGCGGGGGGTCACCTGCTCCTGGTGCGCCCACTCGCCGTGGATGGAGCACGTCACCGAGGTCTCCGTGGCAGGACTGGAGCAGGCCTTCGGTATCGAGGCCGGCACGCTTGCGGCGGCCGCCGGGACGGGGCGCCCCTACCTCGAGGTCCTGGAGTGGACCCCCGGGGGCCGGGCCAAGCTCGTGCGGGTCGGGGAGGTCACGGTCAGGGGGCTCGACTTCCGCCGGGCCCTCGACCTGAGATCCGCCCGCTTCACCTTCACCGTGTCGGACGGCACGGTGAGGTTCGTCACAAGGGGCTACGGGCATGGTGTGGGCCTGTGCCAGTACGGCGCCGACGGCATGGCCCGCGCCGGCAAGGACTTCATCGACATCCTCACCTACTACTACACCGGGGTCGAGGTCGAGACCCTCGGGGAAGGGTTCTAGGACCCGCCTTTTCTTCTCTGGCATATGCTGGCACACCTCCGGGGAGACTAACGCCCGGAGGGGTGTGTCTTGGATACCGACTGCTCTCAAACGCCCAGGAGGACACGGCGGGGCCGGTCCAGGGCCCGGCGCCCGGCACGAGGTCCAGGCAGGCACGCCCGGAGGGGCGGCACTCTTCTCGAGGCGGCCGTCCTCTCGCTGAGGGCCGCGGCGGCCGCGGGCGCCGGCCGCCTGGCCGGATGGGGGAAGGAGCTCGGC
>CAJXZV010000171.1 GCA_913063835.1 uncultured Eubacteriales bacterium
GGTGGGTCAATTCCAAACCGGCCGAGGTGGGTCAATTCTCAGGCGGCCTTGACACGGGTAACCCGAGGCGTTGCAGAGCCCGTATGATTATGGCCGGGTGCGCGGTCCTGTTTCCTGCCGCCGGCGGCGTCTGGCTGGCCACCCGACCCCAGGCCCGCTCCGAAATCTGGGACAGGCCCCCGACTGCCTTCCCTCTCGGTTCGCCGGCGGTAATCGTCGACGCCTACCTCCGGGCGGTCGCCGATTATGAGCTGCTCATGATGGATTGCCCGGCCGTCTCGGACATGTCCGAGAACGGCCATCCCCTTCACGACGACGGCATCTGGGAGCAGGCCCGGCGGGAGTTCCGCTGGCTCAAGGCCGCCGGTCGGATAACCGCGGTCCCGGGCGGGTGGAAGGTGGCCGGGGGCCCCGAGGATTCTCAGAAGATTTGACACTACAGCACACTCGTGAGGGCACAAGCCCGTGGCTACCGCATGACCGCGAGGCTCACTGGTCCCCCGTGCCGTTGGGGAGCGGCTGAAGTTCCAGATGCCCCTCCACGCGACGGACCCTCCGGTCAAGACGGGCGATAGCCCTGTCATGACGGCCGGTTCTGGCCATGAGTTCGGAAATCATCTCAAGAGTAATCCTGGTGTCGTGGCGAAAGGCCTCGAACTCGAGCCCAAGCTTCTCCCGCCCTCGAACCACCTTGGCCATCTCTGCCTTCGTGGCCATCTCCCCGCGCACGGCGGCCATCTCTGCGGCCAGGTCCTTCTTGGTGGCCATCTCGGCCCGGATGGCTGCTGCCTCTGCGGCCAGATCCTTCTTGGTGGCCATCTCGGCCCGGATGGCCTCGTGCTCAAGATGGCTTGCCCTGAGAGCGTCCGTGATGTCGGTGAGAACCTTGTAGACCGTCACGGCCTTACGCCTCCCGACGGGCGGGGGTGCCCTGGAAATGGGGCCGGGCTTGGGGTCGGCTGGTTCCCGGCCAGGAGCGCGTTGAACACCGGTATTCGACGAGCGATGGCGACCGCCTGCCGCACGCAACGGCTCGTCGCCTTGTCCAGAAATCCTCCTCAACAGCCGCGTGGACAAGCATTGCGATTGCAGACGATAAGGCGGTCGAGCAGGCGCTGGAGGATTTCCTCGAGGACCTAAGGAACGACATCACCGTAGCTCTCGATGCCTACGGCGACCCCGGCTACAAGGAGTTCCTCACCACCGAGTACGAGAAATACCCAGCGTTTGCCGGGAAGAGCCGATTGCGAAGACATGCAAAGAAGACCGCGTCTCGCAACTCAGAAGGAGCCGGCCGAACAACGGCATGGAGCTGACGGCGCTTCGTGCCCCATCTGATGCCGAGCCGTAGTCATGGGCGGGCCAGCACCAACCCCGAGCGTCAGCTCAAACCACCCGCCACGGACCGGCGAGCTTGAAGTAGTCCTTGGTAGAGATGATTTTCTTGACGATGGCCTCGAACTCCCTGCTCCCGGCCCTGACCGTTTCAGCCCAAGCACGGTAATAGACGTCCCCCTCCGCGACGTAGCGGTCGCGCGGGCCGTCCGGGTCGCCGCAGGACGCGGCGGCAACGATAACACGGTCTGCCCCGTAGAAAAAGATGGTAGGAAGGCGTACGTCTCCGACGGAGACCTGCCTGAACTCCGGGTCCAGGTCGTCGCCGAGCGGCGTGCGGAGACGGCACCCGCGGGAAGTCATGGCCAGAGGGTCTGGACAGCCGGTGTGAGACCGAGGAGGTCGAGTCCGGCGTACAGAGCCGTCACGGCCGCCAAGGCCACGAGAACGCCCCGGAGAACCTTCGCCCGTCGCCTGTGTGGCACCGCCGGGCCCCGGTCGGGTCCAGGTGCCGTCCGCGCAGGCGCCGGCCCGGGCGCGGGTCGCCCCGACGGTGAGCCCTTTGCCGGCGCCACCGGGCGCCACGTGTGGGACTTGAGAGCTTGCCACCCGACCCAGACGAGGCACAGGCTCGAGGCCAGACCCCATAGGCCGAGCGCGGGGGACAGAGGCATGAAGGACAGCAGCAGTGACGGAAGGGCAGTCATGAGCCCGGCCACAATCATAAGGAGACTCCCTTCCCACGGCCGACCGGAGGCGGTGAGGACGCCCACGAGGGCGGCGCCGTTCAGGGTGGCGGCAATCAGACCCAGGAGGAAGAACGGGGAGTGGTGACCCAGCGCCCAGAGGGCGGCCGCCAGCCCGGCGATGATGCCGGCCTGAAAAGTGCCACCATCAGCATCACTGGCGATTATGCTTATGGTTACCTGCGCTCCGAGAGTGGCATCCATCGGCTCGTGCGGATTTCACCTTTTGATGCCAACTCCCG
>CAJXZV010000172.1 GCA_913063835.1 uncultured Eubacteriales bacterium
TGCTGGTCGGGGCCGGGGCCCTCTTCTTCCTCTGGATGGTCTTCTTCATCTTCTTCGTCCCGCTCCCCGAGCCGGTCGTCCCCGTGGCCACGCGGGTCCTGGACCGGAACGGTGAGCTTGTCGCGAGTCTGTTCCGCGAGAACCGCGTGCCGGTGCCCCTCTCCGACGTCCCGGCCGTCCTCCAGAGGGGCATCGTGGCCGTGGAGGACGAGCGGTTCTACTCCCACCACGGCATCGACCTCATCGGCATCGCCCGGGCCGCCGTCCGCAACATCCGGGCCGGACGCATCGTGGAAGGGGGCTCCACCATCACGGGCCAGGTGGCCCGGACCCTCTACCTCACCCAGGAGGTCACCCTGACCCGGAAGGTGGTCGAGGCCCTTCTGGCCCTGAAGCTCGAGCGGGCCTACAGCAAGCAGGAGATTCTCGAGCTCTACCTCAACCAGATCTACCTCGGTCACGGGGCCTTCGGGGTCGAGGTGGCCTCCCGGACCTACTTCGGCAAGAGCGTGAAGGAGCTCGACCTCCCGGAGGCGGCGATGATCGCCGGGCTTCCCGCCAACCCGGAGGGCTTCTCCCCCTACAACGACCCTGACCAGGCCCTGCGGCGCCGCAACCTTGTCCTCGACCTATGGGCGGCCAAGGGCGTCGTGACGGCGGCGCAGGCGGAGGAGGCCAAGGCCACACCCATCGTCCTGGCCTACGAGGAGCCGCCCCGCCCGGTCGGCTCCTATTTCACCGACTACGTCCTGAGCCTCATCCAGGAGCGGGCTCCCCAGCTCAGCATGAGGGACCTTCTGACCGGCGGCTACCGCATCTACACGACCCTCGACGTCAGGCTCCAGCGGGCGGCGGAGGAGGCCGTCCGGGACCGGATGCCCCAGGGCCAGCCGGACGAGCACGGCGTCCTCCAGCCCCAGGTGGGGCTTGTGGCCATGGACCCGACCAACGGCTACATCCTGGCCATGGTCGGCGGGCGCTCGTTCGCCGAGACCCAGCTCAACCGTGCCGTCCCCCCGGGCCCCGGCCGCGACGGGGTCAGGCGCCAGCCGGGCTCGGCCTTCAAGCCCTTCGTCTACGCCGCGGTGCTCGACAGCGGCTTCCCGCTCACCAGCACCCAGGTCTGTGAGCCGGTGGAGTTCCCCAGCGGGAGCGGAGAGCCGTACCGCCCGACGGATTACGGGCGTGAACCCTACCACTACGCCCCGCTCGGCATCAGGGAGGCCGTGAGGATCTCGGACAACGTCGTGGCCGTCAGATGGGCCCACCGTATCGGAGTGTCCCGGGTGCGCCGCCTCGCCCAGCGGATGGGCATCGACTCCCCACTGACGGAGGACCTCTCGCTGGCCCTCGGGTCCTCGGAGGTCTCCGTCCTGGAGATGGCCCGAGCCTACTCGGCCCTTGCCAACGGCGGCCTCAGGGTCTGGCCGCTGGCCCTGCTGAGGGTCGAGGACCGCTTCGGCAAGGTCGTGCCGGGGACCGAGGACCGGGTCAGGGTCGAGCGGGCCCTGGACGAGGCCGTGGCCTATCTCACCACCCGTCTCCTCCAGGAACCTTTCAGGCCCGGCGGGACGGCGGCCCACCTCGCCGGCCTTCTACCCCCGGGCACCGCCTTCGCCGGCAAGACGGGGACGACCGACAACCAGCACGACGCTTGGTTCGTCGGCTACTCGCCGCGGCTCGTCTGCGCGGTCTGGGTGGGCTCCGACACGCCGTCCCCCCTGCGGGGGTACGGCGGCACCCTGGCCGGACCGGTCTGGGCGGCCTTCATGGCCAGGGCCCACGAGGACGCACCGGCGGGCGACTTCTTCGAGCCGCCCGGCATCGTCCACCTCGAGGTGTGCGCGGAGACCGGCCTCCTCCCCAACCCGAGCTGCCCCACGGTCGAGGAGATGTTCATCGCCGGCACGGAGCCGCGGCGCCGCCACTGGGCCTGGCACCGCCGGGGAGCCGATAGGCCGTCCGCCGAAGAGCAGCCTGCTGAGGCGGAGCCCGCCGACGAGCGGCCGGCTGACACGGCGCCTGCCGACGGGGAGGCCGCCCTATCTCCGGAGGACCAGGTAGAGTCCGAAGAGGGCGAGTAGGCCCCCGGCGGCGGCCTGGAGGGTCGGGGCCTCACCGAGGAAGAGCAGGCCCAGGAGGACACCCCCCGTCACCTCCTGGGTGGCGATGAGGTTCACCGTCACGGCGTCGGCCCGGCGCAGGGCGGCGTTGTAAAGGGTGTGCCCCCCCGCCGTCGGCAGGAGCGCCAGGAGCAGGACGGCCGCCGCACCCGGCAGGAGGCCGCCGTCCGCGGGAGCCGCCGCG
>CAJXZV010000173.1 GCA_913063835.1 uncultured Eubacteriales bacterium
CTCCGAACTCCAGGCCGAGGTCCTCGCCGAGCACCTCCCGGATGAGTCCCGTCACGGCCGGCCGGTCCAGGCTCCCGGGCGTAGGAACGGGCCTGCCCCTCTCGTCCACGCCGAGGACCACGTAGCCGCCCTTAGCGTTGGCCAACCCGGCCACGGCCCGGACGAGGTCGCTCCGCCCCCGGGGTGTCTCGAGGTCCGCCTCAGCGAGGAAGACCATCTCAGGGCCCTGCCGCCCGCGGCTGACGGCCCTGGCGAGTCGGGCCTCGTCAAGAGGCCGGCCGATACGCTCGTCCAGCGGCTTCCTGTAGGGTCGCGGCGGTTGCGTGAGGACGTAGCCCCGGTCCCGCATGATCTTGGTGATGATGAGGTTGAAGTCCGCGCTCCTGGCCTTGACGCTCCTGCCGTCCCGTCGGCAATAGATGTCACCGGCCTCGAGGCTGTCCTCCCCGGCCTCCAGGGACCTGGGGATGATGACCAGATGCTGGCCGATGCCCGGCACGAAGATGAGCCCGACGGGGCTCCCGTCGGAAAGCTCGTGCACCTTGTACTGTAGGCCGAAGCGTCCGCCGAAGAAGGACTCGACGAGCCGCCTCAACCCCCGCTCGTCGAGGTCCTCCAGCGAGCCCACGGGACGGCCCTCACGGGAGACCCCGACGAGGATGTGCCCGCCCGTGGAGTTGGCGAAGGCGGCCACATCCCGGAAGAACACCGCCCGGCCCCGGTCCGTGTCGAGGCGCAGAGACTCCCGGTAGGCCAAGTCGTCGGTCTCCCGCCCGACCCTCACGAAGTTCTCCACCTCGTGCGTCGTGAGTTCCTTCCCGACCCGGTCGCGAACCGTCGGCACGACGACCCTCTCCCCTCTGCGGCTGGCCCGGGCGCACAGCCCGATACGCGGTTGGAAAATACTTCTCTCTCTTGGCGGAGCCCCCTCCACCCTACACCTGCACTCCGGTGGAGCCCAGCCAAGCACCCAGGCCGGCGAGCCGGTGCGCTGTCACGCTCGCCCCGCGGACAGCCTCTAGCGGAACGCACCGGAGCGGCAGGGTCCCGACCGCGAACCTACCACGGACCGGCGATCCTGAAGTAGTCCTTGGCGGAGACAATCTTCTTGATGATGGCCTCGAACTCCCGGGTCCCGGCCCGGACCGTCTCCGTGCGGCGGCGGTAGTAGACGTCCCCCTCCGCGACGTAGCGGTCGCGCGGACCTTCCGGGTCGCCGCAGGACGCCTCCGCGGCGACGACGTGGTCGGCCCCGTAGAGGAAAATCGTCGGAAGGCGTACGCCCCCCACTGAGACCTCACCGAACTCGAGGCCCAGGTCCTCGCCGAGCACCTCCCGGACGAGTTCTGCCGCCGCCCGCCGGTCGAGACTCCCGGGGGAGGCAACAGGCCTGCCCCTCTCGTCCACGCCGAGGACCACGTAGCCGCCCCTGGCGTTGGCCAACCCGGCGACGGCCCGGACGAGGTCGCTCCGCCCCCGGGGTGTCTCCAGGTCCGCCTCGGCCAGGAAGACCATCTCCGGGCCCTGCCGGCCCCGGCTGACGGCCCGAGCGAGCCGGGCCTCGTCAAGAGGGCGGCCGATGCGCTCGTCCGGCGGCTTCCTATAGGGTCGGGGCGGGAGGACCATGACGTAACCCCGCGCCCGGAGAATCTTGCCGAGGATGAGGTCGAAGTCCGCGCTCGTCGCCTTGACACTCCTTCCGTCCCGACGGAAGTAGACGTCCCCCGCCTCGAGGCTGTCCTCCCCGGCCTCGAGGGACCTGGGGATGATGACCAGATGCTGGGCGATGCCCGGCACGAAGATGAGCCCGACGGGGCTGCGGTCGGAAAGCTCGTAAACCTTGTACTGCAGGAGGAGGCGCCCGCCGAAGAAGGACTCGACGAGCCGCCTCAACCCCCGTTCGTCGAGGTCCTCCAGCGAGCCCACGGGGCGGCCCTCACGGGTCACCCCGACGAGGATGTGCCCACCGATGAAGTTGGTGAAGGCGGCCACGTCACGGAAGAAGACCGCCCGGCCCCGGTCGGCGTCGAGGCGCAGGGACTCCCGGAAGGCCACGTCATCCGTCTCCTGCCCGGCCCTGAGAAAGCTTTCCACCTCGTACGTCGTGAGTTGTTTCCCCACCCACACTCGGCTCGTCCGCACGGTTCCCCTCCCCTACCACCGTCGCCCGCAACCGCGCCCCGGGCACCCCGCGTCGCGCCCGCGGCGACCCGGAGCCGCCTCCGCCGCGGCCCGGAGCCACGCGCTTAGACCAGCTCCGCTATCGTCTCGAGCACGTAGTCCGGCCTCATCTCCTCCGGAG
>CAJXZV010000174.1 GCA_913063835.1 uncultured Eubacteriales bacterium
CCCCCGTCCCCCCCGTTCCCGGTGTCCCGGGTCCCCTGGGTCACGACGTCGACGAGATGCCCCCGGCGGGCGAGTGAGCGCGAAAGGTGATAGACGTGCCGGGCGAGGCCGCCGACGTTTGCCGGCGGGTACTCCCAACTCAGCATGAGGATCCTCAAGTCGACCCATCCCTCCTGTCGGCCGGGTCCCGCCCGCCGGGGAGGCTCCCCCGCCCGGCCAGACCCGGTCTGACGTCAAGCACTTCCTCGACGTAGGCCCGGAGGATCTCGGCGACGCTCCAGGCCTGGGCGATGCACCCCCCGGGCAGGTGGGGGAAGTCCCCGTCGAAGACCTCGGAGATGTATCCGATGCCGGCCTCCCGGAGGTGGCGTTCGAAGGGGCGCAGGATGCGGGCCGCCAGGAGGCGGCTCTCCTCCGTGTAGCCGAGGGCCCGTCGCAGGGCGGTGACGAAGGGGCCGAGCAGCCAGGGCCAGACGGTGCCCTGGTGGTAGGCCCCGTCCCGTTCGGCCGGGCCCCCACGGTAGAGCCCGCGGTAGGCCGGGTGCCCCCGGCTCAGGGTCCTGAGCCCGAAGGGGACGAAGAGCTCCCGGAAGCAGACCTCCACGACCGACCGCCACCGCGTGGGGTCGAGGACCGGGAACGGCAGAGACACGGCAAGGAGCTGGTTGGGCCGCACGGCCGCATCAGGCGGGAGGCCGCTGTCGAGGTCGTGGACGACATCGTACAGGCACCCCTTGTCCGGGTTCCAGAAGCGGGCGTTGAAGGAGGCGCGGACCCGTGAGGCGAGCTGCCGCCAGTTCGGGCCCCTGCCGTCCCCGTCGGCGGCGGAGGCGCCGCCGGCGTCACCCGGAACGCCTGCCCCGGCCTCATCACGGTCGAGCTCGGCCAGAAGACGCAGGGCGTTGTACCAGAGGGCGTTGATCTCCACGGGGTAGCCGTGGCGCGGTGTCACCACCCAGTCGCCGAGCTTGGCGTCCATCCAGGTGACGGCCACCCCGGGTTCGCCGGCCCGGAGCAGACCGTCGGCCGCGGCCTTGATGCCGAAGCGCGTCCCCCGGAGGTAGTGGAGGGCGATGTCCCTCATGGGCTCGAGGAGGCGGTCGAGCACCGTCTCCACGTCGCCCGTGTAGGCCAGGTAGGCCCCGACCGCGGTGAAGAACCACAGGGAGGCGTCCACCGTGTTGTAGTCCGGCTCGTCGGCCTGGTCCGGGAAGCGGTTCGGGACGAGCCCGTCACGTATGAACGAGGCGTAGTCCTCGAGGACCCGGAGGGCCTCCTCGTGCCTCCCCGTGACGAGGAAGAGACCCGGCAGGGCCACGAACGTGTCCCGTCCCCAGTCCTCGAACCAGGGGTATCCGGCGATGACCGTCGTCCGGCGGCCGGGGCCGGTCGGGGTGCCCCCGCCCCTCACGGCGACGAAGGCGTCGGTCGCCCGCACCAGACGGGCGAAGAAGGCCGACGCCTCCGGAGTCGAGGGGTCGCCTATCTCCGGCGCGCGGACGTCGCGCTTCTCGGGCGGCAGTCTCACCGTGGCGCCCAGGTCCACCCGCCGCCCGAGGGCCAGGGCCATGCCCTCGACGGCCGTCCGCGCCCTCTCCACGAGGGCGAAGAGACGCCTCTCCTCCTCGGCCTGCCGCTCCAGCGCCCACCCGACGTCGAACCCGGCCTCCTTCAGCCGTTCGGCGTCCTCCCGGTCCTCGGCGAGCACGGCCGAGACGGCCACAGTGTCCCCGGAGCCGATGCCGGTGAACTCCAGGAACCCGGGTGTGTACAGGTCCTCGACGTGGTCCAGACCCCGGCGTCTCTCCTCGAGGTAGTCGATGTCAAGATGCCACGTGCCGCCGGGCGACCACGCCCCGCCGTCATGGCGGAGGACGAGGACCGGACTGCCGGGATAGGGCTCGACCGTCACCCAGCCGCCTTCAGTCCCCCCGAACGCGGTGGTGAAGGGCCAGTCGTTGGCCCGCATGAGATGGTGGTAGAAGCGGAGGGTGACCAGCGGCCTCAGCCGCAGGGACAGCCTCGTTCTCCGGGGGCCCTGGAAGCGGTAGAGGACCACGATGCGGTTCTCGCCCCGCACCATGAACATGGTGCGCTCCACGAAGAAGCCGCCGACGTAGTAGGTGAAGAGGGGCAGGGGCGTGAGGTCGAACCCCTGCAGGTAGCGGTAGCCGCGCGGGGTGATGACCGGCCCGGGGCCCCCACCCGCCTCTGTCTCTGCTCC
>CAJXZV010000175.1 GCA_913063835.1 uncultured Eubacteriales bacterium
GGCCTCCTGCGGCTCCGCCCCGACCTCGGAAAGACGCAGGGTCCCCGCGCCCCGGGAGCCGCGCGGGGCCTCGACCCTTACGTAGCCCACAACGTCCGGCCCGCGGCGGAGGACATGGATCTCCGTCCCGCCGCGCCGGCTCAGCCATACCCAGGGCTCCGCGGGCCTGACCACCGAGCACGGTGTCTCGGCCGTCGCGGCCTCGTAGAGAACGACGACCCGCGACAGGTCGGCCTTGGAGAGCGGTCCCCAGGAAGCCCCGTCCATCCCTGGGAGGCGGCCGACGGCGGAGGGGCTGAAGGTCGTCGAGTAGGAGCCGAGGCAGGGCACGACGTCCGGTTCCGCATCCGGCAGCGGGCCCCCTCTGAACACGGCCAGGCGGAAGCCTCTCGACCTCACGAAGGCCACCGTGTCCCCGAGGAGAACCTCTTCGAGGCCCCGGCCCCGGAAGCCCGGGTCGACAGCGACCGGGGTCAGAACGGCCGACTCGACGGGGACCCCGGCTATCCTCACCCTCCGGGGAACGACAAGAGCCAGAGCGACCAGCCGTCCCTCGAGCTCGACGACCCGGACGTACTCCGGCAGGTGGTCAGGGTCCGTGCAGGTCAGGAGGTCGAAAAGCTCTACGTCGAACCCGGCCGACGCCGCGAGGGACCGGCAGGCCGCCCTTTCCGCGGCCCGGGCGCCGCGGGCCGTGCCTCCAGGGAGGGTACGCATGGTCAAGGGACCACCCGCCATAGGCCGCACCTCACGGGGCCGCACCCGTTCCGGACTCGCCGACCTCATCCTCCAGCCAGGCCACGCGGTTGCGCCCCAACGCCTTGGCCCGGTAGGAGGCACGGTCGACGGCCATGAAGAGGGTCTCCCGCCCGATGATGCCCGGGCCCGGGAAGGTCGCCACGCCGATGCTGACGGTCAGCCTGATGTCATGGGGTCCGACCCTGAAGGTGGTCTCCTCCACCGTGCGGCGCAGGCGCTCGGCCAGCGCGACGGCCCCTTCCCGGTCCGTCTGCGGGAGCACCAGGAGGAACTCCTCCCCGCCATACCTCCCGACCAGGTCCGAGCGGCGGACGCTCTCGCTGATGAGGGCGGCGAGCCCCCTCAGGACCTCGTTGCCCACAGGGTGCCCGTAGGTGTCGTTGACGGCCTTGAAGCGGTCCACGTCCATCAGGAGACAGGAGACCACATGCCCGTGGCGCTTGGCCCGAGCGATCTCCTGGTCACACCTTTCAACGATGTGCCCGACGTTGAATAGGCCGGTCAGGCTGTCGGTGACCGACCGACGCGCCAGCTCCTCGTTCTGCCTCCGGAGGTCGGCGACGAGTGCCGCCTGGTGGAGGTTCACTCTGATGCGGCCCCAGAGCTCGTCAGACTCGAACGGCTTGAGGATGAAGTCGACGGGCGGCAGCCGCAGGCTCTCCTGAAGGGCCGGCATCTTGGGGCGCGTCACCATCGCCAGCACGGGGAGCCACCGCGTCGCCCGGCTGTTGCGGATGGAGACCACCAACCGCTCGAAATCCTCCGCCCCGCATCGGTCGGCGTCGACGATGAGGAGCACAGGCTCGGTGGAGGCGAGGAGTTCGCTCAGCGCCTCCTCGGTGCCGGCGACGACGACCCGGTAGGCCTCTGAGGCGTGCCTCAGCGTGGCCTCGACCGCCGGGGACAGCTCGACCCCGTTGCGGCGGCCGGGTTCGAAGATGACGACCGTCTTGTCCTTCTCTCCGTTCGGCCCGCGGTCCACAGCCCCCTGAGCCCCCTTCCCGTTCGAGAAGACCCAAGACGAAGAGGCCGGCCTGGCCGGCCCCTTCCACCGCTTCCGGCCGTCCCGCCCGGCCTGAGCCCTCCGGCGGAGCGCCCGGCTACGGCGCGGCCTCGACGGCTTTCACTCCGGGCACACGGTCTTTCAGGAACCGTTCTATGCCGTTCTTGAGCGTCAGGGTGGCCATCGGGCACCCGCCACAGGCTCCGGTGAGCCTGACCTTGACCACGCCGTCCTCCAGTCCGACGAACTCGACGTCGCCGCCGTCAGCCTGGAGGCGGGGCCGGATGAGCTCGAGAGCTTCCTTGACCTCCTTCTCCAACGCGACACCTCCGTAGCCGGTCGGCTCCACCGCCCGGCGTTCTCTCAGGACCTCTCCGGACAGATCGGAAGAGCACACGTCTGAAC
>CAJXZV010000176.1 GCA_913063835.1 uncultured Eubacteriales bacterium
TCGGGGACGAGGACGCGGGCCGGGACGAAGACCGCCTCGTCGCTGTAGTACTGCTTCAGGAAGGCGGCGATGATGTCGGGCCCGCTCCGGCCCCCGGTGTCGTCGAGGATGAAGCCGCTTCTCCCGACCACCTTACCCTCCCTGACGAAGAAGACCTGGACGGCCACCATCGCCGAACGGTCGCTGCGGGCGTAGCCGACGACGTCCTGGTCCTCCATGTCCGCGGAGATCATCGTCTGCCGGGCCATGACGTCCTCAAGGGCCCGGAGCTGGTCGCGCAGTTCGGCGGCCTTCTCGAAGTCCAGCTCGGCGGCGGCCCTCTCCATGCGCTCCCTGAGTCTGGAGACGAGGTCCGCCTGGCGCCCCTCGAGGAAGAGGCACATCTCCTCCATCATGGCCCGGTAGTCCTCAGGGCTGACCCGGCCGATGCACGGACCGGCGCACCGCCTTATCTGGTAGTCCAGGCAGGGTCTCGAGGCCGTCCGCATCTTGTGGTCGGTGCAGGTCCGGTAGGGGAAGACACGCCTCAGGGTCCGCAGGGTCTCACGGAGGGAGCCGGCCCGGGTGTAGGGGCCGAAGTAGCGGGCCCCGTCCTTCTTCATGCGGCGGACGACCTCGACCCGGGGGAAGTCCCGCGAGAGGTCTATCCT
This sequence comes from uncultured Eubacteriales bacterium, assembly GCA_913063835.1. Taxonomy (GTDB): domain Bacteria; phylum Bacillota; class Sulfobacillia; order UBA995; family UBA9673; genus UBA9673. The sequence goes on from CAJXZV010000176.1 coordinate 651, forward strand.
GAGGTACGGGAAGTGCTTGTCATCCCTCAGCTTGATGTTGTAGTCGGGGCGGTGCTCCTTGATGAGGTTCGACTCGAGGATGAGGGCGTCGACCTCGGAGGGGGTCGTTATGTAGTCGACAGAGGCGACCCGGCTGTACAGGCTGATGGCCCGGGCCTCGAGAGAGCGCCCGGCCTGGAAGTGCGACCTGACCCTGTTCCGGAGTGAGCGGGCCTTGCCGATGTAGAGCGGCTTGCCCGCGGCGTCGCGGAGGATGTAGACACCCGCCGCGTCCGGGAGCAGGTCGAGCTGTTCTCTGAGGTCGGGCGGCGTCCTCCCCACCTCCTCCTACGAGGCGCTCCTCTTCCTCTTTTCCCTCTCGAAGAGGCGGCGGAGGTGCTGTCCGGTGTAGCTCCGCTCGTCCCGGGCCAGCTCCTCCGGCGTCCCCGTGGCCACGACCCGGCCGCCGAGGTCGCCGCCCTCCGGCCCGAGGTCGACGATCCAGTCGGCCGACTTGATGACCTCCAGGTTGTGCTCGATGACGATGACCGTGTCCCCGGCCTCCACCAGGCGGTCCAGGACGGCCAGCAGCCGCTGGATGTCGGCCAGGTGGAGTCCTGTCGTGGGCTCGTCGAGGATGTAGAGCGTCCGGCCGTTGGACCGGCGCGAGAGCTCTGTGGCGAGCTTGACCCGCTGGGCCTCGCCGCCCGACAGCGTCGTCGCCGGCTGGCCCAGGCGCATGTAACCGAGGCCGACGTCGGCGAGGGTCTGGAGCTTGCGGCGCAGGGGCGGGATGTTCCGGAAGAAGGACAGGGCCTCCTCCACCGTCATCTCCAGGACCTCGGCGATGTTGCGGCCCCGGTAGGTGACTTCCAGGGTCTCGCGGTTGTAGCGCTTACCCTTGCACACATCGCACTGCACGTAGACGTCAGGGAGGAAGTGCATCTCGATCTTCAGGATGCCGTCACCCCGGCAGGCCTCGCACCTTCCGCCCCGCACGTTGAAGCTGAAGCGGCCGGGCCGGTAGCCGCGGACCCGCGCCTCCGGCGTCCGGGCGAACAGCTCGCGGACATCGGTGAACAGCCCGGTGTAGGTGGCAGGGTTCGACCTCGGGGTCCGGCCGATGGGCGACTGGTCGATGTCGATCACCTTGTCCAGGTGCTCGAGGCCCTCGATGGCCCGGTGGCGTCCGGGCTTCGTCCGGGCCCCGTGGAGCTCCTGGGCCGCCCGGCGGTAGAGGATGTCGTTCACAAGGGTGCTCTTGCCGGAACCCGACACACCGGTCACACAGATGAACACGCCCATCGGGAACTCCACGTCGATGTCCTGGAGGTTGTGCTCGGCCGCCCCCCTCACGACCAGGCGCTTGCCGTTCCCCTTGCGCCTCACCTTGGGGGTGGGGATGCTCCGCCGGCCGCTCAGGTACTGGCCTGTCAGCGAGTCCGGGTTCCTGGCTATCTCCTCGGGCGGGCCCTCGGCCACCACCCGCCCCCCGTGCACCCCCGCCCCGGGGC
>CAJXZV010000177.1 GCA_913063835.1 uncultured Eubacteriales bacterium
GCCAGCGGCAGGGCCGGTGCGAGCGGCAGGGCGCTCCCCGCGGCCACTCCGGCGGTGAAGGCAAGGGTCACGTGAGGTAGGGGCCTCGCCGTCCGCGCCATCCGCGCGAACCTCCCCGGAACAGGGATTGTGAACCGCTTATAGAAGGATAGTAGCTCGTGTAGCGGCCCGGCCCGAAGGCCAGGCGCGCCTCCGGTTCTGACCGGTGCGGCGGGAGCGAGCCGCCGGAAAGGTGACGACCTACTCGATGCAGCTTCTCGGCCTGTTCGCAGCTTTCGTCCTGATCATGGTCCTGGTGGCGCGGCGCGTCGGCCTCGAGGTCAGTCTCCTCGCCGGGACGGCCGTCCTGGCCCTCACGTCGGGCATGCCGCCGGCAGCCCTGGCTGCGTCCGCCTGCCGGGGGCTTCTCGACCCGCACACCTTCCAGCTCGTCCTCTCCGTCGGAGTCATCACCTCCCTCGCGGGGGTGATGAAGAGCTACGGTCTCCTCCACCGGATGGTCGACGCCGTCACCCGGCTTCTCGGCGGCCTGCACCTGGCCCTCATGGCCGTCCCGTCCCTCGTCGGGGCCCTCCCCGTCCTGGGCGGGGCCATCCTCTCGGCGCCGATGGTCGAGGGACTCGGCGACCGACTCGGGCTCAGCCCTCTGCGCAAGGCGGCCGTCAACCTCGTCTTCCGCCACGCCTGGTTCCTGATGGCCCCCTTCACCCCCGCCCTGGTCCTGGCGGCCCAGCTCGCCAAGGTAGACCTCGGCGGGCTCATCCTCAGACAGACACCGCTCGTCCTGGTCATGCTCACCGCCGGCTACCTCGCCCTCCTCACCCGGACCACGCGGGAGCCGGCCGTGGCGCAGGGCGCCTTCGACAGCGCCGACGGCGCGGAGGTCTCCGGCGAGACGGCCGCCACCGCAGCCGCGGCGCCGGGCGAGGCCTTCAGGGAGTTCTTCGTATCCGCCTCACCACTCGTCGTCAGCGTGGTCCTCTGCCTCGGGGTGGGTCCTGTGAGGCTCCCGCTGTGGGCCTCCGTCGGCGTCGGTCTGGTCCTCGCGCTCTTCCTTTCCCGCGGCCACCGGGACTTCACGGGTCTCGGGCTCCCCGCGGCCTGGGCCGGCATCCAGTGGAGAATCCTCCTGGCCATGGCCGCCGTCATGGTCTTCGGGCGGATGATGACCGACTCCGGCGCGGCCGAGGCCCTGGTGACCTGGATGGTCGACTCGGGCCTCCCGTCGTGGTTGCTCATGGTTGTCATGCCCTTCACGGTCGGCTTCGTGAGCGGCGTCCCCTCGCTCCCGGTGGGCATCTCCTTCCCGGCCCTCCTCCCCCTTGCTCCTCCCGGACACCTCCTGGGGTCGGCGGCCATCCTGTACACTTCGGGGTTCATCGGCTACTTCGTGTCACCGCTCCACCTCTGCCAGATCCTCTCCAGCCAGTACTTCGGGGTGACCGTCGCCAGCCTGTACCGCGAGTACTTGCCGGTCATCGCGGCCGTCGCCGCGTGCCTGGCCGTCCGCATCTGGGTGGTCCTCGGCTGAGGGCCGCCGCCGCGGTCTCAAGGGGCCGTGACGAGGTCGGCCAGCTCAGCGAAACGCTTCTCCCCGATGCCCTGGATGTTCATCAGCTCCTCCGTCGTGGTGAAGGGACCGTGACGGGTGCGGTAGTCGATGATGCGGGCGGCGATGGTCGGTCCGATCCCGGGCAGGGACTCGAGCTCGGCGAGGGTCGCCGTGTTGAGGTTAATCTTCCGGCGCGGCACCCCGGCGCCCCCCCATGCCTCGGCAGTCTCGCAAGCCGGCCCGGGACGCCCCGCCTGCCCCGCCGTGCCGCGGCTCCCCGGAATCGCCCCCGGGAACCCGACCCCGCACTCGCGGACCTCCTGCCGGGTGGGGACATAGACCCTCTCCCCGTCGACGAGCGGACGCGCCAGGTTGACGGCGTCGGCCGCAGCCGCCTCCGTGACCCCGCCGGCCGCCTCGACTGCGTTCACGACCCGGCTGCCCTCCGGGAGGACGTAGACACCGGGGCTGTTCACCGCGCCGGCCACGTGCACCACGACGACCGCGAACGACTCGACCTCGCCGTCCACACCGGCCTCCGTCCCGTCGCCGGCTGCGCAGTCCTCGCCCGCCGGGGCCC
>CAJXZV010000178.1 GCA_913063835.1 uncultured Eubacteriales bacterium
GTCAGACGGTGGCGGTGGCAGGGGTGGTGGCGCGCGTTTGGGGAGACGGTGGCCCGCGAAGGGGTTGGCTTCGAAACAACGTCTCCCTTGGCCGCCCTGGCTACCGGAGGAAGTCGCAGAGGTGGTGCACTTCCTGGCCGGCGGAGCCGCTTCCTACATCACCGGTCAGGCAATGATGGTCGACGGACTGGCCGAGACCACGCGAAGGGGTGGGCGCTCTGAGATCGAGCACTCTAGGAACCGTCACCCCAGGCGCACGGCGGAGGGCCGCATGCCTCGGTGCATGCCTCTGCGTTGTCCTCCTCGTCGCTGCGACCGCTGTCCTCGGGTGTCGACATGGACGTGGTCCGGACCCCTGAGGGTCCGGCCGATGTCAGGGTCTTGGTGCGCTATACCGGGTCACCGGGGTCACCGGACGGGGACCCCGGACCCTCATGGCCCTCGGACCTGGTGGTCATCAACCTGCCTCAGGCCACCGTCGAGTGGGAGGTCGAGGGTGACCCCGACGCTCACGTCTTCCGGGTTCTCGGACCCGTCAGACCCATCGTGGCGGAATCGCGCTGGATCAAGCTCTTTGAACCGGCGCCCGGGGCCCGGGTCGGCTCCCCCTTCTCCCTATCCGGGCTCGCGAACGTGTTCGAGGGAACGGTGAACTACCGCCTGATGGCCGGCCGGCCTGACGGGGCCGGGAGTGCTGGTGACCATGACCTCACGGGCAGGGCGACCGCCCTGGGTGGCGATGCGGCTCTGCTCATAGCCGAGGGCTTCAGCACCGGAGCGATGGGCGCCTGGGGTCCGTTCTCGGCCGAGGTGGCTTACGTTCTTCCGGCAGGGGTCATCGGTACGGGCAGTGCAGGTGCGGCTCCAGGGTTTCTCGAGGTCTTCTCCATCAGCCCGCGCGACGGCTCGGAGGTCGACAAGATAGTGGTTCCCCTCGAATTGGAAACACTGGGAGCCGTCGGTGCCGACGAGGTCGTGACCTTCTACGACAACGGCGTCATCCGGGAGGCAAGCGTCCGAGAATTTGTGACCCTAGTGGCCGGGATTGCATCCCGTGAGGCCACCGGCCTCGGCCCCGGCTGGGAGATGAGGCCCGGTTACGCGGCCTACGTCTTCACCCTCAGCCTCCTGGGCGTCGAAGAGCCCTGGGCCTTCGGTTCGTGGCAGACCACCATGGCCGGGGAGGGACTCAACGTGTCCCTGCCCGACGGGACCTACCTCGGAACCTACGTGGGCGCGTTCCGGCCGGACTTCGAGAGTGAAAGGGCCACGGTGACCCTCAAGACGGCCGAGGAAAAGGCGCACCTGATCACCCTCACCCGCGCCTGGCCGGGTGGGCCGTGGCTCGTGGCCGAGGTGACCGAGAGCGACTACGTGGGCCCGCCGTAGAGCGGGCGTGCCATGTGACGGTGGACGTAGGGTGAGAGTAAACATACCCGACGAGGTCGTGTTTGTTTCCCGCCGAGACAGGTGTATGCCGTCGCCGGGCCGCCCCGGTAGCCAGGCGCACCCCGAAGTCGCTCCCGCCCGGGCGATACCAGGGAAGGCCTAACCCGCGCCCTAACCCGCGCCGCCCGGCAGCCCACGGTTTCTCACCACCGACCTCTCAAGGACGGAGACAACTCCCTTGAGCGACGCCCCCGGGCTGCACAGGCTCTGAGGGTGACCGACGGCCTGATCATCGTGCCCGGCCTATCCGGGGGTGGCCTTCCGCGGGCAGGCCCTGTCGGAGATCGACCGGCAGGACCGCACCTGCAACAGTTGAAGCAAGTGTCTGAAAGTCCATATACACTGCCGGGCTGTAGGGCACGGAAGCAGAAGGGGGAGGAAGCTGTATCCGTGCATGACGTGATGGTTGTAGACGCCTGCCGGACACCCATCGGGCGTCATGTGCTTTCGCTCGTTCGGCCCGACGACCTGCTCGCCCTGGTCTTCAGGGCCTTGGTGGAACGCACCGGTATCGACCCCGCCACGGTCGACGACGTCTACGCCGGATGCGCCAACCAGGCTGGAGAGGACAACCGGAACGTGGCCCGAATGGCTGCAATCCTAGCCGGTTTTCCTTTCAGCGTACCCGGGGTCACCGTGAACAGGCTATGCGCTTCGGG
>CAJXZV010000179.1 GCA_913063835.1 uncultured Eubacteriales bacterium
CATCTACTCCCCGTACGACAACGCCGACCGGGCGCTGGCCCGCCGCAACCTGTGCCTCGACCAGATGGCCCGCTACGGGATGATCACCCCGGAGGAGGCCGAGCGGGCCAAGGCCGCACAGCTCGAGCTGGCCGGCATCCCGGACGAGACGTACCCCGCCCCGCACTTCGTGGACTACGTCCTCGAGTACCTCCTCGACCGCTACGACGCGGAGACGGTCTACCGGGGCGGGCTCAAGGTCTACACGACCATAGACATGACCCTCCAGAAGCATCTCGAGGACGCGATGCACGAGATACTCGACCCCGCCCTCCCGCTGTACGACGAGCACGGCGAGAGGCTGGAGCAGCCGGAGTTCGCCGCCGTGTTCATGGACCCCGAGACCGGCGCCATCCGGGCCATGGTCGGGGGCCGGGAACACAAGAAGAAGCTCGAACTGAACCGCGCCGTCCCGCCCAGGGGGACCTGGGAAGGGACCCTGAGGCAGCCGGGGTCGGCCTTCAAGCCCATCATCGCCTACGTCCCGGCGCTGGAGGTGGGCTGGTCGCCGTCGTCCGTGCTGGACGACTCGGTCAAGACCTACCACCTCCCGGGCCAGGAGCCCTGGAGCCCGGAGAACTACAACCTCCTCTACCGGGGTCTCGTCCCGCTCCGCACCGGCCTCGAGTGGTCCATCAACACCATGGCCGTGAAGCTCCTCGACCACATCGGCGTGGAGACCGGCATCCGCTACGCCCGGCGCCTCGGCATATCCTCGCTGGTCACCGAGGGGACCCACAACGACACCAGCCTCGCCGTCGCCATCGGCGGGCTCACCCAGGGCGTGTCCGTCCTGGAGATGGCCCAGGCCTACTGCGCCTTCAGCAACGGGGGCATCCGCGTGGAGCCCCTCGCCGTCCTGCGGGTGGAGGACAAGTACGGGAACGTCCTCGAGGAGAACAAGCCTCAGCGTGAGGTGGCCATCTCCGAGCAGACGGCCTATCTCGTGACCGACATGCTCCGCGGGGTGGTCACCCGGGGGACGGGCCAGGGGGCCAACTTCGGGCGCCCCGCGGCCGGCAAGACGGGGACCACCGACGACGTCCGCGACGCCTGGTTCATCGGCTACACGCCGGAGATAGTCGGGGCCCTCTGGATGGGATACGACCAGCCGAAGTCGATGGACAAGATCTTCGGCGGGACCTACTGCGCCCCGATATGGCGCGAGACCGTCTCCCGTTGGCTGGAGGGCAAGCCCGTGCGGGACTGGGAGGAGCCGCCGGGCATCGTCCGCGTCGTCGTCTGCTCCAAGTCGGGTCTCCTCCCGGGGCCCTCGTGCCCGAAGGAGCACCTGCGTGAGGAGGTCTTCGTGGAGGGCCGCCAGCCCATCCGCACCTGCGACGTCCACACCACGGCCGTCGTCTGCGCGCATCGCCCGTGGCAGTTGGCCCGGCCGGAGTGCCCCGAAAAGGTCGTCCGGACCTTCATCAAGAGGCCTGAGCCCTACGAGGTCTTCCAGAAGGTCGACGAGAAGACCGGGCGCCTCATGACCTACATCCCCCGCGACGCGGCCGAGGAGTACCCGACCGAGTACTGCGAGCTCCACGACCCGACCCCCGAGCCGCCCTACGCGGGCCCGGAGGCCGAGGTCGTCGTCGCCGCCTACCTCGGGCAGTTCAGCCCTGACACCATCACCGTCCCCCTGGGGACCAAGCTGACCATCAAGGTCCAGGCCCTGGACGCCAACCACGGCTTCGCCCTGCCGGCCTACGGTATCGACGAGATATGCCTCATGGGCCGGCAGAAGACCATAACCTTCATCTGCGACAAGGTCGGCGAGTTCGAGTTCTACTCCAGCGTCTACGCCGGCAAGGCCTCCCGGAACATGACCGGACGGCTCATCGTCACCGGCCCGGGCGGGGAACCCGGGACGGATGACTCCGGCGCCGGCGATGCCGGGACGGACGGCTCAGATGACTCCGGGCAGGCGGGCTCCGACGAGACAGGTGCAGACGGGGACGGCTCCGGCAACAGCGGCGAGGAGGGCACAGGCGGCTAGCTAGCCCTCGGGCCTTCCCAGGCCCGGCCCCCCGGAACGGCCGCTGTTGCC
>CAJXZV010000180.1 GCA_913063835.1 uncultured Eubacteriales bacterium
GTCCTTCACCAACTGGTAGCGGGAGAACCTGGCCAGGCCCTCCACCAGCCGGTCCAGACCGCCCTTCTCGAGGTGCTCGAGGCGGCCCAGGTTGGCCACGACCTTCTGGCGGACCTTCCCGCCCACACGCTCACCCTTGACGATCTGCAGGTATGTGCGGGTGCTCCCGTCCTTGTTCCTGAAGACCTTCGTCCTGACGAACATGACACAACCATATTACCACACTATCCCCTGCTACGCAACACCTACCAAGTTATCCACATGGCATAACACTTTCGCTTCTCGGAGAGCCCTTTGCGCCATCTACCAGGGGTTTTGATCCCGCGCGGCACTCTAAAAGGCGTTTGGCTGTCAAAGTCGGGCCTCAGAGGCCTCTGAAAAACCCCCCGCTCTTCCCCAGGAAGGAGAAGGCATTCATGCGTACAAGGGCGAATCACCGAGCTAGGACGCGCATGCTGGGAGGTAATCACCCGTGCTCGGCCGCCAGGACCGTCAGGTGAACTTCTTCGACTCAGAGATCTTCTCGAGGATGATACCCGAGGACCATCCCTTGGTGCTGATAAGGAGGAACGTGGACTTCTCCTTCGTCGAGGAGGAGACGAGAGAGCTCTACCATCCGGATACCGGCCGGCCTTCCTTCCCGCCGGAGGTCCTGTTCCGGGTCCTGTTCTTGGAGACGTGGGCGAACCTGTCGGACGTGCAGGTGTGTCGGGAGCTCAGATACAACGTGCTGTACCGGTACTTCTGCGGGATCGGCTGGGACGACGCCGTGCCCGATGACACGACTCTGGTGGTGTTCCGGCGGAGGCTTGGCGAGGAGAAGTTCCGTCGGCTGTTCGCCCGGGTGGTGGAGCAGGCGAGGGACAAGGGGCTTCTCCGGGGCAAGTGGGCCATAGTGGATGGGACCAAGGTGGTGGCGCACGCGGCCGTGAAGAACAACCTGGCCCTGGCCAGGGAGGGGCGGAAGAAGCTCCTTGCAGTGCTTGCCAGGCACGACGCCGGGCTGGCCAAGGAGCTCGAGGCGTTCGGGGAACCCGAGAAGGACTCGGACTACGCCGACCACCACCAGCTCCTGCAGGCGGAGGTCCTCAAGGGGCAGGAGCTGCTCTCGAGACTCGAGGACCGGACAGAGGCGGACCTGGTCCGGCTCCGGGAGCTCTACCGCCAGGTGGTGCAGTCGGAAGGGCCGGCCAGCTTCTCGGACCCTGACGCCAGGTGGGGGTTCAAGAAGAAGAACGAGCCCTTCCTGGGCTACAAGGCCCACGTGGTCTGCGAGGAGACGGGCATCGCCACCGCGGTCACGGTCACGCCGGCCAACGAGACCGAGCTCTCCCAGCTCCCGCATCTGCTGGACGAACTGAGGGAGGAAGGTCTGAGGCCTCACCATCTCGCGGCTGACAAGGGATATGACGACGCGAGGACGAGGCGTGAGCTCCAGAAGGAGGGAATCAGGGCGTACATACCGTGCCGGCACGACCTCGGCCGGCTGGAGAGGATGGGTTTCAGGTATGACCCGAGGCGCGAGGTCCTGACCTGTCCGGCGGGCAAGAAGGCCATCGGCCGCAGTCCCCACCAGAACGGCGGCTTCCTCTACTACTTCTCCGAGCGCGACTGCCTGGGGTGCCCGATGAGGTCCTCGTGTCTGGGGGCGCGGGCGACTCGCAAGCGTGTGTATGTGAAGCCGGAGGTCTTCGAGCACCGTCCCCGCGGTCTCAAACGGGCCATGCGGCTCAGGAAGACGGTGGAAAGGCTGTTCGGAGAGGCGAAAGTCTGGCACCGCATGGGCAGGGCCAGATACCGCGGCCTGGGCCGGGTGGCCATCGGGGTCATCATGACGCTCATCGTCATGAACGCCAAGAAGATGGCTCTACGCTCAAGACCCGCCACCGTGCTGTGCCCTGGCTGACCCGGAAACCCCCGGTGACGACCTCGCCCTGAGGCCAGGGACCGGCCCAGTGGCGAGGCCATAGTGACACGAACGGACCCCAAGCAAAGGCCTTCCAGGTAGAGGCAAACCCCAGAACCCAGGCAGGGCAAGGGCTCTGGGGTTTTTCAGTGACCACG
>CAJXZV010000181.1 GCA_913063835.1 uncultured Eubacteriales bacterium
AGGCCACCGCCATCAGCGCCGGATAGACGAAGACGAACCCGGCCAGCAAGTCGAACGCCGTCATTCCGTCACGCCCTCCCCGCCCTTTGCGGCCCTTCCCTCACGTCCTCCTCGGCCTCTCGGACGGGTGTTCGAAAACGGTCTCGGACCAGCGCCAGGGTTCCGCCCACCGGGGCAGGGCCTCGAGGCGGCGTCTCTCCCGGATGTGGTAGCGGGCATGGTTGTAGCGGCGCCATAGGAGGGCGCCGAGCCAGAGGACCGCCGCCCAGGCCAGAAGACCGAGGAACAGCCGCGCGGTGGCCGTGACCAGCCACGGCACGAAGACGTGGGCGAACCAGAGGCGGGCCAGGAGCCACCATCCCACCGCCACGAGGACCCACCCGGCCCCGGCGGCTATGGCCGCCCAGGCAAGGCAGGTCAAGACGAAGACCACAGAGACACGCAAGTCGTCGGGTGACGGTCCGGTGGGCAAGCTTTCCCCCTCCCCAGCCGTCTCTCCCCCCGGGCTTCCCGGGGCTTCCGAATGTTGGGAGGATTGGCCGCCCGCGACCGGGCCGACCAACCGCGCACGACGGGGCGGAGCCATGAGACCTCCGCCTGCGGCCGGGTCGGGAGAGAGAGAATTCGGAGAGGTCGGGAAAACCTGGCTTGTCCACCCCTCGGAAGGACTAATACGCGCGGGACCTCCAGAACATGCCTCAAGACCTCGGCTACACCGGGGTGCTCCGGCTGACGTCGCCTGTGAGGCTCCTGGGCGTCCTCGTCAGAGGCGCTTCGGCAGGTGGAGCTGGACCCTGGCCAGGAGTTCGGCGTTCCTCTCGAGGAGTTCAGCCTGGTCGATGCCCCCGTAGTTCAGGAGGGTCAGCTCCTTGGCCACCAGGAGGACCAGGTAGTCGAGGAAGGCGCGGCGGTCGTGGCGCCGGGCCCTTCGGTAGTCGGGGTGGAGCGTGTTGATGTCGATGGTCCGGAGGGCCTCGTTGTAGCGGCTACGCAGCATGGCGTCCTCGAAAGGCACCTGGCGGTGCTTGAGTCCGGGGGCTGACGACTGACGGGTCCTGCCCTTCTCTCCCTCGACAGCATCCTTCGTGCGGTCCGGGGTCGGTTCCTGCGCTTCCTGCGAGGTCTCGCCTGGACCGCCGGTTTCCTCCCGGGCCCCGGCCCCCTCTTCTTCTCCACCGGCCGCCTCGTCACGGGCCGCGGCCACCTCGGTGTCGAAGAGGGTCCCCTCGGCCTCTGCCCCGGCCGGGTCGGCGATCTTGACCTTCAGGCCTGTCGCGGACAGGGCCTCTATCTCCGAAAGGGCCTTGCGGAAGGCCTGCCGGATGGCCCGGGTCAGCTTCGCGTCGACCAGGCTCTCGTGCTCCCGGTTGAGCCGCTCGATGCGCCGGACGAGGTCGGGCTCGACCTCCTGCACAGCCGCGGCGAAGAGGGGGAAGACCCTGCGGTCGTGCTGGATTCCGCGCCTGCCCGTGGTCTGCTTCAGAGCGGCGAAGCGGACCTCGCCCTGGACCTGGTCGCTGTTCCAGGGGTGGCGGTCGAACTCAGGGTCCTGGGTGATGTCGGTCAGAATCTGGACCCCGCCGACGCCGACGACGGCCGCGCGCCGGCGGGCCTGGGTCCGCGGGGCGAGGTAGAGTTCGAACTCCACGTATCCGAGCGGCGTGCGGGCCCGGTAGAAGAAGGGCTCGCCCTCGTACCGGCCCGGCCGCACCTGGACGGACCGCTTGCCGTGGACCACGAAGAGCCGGAACGCCTCTTCGGCGAGCGGTCTGCGCCAGCGTTGCGGATCCCGCCCATCATGAACTCGTCGTAGGCGTTGGCCACGAACTCGTTCAGGGCGTCCCGGACGTCGTTGTAGACGTTCCCGAGGAGGTCGAGGGCGTTGGCCAGGCTCCCGATGGCGAGTTCGACCGTCTCCGGGGCCTGGGCCCCGCCGGCCGGCGACCCGCGGTCGGCCGGCGCCTTGTTGCTGGGCAACTCACGACTCCCTCCCACCGAGGG